>NZ_RBWV01000013.1:0-300000 GCF_003634695.1 Motilibacter peucedani
TCAGCAGCTCCACTCCACGCCGGGAGGTCCTCCCACATCAAGATCAATCAGATCGTGTCGTCACACGACCTCGACCAACGTGCCTGATCAGTACACCTAGCCGGCCGACGGAGGCTCCGGAGCCGCCGCGTCGAGGCGGCGGCGGGCGCCGTCGAGCCACTGCTGGCAGACCGCGGCGAGCTTCTCGCCGCGCTCCCAGAGCGCCAGCGCCTCCTCGAGGGTGGTGCCGCCGGCCTCGAGGCGCCGGACGACGTCGAGCAGCTCGTCGCGGGCCTGCTCGTAGCCGGCGGGCTCGTCGGTCGCTGCGCTCTCGGCGGGGTCTGCCACAGCGCCGAGGATAGGCGGCCCGTCAGTCGCGGCCCGGGGGCAGGGCGGCGACGTGGACGACGTGGTGGACGACGTGGTGCACCACGTGGACGTGCAGGCTCGCCGTCGGCGGGGGTGCAGAGCGAGCGACCAGCGTGCGCGTGACCGCCGACTTGGCCGCGCTCAGCGCGAGCCCGGTGCCGACCGTGGCCGCCGCCGAGGCCGAGGCGACCGCGATGGGGTTCGAGGCGATGGCGCGGGCGCGGGTCCCGAGCCGGGCCGCGGCGCGCAGGACGATGCCCGGCTCCGGCGCGGCGCGCTCGAGCGGCACCGGGTGGGCCACCACTGCCGCCCGTCGCTCGGGCGTGGCGTCCGGTGTCTGCTCCTCGTGCTCCGGCATCGGAGCTCCTTCCCTGCTCGGCTGCGTCGTCGCACGTCCATAGTGCGCCACGCGCGGCTCAGAGGTAGAGGTCGACCCGCGCACGCGCCGCCGGCAGGGCCGGGGCGGGGGCTTCGGCCGCGACGGCGGCGGGTGCCTCCGGCTGGGGGGCGGCGACGCGTGCGCCGCCCGACCCGCTGCCCGTGCCGTCCGTGGTCGGCGCCTTCGGCGGCGGCGGCGCGGCGAACGACGCGTAGCCCCGGGACACTCCGGTCAGCGGCACGAGGCCTCCCCTCACTCAGCGGACTCTGCTCTGCTCCTCGGCCGTTCGGGGTGCCGGGTGAAGCGTCGGAGGGGAGTCCGGGTGCGGGTCCGGGCTCAGGCCGCCTCGTGCCGGCCGTGGTGGGCGCCCTTGGCCACCAGGTCGACGATGCCGAGCACGAGCGCGAGCGCCACGAACGCGGTCGAGACGAGCAGCCCGTGCTCGAGCGCGCTGGCCCAGTCCTTGCCCTGGGTGGCCGCGAGCCGGCTGAAGAAGACCGAGCCGACGACCGCGATGCCCAGCGCCGTGCCGACCCGCTGCCCGGTCTGGAGCACGCCGGAGGCCGCGCCGCTGACCGCCGGCGGCACCTCCGACAGCGAGATGGAGGTGTTGGGCGCGATGACCAGCCCGCCGCCGATGCCCGCGACCAGGAACGGAAGCGCCAGCGCCCAGCCGATGCCCTTGCCGGTGACCTGCTCGATGACCAGGTCGGTGGCGGCCAGCCCGATGACGACCAGCACCAGGCCGGCGACCACGAGCTTGCGACCGACCGTCGCGACGTAGCGGCCGCCGATGCCGCTCGAGACGCCGGAGCCGACGGCGAACGGCAGCGAGGCGAGACCGGCCTCGAGGGCCGTGTAGCCGCGACCCTGCTGCAGGAACAGGGTGTAGACGAAGAAGATGCCGGTGAACCCGGCGAAGTAGACGGAGCCAATGGCGTTGCCCATGGCGTAGGAGCGCACGGTGAAGAGCGAGAGGTCGACGACCGGCATCCGCCCGCTGCGGGCGTAGCGGCGCTCCCACAGCACGAACCCGACGGCCACCAGCAGCCCTGCCGGGATGAGCAGCCACTTCAGGGCGCCCTTCCACTCGCGCTCCTCGACCAGCGGGAGCAGCACGAGGACCACCGAGAGCGCGAGCAGCGCCACGCCCACCGGGTCGAGCGACTCGTGCTTGCCCTCCTTCTGCCGACCGGGCAGCAAGCGGCGCGCGAAGGGCAGCACCAGCAGCCCGATGGGCAGGTTGATGAAGAAGATCCAGCGCCAGCCGTTGGTCTCGCCGAAGGCCTGGATGAGCAGGCCGCCGGCCAGCGGGCCGATCGCGGTGGAGAGCCCGATCACCGTGCCGAGCAGGCCGAACGCCTGGCCGCGCTCCTTGCCCCGGAACAGCTGCTGGATGACCCCGGCGTTCTGCGGGATGATGATGCCGGCGCCGGCGCCCTGCACGAGACGGGCGACCGCCAGCGAGGCGGAGTTCGGCGCGATGCCGCAGACCACGCTCGCGATGGTGAAGACCGTGACGCCGATCATGAAGACCGTGCGCCGGCCGATCGCGTCGCCGATGCGCCCTGCCGGCACGAGCAGCAGGCCGAAGGCCACCGCGTAGCCGGAGAGCACCCACTGGACGGCGCTCGGCCCTGCGTGCAGGCCCTTCTGGATCGAGGGCAGCGCGACGTTGACGATGCTGACGTCCAGCAGGGTCATGAACGCGGCCACCAGGCAGACGGCGAGCGCGCGCCACCTCTTGGGGTCGAGCTGGTCCTCGCCCTGGTCGCTGCGGGGGGTCTGCTGCACGTCGGTCACTGCTCCACGGTCTCCCACGGAGCGGCAGTTCACACCTCGGAAGCGGTTCCGCCCGTGCGCGGTGCTGTGACGTCGGCGACCTCCGCGCCCAGCTCGCCCGCCGCGACGCGGATGCGGAGCGAGGTGCCGGGTACGGCGTCGGCCGGGTCGCGCACGACCGCGCCGTCGTCGCGGCGCTGCACCACGGCGTACCCGCGCTCCAGGGTGGCGAGCGGGCTCAGGGCCTGGGTGCGGGCGAGCGCGTGGGCGATCTCGTCCTGCGCGCGGTCGAGCCGGTGGAGCAGCGAGCGCTTCGTCCGGGTGCGCAGGTCGGCCAGCGCCTGCTCGTGGCCCTCGACCAGGCGGTGCGGGTCGGCCAGGAGCGGGCGGGAGCGCAGCGCGTCGAGCTGGGCCTGCTCGCGCGCGACCCGCCCGGCGACCGCCGCCGACGCCCGCTGCCGCAGCGCGGCCAGGCGGGCGACCTCCTCGGCGAGGTCGGGGACGACGAGCTTCGCGGCGTCGGTGGGGGTCGAGGCGCGTACGTCTGCGGCGAGGTCCACGAGCGGGCTGTCGACCTCGTGGCCGATGGCGCTCACGACCGGGGTGAGGCACTCGGCGACTGCGCGGACCAGCGCCTCGTTGCTGAAGGCGAGTAGGTCCTCGACCGCCCCGCCGCCGCGGGCGAGCACGATGACGTCGACGCTGCGGTCGCGGTCGAGCGCCCGCAGGGCCTCGACGACCTCGGGAACCGCGCTGGGGCCCTGCACCGCGACCTCGCGGACCTCGAACTGCACGGCCGGCCAGCGGCGGCGGGCGTTCTCGACGACGTCGCGCTCGGCGGCGCTCGCGCGGCCGCAGACCAGGCCGACCGAGTGGGGGAGGAACGGCAGCGGCTTCTTGCGGCGCGGGTCGAAGAGCCCCTCGGCGGCCAGCACGCGCTTGAGCTCCTCGAGCCGGGCGAGCAGCGCGCCGATCCCGACCGGGCGCAGGTCGTCGGCGGCCAGGCTCAGGCTGCCGCGCGCGGGCCAGAAGCTGGGGCGGGCGTGGACCACCACCTGGGCGCCCTCGCGCAGCGGCGGGCTGACCGAGTCGAGCAGGTCGACCGGGCACGTGACCTGCAGCGACATGTCGGCGGCGGTGTCGCGCAAGGTGAGGAAGGCGGTGCGGGTGCCGGGCCGGCGCACGCACTGGGTGAGCTGGCCCTCGACCCACACCCAGCCCATGCGCCCGATCCACTGGCTCAGCCCCTGGCTGACGCGGCGGACCGGCCACGGGGCCTCGGCGCTGGAGTCGGGCGGCACGCCCAGCAGGCTATGCGGAGGCGCCCGCAGGGTGGTGCAGGCCATGGTCGCGGGAGGCGCGGGGGCGCCTCCGCGCACCTACCATGGAGCCATGACTGCAGCCGCCACGGAGCCGACCGCCGCGCCGCCGCTGACCAAGCGGGTCCTGCTGGCGGCGCCGCGCGGCTACTGCGCCGGCGTCGACCGCGCGGTGGTCACCGTCGAGAAGGCGCTCGAGCTCTACGGCGCGCCGGTCTACGTGCGCAAGCAGATCGTGCACAACACCTATGTCGTGCAGTCCCTCGAGGCCAAGGGCGCCGTCTTCGTCGAGGAGACCGAGGAGGTGCCCGAGGGCGCCACGGTGGTCTTCTCTGCCCACGGCGTCGCGCCTACGGTGCACGAGGAGGCGCGGGCCCGCGGGCTGCGCGCCATCGACGCGACCTGCCCGCTGGTCACCAAGGTGCACCTCGAGGCGCGCCGGTTCGCCGCCGACGACTACGACATCCTGCTCATCGGCCACGAGGGCCACGAGGAGGTCGTCGGCACCACCGGCGAGGCGCCGGCCCACATCACCCTCGTCGACGGTCCTGACGCGGTCGACGACCTCGTGGTCCGCGACCCCTCGCGCGTCGCCTGGCTCTCGCAGACGACGCTCTCGGTCGACGAGACGCTCGAGACGGTCCGCCGGCTGCGCACCAAGCTGCCCCTGCTCATGGACCCGCCCAGCGACGACATCTGCTACGCCACCCAGAACCGCCAGGTCGCGGTCAAGGAGATCGCGGCGCAGTGCGAGCTCGTGGTCGTGGTCGGCTCGCGCAACAGCTCGAACTCCGTACGCCTGGTGGAGGTCGCGCTCGAGTCGGGCGCCCGCGCCTCCCACCTGGTCGACGGCGCGGGCGAGCTCGACGAGGCGTGGCTCGCCGGCGTCAGCACGGTCGGCGTGACCAGCGGCGCCTCGGTGCCCGAGGTGCTGGTCCGCGACGTCGTCGCCTGGCTCGCCGAGCGCGGCTACGCCGACGTCGAGGAGGTCGTCTCGGCCGAGGAGACCCTGCTGTTCGCGCTGCCCGTCGAGCTGCGCAAGGACCTCAAGGCCGCCCAGCAGGCTCAGGGCTGAGCACCGGAGGCTCCTGCTCGCTGAGGGTCGGCCGGTGCTCGGTCGGCCGGTGCTCGGTCGGCCGGTGCTCGGTCGGCCGGTGCTTGGTGAGGTCGACGGCGGGCACGGGGCGGGCCACTCGGCTGGTCGGCTCGCTCGCGCGCTGGGCCGGCGGGCGGAGCGCGCGCCCTGCCGCCGGGCGCGGCGGAGTGCGGTGCGCCCGGGCGACCGCGACGCGGAAGCCCGCCAGGGCTGCGGCGACAGCGAGGCCGAGCAGCAGCACCGGAGCGCCCGAGGCGAGCGCGCCGCCGAGGCCCATGACCTCGTTGACCAGGAAGCTGCGTGCACCCTCGCCGCGGGTGATGAGCTGCAGCGCCACGAACGCGACAGTGACGAACACCAGCGGCGGGACGATGAGCGCCGCGGCGAGGTCGCGCCGCACGAGACGGGCACCGAGCAGGGCGCAGCCGGCGACGTAGGCGACGGAGAAGCACGTGCCCAGGTGGCCCCTCACCCCGATGTCGGCCAGGGCTCCGGCGAAGCAGAGCACGGACAGCACCAGGGTGGCACCGGTGGCGGGCAGGCCCGTACCGGGTCGGTTGGGGAACACAGGCACCCCGCGACCGTAGAGGTTGACCGGGTCCGTCGCGGTGCTGCCACGCCGCGGGTGCCCGCTCCCGCCGAGGTTAGGCGGCCCCCTCGTCGAGCTCGCGCGCGGGACGATCGGTCGGCAGGTCGACCGTGACGGGCCGCGGGGCGACGTCGAGGGCGGCCGGCTCCGCGGCCGCTCCCGAGCCCGCGAGCCCGAGCTCGGACAGCCGGCGCGTCGCAGGCGCCACCGACCGCTCGAACGAGCCGACGGTGGAGTTGAAGTCGGTCACCGAGCGGGTCAGCGAGCGGCCCAGCTTGTCGAGGTGCGAGCCGAGCCGCCCGAGCCGCCGGTGCAGCTCGCGCCCGGCGGCCACGACCTCACGGGCGCCCTCGGCCAGCGACTCCTGCTGCCAGCCGTAGGCGATCGTGCGCAGCAGCGTCAGCAGCGTGGTCGGCGTGGCGAGCAGGACGCCCTTGCCCATCGCGTCGTCGAGCAGCACCGGGTCGACCTCGAGCGCCGGGGCGAGGAAGGCCTCGCCGGGAACGAACAGCACGACGAGCTCGGGGCCGGGCTGGAGCGCCGACCAGTACTCACGTCGGGCGAGGGTGTCGACGTGGGCGCGCAGGGCTCGCGCGTGCGAGCGCACGCGCTCCTCGCGCCCGGCGGGGTCGGTCCGCTCGACGGCCTCGAGGTACGCGGTGAGCGGCACCTTCGCGTCGACGGCCACCGAGCGCCCGCCGGCCAGCCGCACGACCAGGTCGGGACGCAGGGAGCCGTCGCGGGTGGCGAGGACCACCTGCTCGTCGAAGTCGCAGTGCGCCAGCATGCCGGCGACCTCCACCACGCGGCGCAGCTGCATCTCGCCCCAGCGGCCGCGGGCGTTGGGCGAGCGCAGGGCGCCCGTGAGCGCAGCCGTCTCGGTGCGCAGCTGCTCCGACGCGGCCTGGACACCGCGTACCTGCTCCAGCAGGCCCGCGTGCGCCGCGGCGCGCGAGGTCTCGAGCGCCCGCAGGTGCGCCTCCATGCGGCCGAGCGCCTCGTGGACGGGCAGCACGAGGTCGCCGACGGCCCGCTGGCGCCGGTCGAGCTCGCCCGACGCCTCGGCGCCCGCGGCCCGGAAGCGCGCGTCGGCCAGCTCGACCAGGTGCCGGTCGCGCGCCTCCAGCGCCTGGGCCGTCAGCCCGCGCGTCGAGCTGACCCAGACGCCGAGCCCGACCCCCGCGCCCAGCCCCAGCAGCACGCCCAGCACGAGCAGCAGCACTCCTCCGACATCCATGCCCCGCAGCATGCCGCCCCCCCACTGACACAGTCGCGCTGCGCAGTGCCCGACGTTGATCGCGCTAGCCGATCAACCTCGTGCGAGACCCATGCAATTGACTCGGCCCGGCACGAGGTTGATCGGCCTGGGCGATCAACATCGGCGGAGGGTGGGTGCGGCCCCCGCCCGTAGACTGCGCGCGTGGCTCTCACCATCGGGATCGTCGGTCTGCCCAACGTCGGCAAGTCGACGCTCTTCAACGCGCTCACCCGCAACAACGTGCTCGCTGCCAACTACCCGTTCGCGACGATCGAGCCCAACGTGGGCATCGTCGGCGTGCCGGACAAGCGGCTCGACAGGCTGGCAGAGCTGTTCAGCTCGGCCAAGACGATCCCGGCGACGGTGACCTTCGTCGACATCGCCGGCATCGTGCGCGGGGCGAGCGAGGGCCAGGGGCTGGGCAACAAGTTCCTCGCCAACATTCGCGAGGCCGACGCGATCTGCCAGGTGATCCGCGCGTTCACCGACCCCGACGTCGTGCACGTCGACGGCAAGGTCGAGCCGGCGTCCGACATCGAGACGATCAACACCGAGCTGATCCTCGCCGACCTGCAGACGATCGAGAACGCCCTCCCGCGCCTCGTGAAGGAGGCGCGCATGCAGAAGGACCGGGCGGCCACGGTCGCCGCGGTCGAGAAGGCGCGCGACATCCTCAACGAGGGCACCACCATCTTCGCCAGCGGCGTCGACCGGGAGCCGCTGCGCGAGCTGCACCTGCTGACGGCCAAGCCGTTCCTCTACGTCTTCAACCTCGACGACGACGAGCTCGCCGACGACGAGCTCAAGGCCCGCCTGAGCGCGCTCGTCGCGCCGGCCGAGGCGGTCTTCCTCGACGCGAAGCTCGAGGCCGAGCTCTCGGAGCTCCCGCCAGACGAGGCGCTCGAGCTGCTGCAGTCGACCGGCCAGGAGGAGTCGGGCCTCGACCTGCTCGCCCGGGTCGGGTTCGAGACGCTCGGGCTGCAGACGTACCTCACCGCCGGGCCGAAGGAGGCCCGCGCGTGGACGATCCCCAAGGGCGCGACCGCGCCCGAGGCGGCGGGCGTCATCCACACCGACTTCCAGCGCGGCTTCATCAAGGCCGAGATCGTGTCCTACGACGACCTGGTGGACGCGGGCTCCATGGCCGAGGCCAAGTCGCGCGGGCGCGTGCGCATGGAGGGCAAGGACTACGTGATGGCCGACGGCGACGTGGTGGAGTTCCGCTTCAACGTGTGACCTCCTCCGGCAGCCCGCGCACGACCAGGTCGTCGAGGCGCCGGCCGACCAGCGTGCCGACGGGGAAGGCGCGCCCGACCTCGAGCAGCTGGCCCACCACCGCGCAGACCATCTGCTCGCACTCGTCGTCGGGCAGCCACCTGAGCCAGCCGTGCGCCTCGAGGGCGGCGCGGACGGCGATCACGAGGTCCTCGTCGGAGATGTCGAGCTCGCGGATCTCGGCGGTCGTGGTCGCCCGGTGCGAGGCGAAGCCGGAGAACGCGCGCCCGCAGCCGCAGCCCCCGCTGTCGGGGTTGCGGGTGTCGGTCGCGCACACCAGGCCGAGCATCACCAGCTCGCCGTCGACCGTGTGGCTGAAGTCCCCGGGCCGCTCGCCCTGCCCGCGCGTGGTCGCCACTGCCAGCCTCATCCGCCGTCCCCTTCTCCGAGCTCAGTCCCGACAGGACGGGAACCTAGGAGAGGGGTCTGACAACGACGGCGGCGCGAGCCGGGGGCGACCCCGACCCGCGCCGCAGACGTCCGGCAGCAGGGACTACGGGAAGACCGGCACGCCCTCGCGCACCAGCCGCCAGTTGACGACCGCGAAGTCGGCCGGGTCGATCGAGCCGGTGGCGGTCGCGTAGTCGATGAGCATCTGGCGGATGTCGGCCTGCTGGTTGTAGACCACGGGCGCGGTCGAGACGGCCGGGAAGCCGCCGCCGCCGGAGCGCCGGTAGTTGTTGACCGCGACGACGAACTGGTCGGCCGCGGTGACCGGCGAGCCGTCGGGGTGCGAGAGCCCGACGATGCGCGAGCCGACCGGCTTCGAGATGTCGATGTCGTAGGCGACTCCCGAGAGCATGTCGTAGTTGTAGTCGGGCTGGCCGTTGTCGGTCAGGTCCTGCTCGTCGATCGGCGCGCCCGGCGCGACCTGCTTGAAGTACTTCGCGGAGTACTCGAGGTAGTCCTTCACCTGCGCGCCGTTCATCGTCACGGCTTCGAGGGTGTTGTCGTAGATGTAGAGGCCCGCGACGTCCTTGATGCGCACCTGCCCCGCGGGGAACAGCGCCTCGCGGGAGAACGGCGCAGCGACCGAGAGCACCGGCAGCGACGCGTACTGCGTGCCTGCCAGCGCCTTCGTCACCGTGTCGGTCTGGACCTTCTGGATGAAGTCGACGATGGGCGTGTCCTCGAGGCGCGAGCGCGCGCCCGACAGCTCCTCGGTGGACGTGGCGACCGGCTGGTTGACGTAGGCGACCGTCTTGGCGTGCGCGGTCGCGGTCGCCGCCAGCACCGCCGGGTCGGCGGGCACCGTGTTGCTGTTGAGGTTCTGCGAGTGCTTGCTGACGACCTCCCAGCCCGACCCCTTCGTCCGCAGGCCGAAGTCCATGACCGTCAGGCGCTCGCCCCACAGCGCCGGCTCGGCCAGCAGGACCTTCTTGCCGGTCGTGGGGTTCGTGACGAACTCCTCCGGGATGTCCTTGTGCGCGTGGCCGACCAGCACCGCGTCGACGTCGGGCACCTGCTGCGCGATGAGCGCGGAGGCGTTCTCGACGGGCAGGTCCGTGCCGTAGGACGAGAGGCCGCTGTCGCCCGAGTGCGCCGTCACCACGACGACGTCGGCCCCCTCGGCCTTCATCATCGGCACGTACTTCTTCGCCGTGGCCACGAGGTCGTCGAACCGCTGCTTGCCCTGCACGTTGGCCTTGTCCCAGATGGCGATGCCGGGGTTCGTCAGGCCCAGCACGCCGAACTTGACCGGCTTGTGGCCGGGCACCTTCACCTTCTTCATGACCCACGGGCGGTAGGCCGGCTTGCCGGTCCTCACGTCGATCGCGTTGGCCGCGAGCACGGGCGCGTGAACCTGGCGAGACCACTTGCCGAGCATCTTCAGCCCGTAGTTGTACTCGTGGTTCCCGAGCGTGATGGCGTCGTAGCCGATGACGTTCATCGCCGCGGCCATGGGATGCGTCGCGCCGGTCTCGGTGATCGGCTCGACCTTGGCGTAGTAGTAGGACAGCGGTGTGCCTTGGATCGTGTCGCCGGAGTCGAACAGCAGAGTGCGGTCCCTGCCCCGCTGGGCTCGGACATCGTTCACCAGCGTCGAGATCTTCGCGAGGCCGACGTCGTTGTGCGCGGCGTCGTCGTACTCCGCGTCCTTGAAGTAGTCCCAGTTGTAGACGTGGCCGTGCAGGTCCGAGGTGCCCATCACCGTGACGGTGATGCTCGCGGGGTTCTGCTGCGCCGAGGCCGCCGGTGCGGCGAGCGCCGCTCCCAGCGCGGCCACCCCTAGCGCCGAGGTGACGGCGAGCCGTCGAGACGAGAGGTGACGCATGGACGCTCCAGCGGGTCGTGCGGGTCGGAGCAGGCACGGTAGTACCGCCACCCCTGTCGCGGTAGTCCCGGTTGCCCTGAGAACGACGGCTACGCGGTGGCTCAGCGCGCGAGCCGCGCCAGCGCGCTGCCGGCGCGCAGGAAGGCGCCCACGGCGAAGTCGGCGGTGGTGTCGCGGGTGACCGGCTGGCTCGACGACGGGCTGTCGCCGACGCCCTGCACGTAGCCGAGGAACCCGTCGGAGTGGACCGCAGTGGCAACCATCGCGTTCCAGGCCCGCACCGCGACGGGCAGGCAGGTCGCGCGGTCGAGGAGGCCGGCGCGTACGCCGTGGGCCAGGCTGTGCACGAACAGCGCGGTGCCGCTCGTCTCCGGCCCGGGGTGGTCGTCAGGGTCGGCGAGGTCGACGCCCCAGAAGCCGTCGGCGCGCTGGGTGCGCGCGGTCGAGCGGGCCAGCGCCTGCAGGTTGTTGAGGTACTCGCGCCGGTGCGGCGAGTGCCCGGGCAGGATCGAGAGCGTCTTGGCGTGGGCCGCGAACGCCCAGCCGTTGCCGCGCGACCAGAACACCGGAGCGCCGTGCGGGGAGCGGAGGCCGGCCGGCGGCACGAAGCGGCCGTCGCGGAACCACAGCTCCGAGGACCGGTCGTAGAGCCCGCGGCGGTGCTTCGCGTCGGAGTAGAGCCGCCACATCGCCGGCAGCACGGTCGGGTCACCCGTGTGCCGGGCCACCCGGCAGAACACCGGCATCGCCATGTGCAGGGCGTCGACCCACCACCAGTCGTCGTCGGAGCCGGGTCCCGAGCGGTGCGCCATCCGCAGCACGGCGGAGTCGACCGAGGCCAGCTTCGCCGGGTCGGGCGCCAGCGTGTGCAGCGCGTAGTAGGCCTGCCCGGCGCACATGTCGTCGGCGTCGCGGGTGCGCGGCCCGCCGTGCAGCCGGTAGTCGGCGGCCTCCGCCCAGCGCTCGGCGTAGGCGAGGTAGCGGCGCTCGCGGGTCACTGCGTACGCCGCCAGGCAGCCGTCGACGTAGGTCGCGTGCGCCCAGCGGTTGTCCCCAGGGCGCGGGTGGGCGGCCAGCCACGCGTCGTTGACGAGCCGCACCGCGGCGAGGACCGAGCGCCGGCTCGGGAGCACCGCCGGCACCGCGGCCGGCCGGACGCGGCCGACGAGCGGCGCCGCGGCCAGCGCGGCACCGGAGCGCAGGACGGTACGCCGTGACACGCCTCGCACCATCCGCTCCCGCCGCCGCGCCGTCCCCCGGACGGACGACCCTACGCCGCCGACCTGGCCCTGCCGGCGCAGCCGACCTACGCTTCGCAGATGTCCACGGTCGCGGCGCTCGGCCCCTACGACGGGCTCTCCGTCGGCTTCTCGCTGCTGTTCACGCTGGCGGTGGTCGTCGTCCTCGCGGTCGGCGCGCTGCTCGTGGTGAGCCTCGTCCGCAACGTGCGGGTCCTGCGCCGCGCCGGCGTCAGCCCCTTCACGCTGCAGTCGCAGGTGGCCCTCCGCTACCTGCGAGGCGGCCCTCCGGACTCCCTCGAGGGGCGGCTCGCCGAGCTCGAGTCGATGGAGTTGCGCGGGCTCATCACCTCCGACGAGCGTGCGTCGGCGCGCGCCCGCCTGCTCGGCACCCTCTGACTCCTCCCACCCGGAGGAAGAGGGCGGCGACCCTGTCGGACCCACCCCGTACGGTGTCCGACGTGCCGCTGCCGACCGTGACCGCGACCCGCTACCTGCTCCCCCTGCGCGAGGGCGGCAGCCTGCCGGGGCTGGTCGAGGCCGACGACCTCGGCACCTACGTCGTGAAGTTCCGCGGGGCGGGACAGGGACCGAAGGCGCTGGTCGCCGAGGTGGTCGTCGGCGAGCTCGCGCGCCGGCTCCGGCTCGCGGTGCCCGACCTCGTCGAGGTCGAGCTCGACCCCGCCTTCGCGCCGGCCGAGCCCGACGAGGAGGTGCAGGACCTCCTGCGCGCCTCGGCCGGCCGCAACCTCGGCATGGACTACCTGCCCGGGTCGCTGACGCTCGACCCGGCGGCCGACGGCCACCTGGTCGACCCGGCCTACGCCGCGCGGGTGCTCTGGCTCGACGCGCTGACGCTCAACGTCGACCGCAGCTGGCGCAACCCCAACGTCCTGCGCTGGCACGGCAAGCCCTGGCTGATCGACCACGGGGCCGCGCTCTACTTCCACCACGACTGGTCCCGGGCGTCGGGCGCCGGCACGCGCACGTACGCCGTGGCCGCCGACCACGTGTTCGCCGGTCTGGCGGGCCCGCTGGCCGACGCCCACGCCGAGCTGGCGCCGCAGGTCGACGCGGCACTGCTCGACGAGGTCACCGCCCTGGTGCCCGACGCCTGGCTCGCGGGCGAGCCGGGGACGCCGGGTCCCGACGAGCTGCGCGCCCGCTACCGCGACGTGCTGCTCGAGCGCGTGGCCAGCAGCGCAGCGTGGCTGCCCGACGTGGAGGAGCGCCGTGCGGCACGCGTATGAGTGGGTGCTCCTGCGCCTGGTGCCTCGGGTCGAGCGGGGGGAGTTCGTCAACGTGGGCGCCGTCGTCTACAGCCAGTCGGCCGAGGTGCTGGTCGCCGCGGTCGAGCTCGACGAGGCGCGCGCGCTCGCCCTGTGCCCGAGCACCGACCTGACCGCCGTGCGGGAGCACCTCGTCGCGGTCGAGGCGCTGTGCCGGGGAGACGCCTCGACCGGCGCGAGCGGCTCCCGGCCGCCCGGCGAGCGCTTCCGCTGGCTGGTGGCGCCCCGCTCGACCATGGTGCAGGCCTCGCCGGTCCACACCGGTGTCGCGGCCGAGCCCGCCGCCGAGCTCGACCGGCTGGTCAGCTCGCTCGTGCGCTGCCCTCCTGCCGCCGGGTCGCCCTCGTGACGCGCCGCGGCTGGGTGCTGTTCGCCGCCATGAGCGTGCTGTGGGGCGTGCCCTACCTCCTCATCAAGGTGGCGGTCGACGACGGCGTCTCGCCCTTCGTCGTCGTGGCGGGCCGCACGCTGCTCGGCGCCCTGCTGCTGCTGCCCTTCGCACTGCGTGGCGGCCAGTTCCGCGCGCTGCGGGGCCACGTGCCCCCGCTGCTGCTCTTCGCCGCGATCGAGATGGCCGGCCCGTGGCTGTTCCTCACCCACGCCGAGTCGCAGCTGTCGAGCTCGCTGGCGGCCCTGCTCATCGCGATGACCCCGCTCGCAGCGGCGGTCATGGTCACCACGCTCGGGCACGAGCGCCTCGAGGGCCGTCGCCTGGTCGGGCTGGCCGTCGGGGTCGTCGGGGTGGCCGCGCTGG
The DNA here is from genome assembly GCF_003634695.1 of Motilibacter peucedani. NCBI lineage: Bacteria > Bacillati > Actinomycetota > Actinomycetes > Motilibacterales > Motilibacteraceae > Motilibacter > Motilibacter peucedani. The sequence goes on from NZ_RBWV01000013.1 coordinate 13,603, forward strand.
TCGGCATCGACATCGGCTCGGTGGAGCCGCTGGCGGTCGTCGAGACGGTCGCGACCGCGATCGGCTACGCAGCCGGGCCGGTCATCATCAGCCGCCGGCTGCGCGACGTGCCGGCGATGGCCGTCATCACGGCCAGCCTCCTGGTGACGGGGCTCCTCTACCTCCCGTTCGCCGTCGTCGAGGGTTCCGGGGGAGTGCCGGGCGACGCGATCGCCGCGATCGCCGGCCTCGGGGTCGTCTGCACGGCGGTCGCGTTCGTCGTCTTCTTCCGGCTGATCGCCGAGGTCGGCCCCGCCCGGGCGCCGGTGTTCACCTACGTCAACCCGGCCGTCGCGCTCGTGCTCGGCGTCGTGCTGCTCGACGAGCCGTTCACCCTGGGCATCGCGCTCGGGTTCCCCCTGGTCATCCTCGGCTCGGTGCTGTCCACCTCGCGCGGCCGCGGCCCCGTCCCCGAGGCCGCTCCAGCGGTCGTGGTCGCCGCGGCCGTGCTGCGCGACGGGGCGCTGCTGGCCGCGCGGCGCAGCGCACCGCCCGAGCTGGCCGGCCGCTGGGAGCTGCCCGGCGGCAAGGTCGAGCCGGGCGAGCACGAGGCCGACGCGCTCGTGCGCGAGCTGGGCGAGGAGCTGGGGGTGGTCGTGCGCGTCAGTGAGCAGGTGGGCGGCGACCGGCCGCTGCCCGGCGGCCGGGTGCTCCGCGTGTGGACCGCCGAGCTCCTGGACGGCGAGCCGACGCCGCTGCAGGACCACGACGAGCTGCGCTGGCTGCCCGCCGGGGAGTGGGCGCAGGTGCCCTGGCTCGACGCCGACCTGCCGGCCGTCCGCGAGCTGGGGCAGCGCCGCGCTGCGCGCTCGGGCAGCGGGTGGTGATCACGCGCCGCGGGCGTGTTATACCTGAGGAGATGGACCGTTCCCTCACCCCGAGGCGTCCGGCGGCGTTACCTCATTGGAACATCGACGCGCACGTCAATTAACACGAGGTCAGGTAATGTTTCAGCGCTAGGCCGCCAAACCGGCGCCTAGCCACACGATGCTGGGCGAATGCGTGGTGGTCCATCCGACCACACGCCGGAGTCGGGTCGCTGACATGGCGAACACTCCCCGGGGAGCGAGAGGACAGTTCATGGAGAGTCGAGTACTCGGCCGCTGGGGCGCAGGGGCAGTCGCCCTCGCGCTCGCCCTGACCGCGTGCGGTGGCAGCAGCGGGGACAAGGGCGGCTCTGCGTCTGCGTCGAGCGGCACCAGCGGCAGCACGGCTGCCGCTCCGGCGAAGGACGGCGGTGTCGTCTCCATCAACCTGAGCGAGCCGCAGTTCCTCAGCCCGGGCCAGGTCAACGAGACCAACGGCTCCGAGGTCCTGGACGCGCTCTTCACCGGTCTGGTCAAGTACGACCAGGACAACAAGGCGGTCCTCACCGACCTCGCCGACTCGATCGAGTCCACGGACAACAAGACGTGGGACATCAAGATCAAGCCGGGCTGGACCTTCCACGACGGCACCCCGGTGACCGCGAAGTCGTTCGTCGACGCGTGGAACTGGGCGGCCTACGGCCCCAACGGCGCGCTGAACGCCTACTTCTTCGGCCCTGACGCCGTCGGCATCCAGGGCTACGACGACCTCCAGCCGGCCAAGGAGGGCGCGACGCCCAAGGCCAAGGAGATGTCCGGGCTCAAGGTCGTCAGCGACACCGAGTTCACGGTCACGCTGGTCAAGCCCAGCAACGTCTTCAAGACCGCTCTCGGCTACACCGCGTTCTACCCGCTGCCCCAGGCCTTCTTCACCGAGGGTGAGAAGAAGTTCCAGGAGGCGCCGATCGGCAACGGCCCGTTCAAGATGAGCGGCTCGTGGGTGCACAACCAGCTCATCAAGGTCGTCCGCTACGACCAGTACGCCGGCGCCACCAAGCCGCACGTCGCCGAGATCGACTACAAGATGTACAAGGCGGCGGAGACGGCCTACAACGACCTCACCGCGGGCAGCCTGGACATCCTGACCCAGATCCCGCCGAGCGACCTGACCCGCGCCAAGAGCGACCTGGGCGACGGCTACCAGGAGGACCCGTCCTCCTACTACGCCTTCCTCGGGTTCCCGACCTTCGACCCGATGTACCAGGACATCAACGTCCGCAAGGCGATCTCGATGTCGATCGACCGTGCGACCATCGGCAAGACGGTCTTCCAGGGCACCCGCGTCCCGGCCGACGACTTCGTCGCCCCGGTCATCCCCGGCTACCGCCAGGGCGCCTGCGGCGAGCTGTGCACCTACGACCCGGCGAAGGCCAAGCAGTACTGGGCGGCGGCCAAGAACAAGCCGACCTCGGTCACGCTGACCTACAACGCCGACGGTGGCCACAAGGAGTGGATCGACGCGTCCTGCAACTTCGTCAAGAAGTCGCTCGGCGTCGGCTGCGTGGGCAAGCCCGCCCCTGACTTCGCCACGCTGCTGAACAACCTGGACAAGGCCAAGAAGACCAAGGCCTCGTTCGGCGCCTTCCGCCTCGGCTGGATCATGGACTACCCGTCCGCGCAGGACTACCTCGGCCCGCTCTACAGCTCCAAGGGCTCGAGCAACTACTACGGCTACAACAACCCCGCCTTCGACGCGCTCGTCAACAAGGGCACGCAGGAGACCAGCGACGACGCCGCCATCAAGGACTGGCAGGACGCCGGCGACATCCTGGCCAAGGACGCCCCGATCGCCCCGATGTTCTTCGGTGCGAGCCAGGTCGGCTTCGACACCAGCAAGGTCGCGAACGTCCGCGTCGACCCGTACCAGAAGGTCGACAAGTTCGCCCTGACGGTCAAGTAGGCGCCCGGCTCGGGGGCGGACAGGCGAGTCTTGTCCGCCCCCGAGCCGCGTCCGTGGGTGCAGTCGTCTTCTCGGAGGCGTCCGGTCAGGGGTCGCTCCGGCGGCCCGCTCAACGAGGAGGTGGCCGATGGGGCGCTACACAGCCCGTCGGCTCTTGCAGATCATCCCGGTGCTCTTCGGCACCACGCTGCTGATCTTCGCCATGGTCTACGCGCTGCCCGGTGACAAGGTCCAGCGCATCTCGGGCGAGAAGAAGCCTGACCCCGCGCGGGTGCTCTACCTGCGCCACAAGTACAACCTCGACGACCCGCTCGTCGTCCAGTACGGCAAGTACGTCGGCAAGCTGGCCAGCGGCGACTTCGGCGAGACCCGCAACCAGCGCCCGGTGACCGACCTCCTCAAGGAGGAGTACCCCGTCTCGCTGAAGCTGGGCCTGGTCGGCATCCTCTTCGAGGCGGCCATCGGGCTCGGGGTCGGCATCATCGCCGGGCTCAAGCGCAACGGGCTCTTCGACCGCACGGTGCTGATCACCACGCTGGTGCTGGTCTCGATCCCCTCCTTCGTCATCTGCTTCGTCCTGCAGCTGCTCGTGGGCGTGAAGTGGCGCGGGTTCTTCCACCTGCCGGTGTCCGGCATCCGCGACGGGTTCCCCGAGGCGTTCATCCTGCCGGGCTTCTGCGTCTCGCTGCTGGGCCTGGCGGTGCTCTCCCGGCTCACGCGCACGACGCTGATCGAGAACCTGCGCTCGGACTACGTGCGCACGGCGGTCGCCAAGGGCGTGCCGCGACGGCGCATCATCACCGTGCACACGCTGCGCAACACGATGATCCCGATCATCACCCAGATCGGGGCGGACCTGTCCTCGATCATGGGCACCGCGGTCGTCACCGAGACCGTGTTCAACCTGCCGGGGGTCGGGCAGCAGATGGCCCAGTCCGTTCGCGCCGCCGACGCCCCGGTGATCGTGGGCATCGTGACCCTGCTCGTGCTCATCTACGCCTTCCTGAACCTCGTCATCGACCTGATGTACGCGGTGCTGGACCCGAGGATCCGCTATGACTGACATCGACAGGCACGCGATCGGCTCGGACGGCAGCGCCGTCGTCACGCCGGGCGCGGTGCAGGGCACCACGACCCTGGGCACCCCGGGCGGCGACGTGGGCCAGGGCCAGCCCGTGGCCGAGCGCCACGGCAGCCTCTGGGGCGACGCCTGGCGCGAGCTGCGCCGCAGCGTCACGTTCTGGATCTCGCTGACCATGATCGCGGTGTTCCTCGTCATGGCGGTGTTCCCCGGGCTGTTCACCTCGCACAACCCCTACGCGCTCGACGGCTCGTGGGAGTGCGACCTGAGCAACTCGCTGCGCGGGGCCTCCGGCGGGCACCCCATGGGCTACGACTTCCAGGGCTGCGACGTGTGGTCGCTGACCGCGTACGGCGCGCGCGCCTCGATCTCGGTCGGCTTCATCGTCACGATCCTGTCGACGATCATCGGCGGCACGCTCGGCATCGTGGCCGGCTACTACGGCGGCTGGGTCGACGGCGTGATCTCGCGCATCATCGACATCTTCTTCGGCCTGCCCTACGTGCTGGGCGGCCTGGTCATCCTCACGCTGGTGCAGCGCCCGGGCATCCAGGGCGTCGTGCTGGCGCTGACGGTGCTCGGCTGGGTCGGCATCGCGCGCATCGCCCGCTCGTCGGTCATCTCGATCCGCGACGCCGACTTCGTGGTCGCGGCGCGGGCGGTCGGCGCGCGCACCCCCCGCATCCTGCTCAAGCACATCCTGCCGAACTCGCTGGCGCCCCTGATCGTCGTCTCGACGGTCGGTCTCGGCGCCGTCGTGGCGAGCGAGGCGACGTTCTCGTTCCTGGGCATCGGCGTCCAGCCGCCGACCACGTCGTGGGGCCTGCAGATCTCCGACGCGTCGAGCCACTTCATCGGTGGCGAGCACGCGCTGCTCTGGCCCTCGGCGACCCTGACGGTCGCGGTGCTCAGCTTCATCCTGCTCGGCGACGCCGTCCGCGAGGCGCTCGACCCGAAACTGCGCTGACGGAAGGCACGATGACCACCTCCTACCTCGCGAGCTCCGACGACAAGACGGCAGCCGAGGACCCCGGCGCCCCGCTGCTCGAGCTCGAGGACCTGCACGTCGAGTTCCGCACCCGCGAGGGCGTGGCCCGCGCCGTCAACGGCGTGAGCTACACCGTCGAGGCCGGCAAGACGCTGGCCGTGCTCGGCGAGTCCGGGTCCGGCAAGAGCGTGACCGCCCAGGCGATCATGGGCATCCTCGACACCCCGCCCGCCTTCATCCCCAAGGGCGAGGTCCGCTTCAAGGGCCGCAACCTGCTCAGGATGCCCGAGCGCGAGCGCCGCACCTACCGCGGGCGGCGCATCGCCATGGTGTTCCAGGACGCCCTCTCGGCGCTCAACCCGGTTTTCCCGGTGGGCGACCAGATCGGCGAGATGTTCCGGGTGCACGAGGGGCTGTCCAAGCGGGCGGCCCGCGCGAAGGCGATCGACGCGATGGACGCCGTGCGCATCCCCGCGGCCCGCCAGCGCGTGGGCGACTACCCGCACCAGTTCTCGGGCGGCATGCGCCAGCGCATCATGATCGCTATGGCCATCGCCCTCAACCCCGAGGTGCTCATCGCCGACGAGCCGACCACGGCGCTCGACGTGACCGTGCAGGCCCAGATCATGGACCTGCTCGGAGAGCTCCAGCGCGAGCGCAACATGGGCATGATCCTCATCACCCACGACCTCGGCGTGGTCGCCGACGTCGCGGACCGGATCGCGGTGATGTACGCCGGGCGCATCGTGGAGGAGGCGTCGGTCTTCGACATCTACAGCCGGCCGGCGCACCCCTACACCAAGGGCCTGCTCGAGTCGGTGCCGCGCGTGGACGAGAAGAACCAGCGGCTGCGTGCCGTCGAGGGCCTGCCGCCGAACCTCATGCGCATCCCCTCGGGGTGCCCGTTCCACCCGCGCTGCCCCTACAAGCAGGAGCCGGTCTGCACGACCGAGCGCCCGCCGCTCTACCAGATCGGCCCCGGCACCGGTGCCGCCTGCCACTTCTGGGAGGACGTGCGCGCCGAGTCGCAGGCCGAGTTCGCGATGCACAAGGAGGGTGGCTCGCATGCCATCGACTGAGCCGGTCCTCGAGGTCCGCGACCTCGTCAAGCACTTCCCGCTCACCCAGGGCGTGCTGCTCAAGCGCCAGATCGGCGCCGTGCGCGCGGTCGACGGCGTCAGCTTCGACCTCAACAAGGGCGAGGCGCTCGGCGTCGTCGGCGAGTCCGGCTGCGGCAAGTCGACGCTGGCCAAGCTGCTGATGTCGCTCGAGAAGCCGACCTCCGGCTCGGTCAAGTGGCGCGGCAAGGACATCTTCAAGCTGCGCGGTCGCGAGTTCCGCGAGATGCGCCGCAGCATCCAGATGGTCATGCAGGACCCGTACTCCTCGCTCAACCCCCGCATGACGGTCGGCGACATCGTCGGCGAGCCGTTCGAGGTGCACAAGGAGGTCGCCCCCAAGGGCGACCGCCGCCGCCGGGTGCAGGAGCTGCTCGAGATGGTCGGGCTCAACCCCGAGCACATCAACCGCTACCCGCACCAGTTCTCGGGCGGCCAGCGCCAGCGCATCGGCATCGCCCGGGGGCTCGCCATGCGCCCCGACGTGATCATCTGCGACGAGCCGGTGTCGGCGCTCGACGTGTCGGTCCAGGCGCAGGTCATGAACCTGCTCGAGGACCTGCAGAAGGAGCTCGACCTCTCCTACGTGTTCATCGCCCACGACCTGTCGGTGGTCCGCCACATCTCCGACCGCGTGATGGTGATGTACCTCGGCTCGGTGGTCGAGATCGGCACCGACGAGGCGATCTACGAGCACCCCACCCACCCGTACACCCAGGCGCTGCTCTCCGCGGTGCCGGTGCCAGACCCCACCAAGCGCAACTCGCGCGAGCGGATCCTGCTCCAGGGCGACGTGCCGAGCCCGGCGAACCCGCCCTCGGGCTGCCGGTTCCGCACCCGCTGCTGGAAGGCGCAGGACGTCTGCGCCGAGGTGCCGCCGCCGCTCGTCGACCGCGCGGCGCACCCGCACCCCAGCGCGTGCCACTTCGCCGAGGAGAAGAGCGCCGAGCAGCTCGCCGGCTAGTGGGCCAGGTGCTGCTGCAGGAACTCCACCTGCAGCAGCGTGAGGTTCTCGGCCACGACCTCCTGCGGCGTCATGTGCGTGACGCCGGAGAGCGGCAGCACCGTGTGGGCGCGTCCGGCGGCGAGCAGCGCTGAGGAGAGCCGCAGCGTGTGAGCGACCACGACGTTGTCGTCCGACAGGCCGTGCACCAGCAGCAGCGGCCGGGTGAGCGCGCCGGCGTCGTCGAGCAGGCTGTTCGCCGCGTACCAGTCCGGGTGCTCCTCGGGCGTGCCGAGGTAGCGCTCGGTGTAGTGGGTGTCGTAGAGGCTCCAGTCGGTGACCGGCGCACCAGCCACCGCGGCCGCGAAGACGTCGGGCCGGCGCAGCACCGCGAGCGCGGCGAGGTAGCCGCCGAACGACCAGCCCCTGATCCCGACGCGCGAGGCGTCGAGGTCGTCGGGGTGGGCCTCGGCCGCCGCCTCGAGCGCGGCCACCTGGTCGTCGAGCACGGTCTGCGCCCAGCGCCCGCCGGCGATCTCGCGCTCGAAGCGGGGCCCGCGCCCGGGCGTGCCCCGGCCGTCGGCCACGACGACGGCGAAGCCCTGGTCGGCGAGCCACTGCGGCTCGAGCCACGCGGCCTGCGCGCCGGCCACCTCGCGGTGCCCCGGGCCGCCGTAGGGGTCCATCACCACGGGCAACCGGCCCGGGAAGCGGTCGCGGTCGCGCGGGAGGACCACCGCGGTGCGCAGCTGGTGCTCGCCGGCGCGCAGCAGCGCGACGGGTGCGGCGGCGAACGGCGGCTCGGCCGCCAGCGACGAGACGGGTACGCCCGTGCCGCCCGTCGCGGTGACGGTGACCCGGGTGCCCGCCTCCTCGAGGCCCATCGAGCTCAGCACCGTCGTCCCGCCGCTGCGCCGGGCGCCGTGCAGCCCGGTGCGCGGGCTCAGCGGCGCGACGGCTCCCGAGGCGGCGTCCCACTTCCACACGGCGACGTGCACCGCGTCCTCCGTCGCGCGGAACAGCACGCCCTGCTCGTCGGCCTGGGCGACGGACTCGACCTGCAGCCCGAGCGGCGTGACCGGCCGGCCCTCGACCGCCAGGCGGCGGGTGTCGCCGTCGTCGAGGGTGTGCACGAGCCGGCCGTCGGGGAGCTGGGCCGGCGTGCCGGGCACGAGCTCGACCCAGTGCTCGTCGGAGTCCTCGCGCAGCAGTCGCGTCGCGCCGGTCGCCGGGTCGACGGCCAGGGTCTGGGTGCGCCGCTGGTCGCGCGACTGCACGAGCAGCACCGGCTCGTGGAGGGTCCAGGTCACGGCGGCGAGGTAGGGGAACGCCCCGGCGTCCCAGGCGACCTCGGTGCGCGTGCCGTCGAGCCGGAGCAGCTCGAGCCCGACGAGGGCGTTGGGCGTGCCGGCCGCGGGGTAGCGCACGCGGTGCGGCTCGGTGCCCGGGCGCGCCGGGTCGGCGATCCACCAGCTCTGCACGGGCGACTCGTCGACCCGGGCGGCGAGCACGGCGTCCGAGGCCGGCGACCACCAGGCGCCGCGGTAGCGGTGCATCTCCTCGGCGGCGACGAAGTCGGCCAGCCCCCAGGTCACGTCGTCGCCGTCGGGCTCGGCGAGCACGCGGTCGGCACCCGTCGCCGGGTCGACGACGTGGAGGGCGCCGCCCACGACGTAGGAGACGAGGGAGCCGTCGGGGGAGGGGCGCGGGTCGATCGCGGGTCCCGGGCACTCGACGAGGGCGGCGGTGCCGTCCTCGAGGTCGGCGACGACGACCCGGCCGCCGAGCGCGAGCGCGGCCGTGGAGCCGGAGCGCGACACCGCGTACGCCGTCACGCCGCCCGCGCCCTCGCGCAGCCGCTCGCGCCGCGCCCGTTCCTCCGGCGGGAGGTCCTCCTCGTCGCCGCCGAGCAGCGCCGCGGGGTCGACGACGAGGGTCTCGGCGCCGGTGGCGACGTCGAGGGTCCACAGCCGCCCGACGCGGTCGGTCGGCCCGCCCGAGCGCACGAAGGCGACGCGCGTGCCGTCCTCCGACACCGTCAGGTCGCGCGGGGCGCCGAGCCGGAAGCGCTGGGTGCGGGCCGAGAGGCGCGGGAAGGAGTCGACGTCGCTCATGCACAGCATCCAACCAGGGGACCGTGCACCGCGGCCGGCGCGGCGTAGGGTCGGGCCCCATGACGACTGGCACCCCCGAGGACGGCCCCTTCGCCGAGGAGCGCTCCGCGCTCGACGAGGCGGCCGCCGTGGTCGAGTCGGCCGAGCTGACCGCCGAGGCCGAGCAGGAGATGGCGGTCCTCGACCAGCGCCGCCGCATCCTGTTCGTGCACGCCCACCCGGACGACGAGACGATCAACAACGGCGTGACGATGGCGATGTACGCCGCGGCCAACGCCCACGTCACGCTGCTCACCTGCACCCTCGGCGAGGAGGGCGAGGTGCTCGTCCCCGAGCTCGAGCACCTGGCCGCCGACCGGGACGACGCCCTGGGCCAGCACCGCGTCGGCGAGCTCGCCGCCGCCATGGAGGCGCTCGGCGTCACCGACTCGCGCTTCCTCGGCGGCCCGGGCCGCTTCCGCGACTCGGGGATGATGGGCCTGCCGACCAACGACCGCCCCGACTGCTTCTGGCAGGCCGACCTCGAGCAGGCGGCGGGGCTGGTCGCCGAGGTCGTGCGGGAGGCGCGCCCCCAGGTCGTCGTCACCTACGACGAGAACGGCGGCTACGGCCACCCCGACCACATCCAGGCCCACCGCGCCGCCATGCGCGGCGTCGAGCTCGCCGAGGACGAGGGCTTCACCGACGCCGGGGCGCGAGAGCCGTGGTCGGTCAGCAAGGTCTACTGGTGCGCCAACCCCGAGTCGCGCATGCGCGAGGGCCTCCGGGCGCTGCGCGCTGCCGGCGACTCGACGAGCTTCGAGGGGCTCGACCCCGAGGGTCCGCTGCCCTACACCGTGCCCGACGAGCGGGTCACCGCCGTCATCGACGGCACCGGCCACGTCGCCGCCAAGCTGTCGGCCATGCGGGCCCACGCGACCCAGATCACCGTCGACGGGCCGTTCTTCGCGCTGTCCAACAACCTGGGCGACCAGGTGTGGGCGCTCGAGCACTACACGCTGGTCCGCGGCAGCGCCGGCGAGACCGACCCCGAGACCGGCTGGGAGACCGACCTGTTCTCCGGCCTCGGGGTCTGACGCCGCTCAGCGGAGGGGCATCCGTCAGCAGCTGGTGCCGGTGCCCCAGACCCCCGAGCGGTCGCCCGGGACGTTGCCCTGCGTCCAGAAGCGCGCGGTCCAGCGCCGCCCGCCGTAGGTCACGGAGCCGCCGCCGTTGTAGGCGGTGGCGGCTGACCACGCCGGCAGCGCGCTGCACGCCGCGGTGGTCGTCGCCGAGGCGGCTGCCGGGGCGGTGCCCTCGGCGGGCTGGAACAGCTTGTCCGACCAGTAGCGCCCGGACCACGAGCGCCCGGACCACGAGCGGCCCGACCACGAGCGCCCCGACCACGAGCGCCCCGACCAGGTGCCGGCGGTCGTGCCCGACCAGAAGGCGGCCGGCAGCGACAGGCGGCCCCAGCTGAGCTCGGCGCCCTGCACGCCGTCGGTGTAGGTCCAGAACGCGGTGGCGTAGGCCCCGAGCGCCTCCGGGCTGATCTGCCCCGAGGCCACGGCTGCGAGCTGCGCCGAGGTCACCGCGCCGCCGAACACGTCCTTCTCGCCGGTGAGCGGCACGCCGTCGAGGACGAGCACCTGGCTGCCGCGCGAGGCGTCGAGCGAGCCGAGCCCCGTGCCGGCCGGAGCGGTCGGCACCGAGGCCGGGACGGGCGTGACCATCGCCTTGGCGAGGTCGAGGCGCCCGGCGCCCTGCTCCGCGGCGCTCGCGCCCGCGATCGGGGCCGCGCTGGCGCGCAGGACGGCCTTGAGCTGGTCCGGCGTCAGGCTCGGGCGCTGCTGGAGCAGCAGCGCCGCCGCACCGCTGACGACAGCGGCGGCCTGGCTGGTGCCGGTGCCGCGCAGCCAGCGGGAGCCGCCCGCGCCGGTCTCGCCGTCGATGACCGAGCCGGGCACCCGCAGCCCGACGATCCCCGTGCCGGGCGCGACCAGATCAGGGTTGCGCACGCCGTTGCCGCGGCTGGAGTAGCTGGCCACGACGTCGTCGGCCGGCCCGGTCGTGCCGCGGGGGTCGGTCGCGCCGACCGCCAGCACCGACGGGTCGTAGGCCGGGTCGTCGAGGCCCACGCCACCGGTGTTGCCGGCGGCCGCGACCACGACGACGCCCTTGCGCGACGCGCTCTCGGCGGCGAAGGCCAGCGGGTCGAGCTGCCACGGCTGGGTGGTGTCGGTGCCGAACGAGAGGTTGATGACCCGCAGGTTCAGGTGGTTCGAGCGGTTGACGACCGCCCAGTCGATGGCCGCGACCACCTGCGACACGTCGACCCCGCCGTTGACGTCGCCGACCTTGATGCTCGCGACGCGGGCGTCCGGCGCGATGCCGGTCTCCGTGGCGCTGCTCGTCCGGGCGTCGGAGGTGGTGTCCTCGCCGGCGATGATGCTGGCCAGGTGGGTGCCGTGCCCGTACTCGTCGATGCGCCCGTTCTTCGGGTCCTGCGCGTCGAACGAGAGGTCCGGGCCGACCACGAGGCGCGGGCCGCCCGGCAGCGGGGTCACGCCCGAGTCGATGACCGCGACGTCGACGCCGTCGCCGGTGAAGCCGGCCTTCCACATCGCGCGGGCCCCCACGGCCGTCGACACGTTGAAGGGGCTGCCCGGGTCGGTCGCGGGGGTGTAGGCCGCGCCCGAGAGGTGCACCGTCGAGTCGAGGGTGATGCTGCGGACGGTGCCCGTGGTCTCGAGCGCCGCGACCTGCGCAGCGTCGGCACGCAGCACGACCTGGCCGATGCCTGGGAGCTCCCGCACGACGCTGGCGCCGCTCGCGCGCACGGCGGCGGAGGTCTCGGCGACGGGGCCGGTGGCCAGCGCGAGCCAGGTACGCGTCGGGCCGGCGCCCGTGGCCGGCTGCTCCTGGGCGCTCGCGGTGCCGGCCGCGGCGCAGCCGAGCCCGAGGACGACCAGGGCCGCGGCTGCACGCCGTCGGGTCGAGCGCGTCATCGATACTCTCCGTACGTCATCGGTTGCTGTGTGACACGAGAACCGTACGGGCGGTCGGACGGCCGGTACTGCCCCTCGGGGGCAATACCGCCCGCCCGGCCGGTCCCAGACCTGGCCGGGACCTTCGGCCCGGTCGCTCGGCGCACCGCCGACCGGGTGAGCCACCGACCCACGATCGGGTCGTTTCGGACACGGGCGCTTCCCCGGGGGCCGGGCAGCGCTGAGTATGGGCCGAGCGGGTGCACCGAGGGGTGGGGGAGCAGTGGCGATGCGGAGCGCAGACCGAGGGGTCGCGACAGGCAGTCGGAGCGTCCAGGCGCCGGGGCTCGGCGGGCTGGCGCCGTTGATGGGCTCCGGCCAGGCCGACGTGGCGCGCGACCGGGAGCGCAAGCGGCGCGGACGCGTACGCCGCCTCGCCGCGCTGGTCGCCCTCGCCGCCGTATGGGTGCTCTGGCGGGTGGTCAGCGGCGCGCCCGTCGTGCCCAGCCCCCCGACGGTCGACCCGCTGACCCTCATGGCCGGCGTCTTCTTCCTCATGCTGATGGGCGTCCTGGTCGCCCAGATGGTGATGACCGGGCGCAGCCCGCACGTCGTCTACCGGCCCGAGCAGCTCGACGTGCGCCTCGCCGACGTCGTGGGCATCGACCCGGTCAAGGACGAGGTCGTCCGCTCGCTCCAGCTCTTCCTCGCCCACAAGGAGTTCGCCTCCGAGATGGGCGGCCGCCCCCGGCGCGGCCTGCTCTTCGAGGGCCCGCCCGGCACGGGCAAGACCCACACCGCCAAGGCGCTCGCGGCAGAGGCCGGCGTGCCGTTCCTCTTCGCCACCGGCACGTCCTTCGCCTCGCCGATGCAGGGGGCGTCGCAGCGCAAGGTGCGTCAGTACTTCAAGGCCCTGCGCAAGGCCGCACTGGCGCACGGCGGAGCCGTCGGCTTCATCGACGAGCTCGACGCCATCGGTGCCGCCCGGTCAGGGGTTGCTGCCGCCACCAGCGCGTCGCCCTCGAGCGCGCTGTGCTGCGGCGGGCTCGAAGGACTGCCGGGGGAGCGTGGCACCACTGCGTACCAGTCTGAGGTGCACGGCTTCACGGGCAGCGGCGACGCGCACACGATCGTCAACGAGCTGCTCGTGCAGATGCAGTCGTTCGACGAGCCCACGGGTACGCAGAAGCTGCTGGGCCGCCTGGTCGACGCGCTCAACGCGCTGCTGCCGGCGTCGCGGCGCGTACGCCTGCGGCCGGCCGAGCGCCCCAACGTCCTCCTCGTCGCCTCGACGAACCGCGCCGACGCGCTCGATCCCGCACTGGTACGCCGTGGCCGCTTCGACCAGCGGCTGACCTTCGACGTGCCGGCCAAGAAGGGCCGGCGCGACCTGGTCGACCACTTCCTGCGCACCAAGGCGCACACCGAGGAGCTGGCCACCGACGAGCGCCGCGACGCCCTCGCCGCGGTGACCAACGGCTACAGCCCCGCAGTGCTCGAGGGCCTGCTCGACGAGGCGCTCGTGCAGGCCGTCCAGGACGGCCGGCGGGCGATGACGTGGGTCGACGTGGAGCGGGCGCGCATGCTGGTCGAGGTCGGCGTCGCGCAGCCGGTCGACTACACCGAGGCCGAGGCGCGCCTGATCGCCACCCACGAGGCCGGCCACGCAGTCACCGCCTGGCTGGTGGCGCCGCAGCGCCGGCTCGAGATCCTCACGATCGTCAAGCGCCGCAGCGCGCTCGGCCTGCTCGCCCACGGCGACCGCGAGGACGTCTACACCCGCTCGAAGGCCGAGCTGACCGGCCTGGTGCAGATCGCGCTCGGCGGCCAGGTGGCCGAGGAGCTCTTCGTCGGCGACGTGTCGACGGGCCCGGCGAGCGACCTGGCCTACGCGACCGGGGTCGCGGCGCAGATGGTCGGCTCAGCCGGCATGACCGGCTCGCTGGTGTCCTACGCCGCCGTGCAGCCGGGTGCCCTCGGCGACGGCGGGCTGGTGGGCCGGGTGCTGGGCGACAGCGCAGGGCGTGACGCGGTCGAGCAGCTGCTCCAGGACCAGAAGGCCGTCGTCCGCACCCTGCTCGGGGCCAACCGGCACCTCGTCGCCGCCCTGCGCGACGCGCTGCTCGAGCACCACGAGCTGGTCGGGAGCGCCATCACCGACGTGCTCGAGGCTGCTGCCCGCGAGGTGGTCGTCGACCTGCGGGAGCAGCCGGCGCCCGTCGTCCTGGAGTCCTGAGCAGCCGCCTGGCCCTAGGCTCGCCCGCGTGAGGTCCTCGGTGGCGCGCTCGGTGGCCGGGCCCGTGCTCGCCCTGCTGCTGGGCCTGCTCGTCGGCGCGGTCGGCTCGTTCGCGCAGGAGGTGCGCGCCGGGCGGGTGCCTGCCGGGCTGCTGCTGGCGCTGCTGGCCAGCGCGGTCGCCGTGGCGCTGGCCAGTGCGCTGGGCACCTCGCGCCTGCTGCCGGTGGCGGCGACGGTCGGGTGGCTCGTGGCGGTCGTGCCGCTGTCGGGCCGCCGCCCCGAGGGCGACCTCGTGGTGAGCGGCGACACCACCGGCTACGTCTGGGCCTACGGCGGGATGGCGCTGGTCGCCTGCACGTGCCTGGCGTGCATCGCGCTCGCCGCCTCGCGGGAGGGCCGCCGGTGAGCGCCGTGCCCGAGGTGGACGAGGACGACTTCCGCCGCGCGATGGCGCGCTTCGTCACCGGCGTGTGCGTGGTGACGACGACCGCGGGCGGCCAGGACTACGCGATGACGGTGAACACGCTCACCTCGGTCTCGCTCGACCCGCTGATCGTGCTGGTGTGCCTCGACGTCGACGCGCGCGTCACCGAGGCCGTCGCGGAGAGCGGCGTGTGGGGCGTCAGCGTCCTGCCCGTCACCGAGCGGGCGGCCGCCGCGTGGCTGGCCCAGAACGGCCGGCCGCTCCAGGGCCAGCTCGACCGGGTGGCGCTGTCGCGCGGACCCGCCACAGGCGTACCCCTGCTGGTCGCAGCGCTCTCGACGATCGAGTGCGCGACGGTCCAGACGCACCGCGCCGGCGACCACGACGTCGTCGTGGGGGAGGTCCGCTCGGTCGGCGCGCCGGCCCCGCAGGCCGAGCCGCTGCTGTGGTTCCGGGGCGGCTACACCTCGCTGCGGCACCCGACGGGGAGGTAGGCGCGCGCCCGGCGAGGGCGACGGGGATACTGTTCCGCGTCGGGTGCGCGAGGTCGTGCACCGCGGTGCGAGGAGGAGAGCGAACCCGTGACCTACGTCATCGCCCAGCCCTGTGTGGACGTCAAGGACAAGGCCTGCATCGAGGAGTGCCCTGTCGACTGCATCTACGAGGGCGAGCGGATGCTCTACATCCACCCTGACGAGTGCGTCGACTGCGGTGCGTGCGAGCCGGTCTGCCCGGTCGAGGCGATCTTCTACGAGGACGACGTGCCCGAGCAGTGGAAGGACTTCCACAAGGCCAACGTCGAGTTCTTCAACGACCTCGGCTCGCCCGGCGGCGCCAGCAAGCTCGGCCTGATCGAGAAGGACCACCCGCTCGTCTCGGCGCTGCCGCCGCAGACCGAGGAGTGAGCGGGACGCGGCTCCCGGGTCCCCGGGGCCCGTCGCTCCCGGACTTCCCGTGGGACCGCCTGGCGCCCTACAAGGCCGTCGCCGCCGAGGCCGGCGGGCCGCGCGGCGGGCTGGTCGACCTCTCGGTCGGCACGCCCGTCGACCCCGTGCCCGCGGCCGTCCAGGCGGCGCTGGCCGCGGCCTCCGACAGCCCGGGCTACCCGACCACGCACGGCACGCCCGCGCTGCGCGAGGCGGCAGCCGGCTGGTTCGACCGCACCCTCGGGGTGACGGTCGCGCCCGCCGACGTGCTGCCCACGGTGGGCAGCAAGGAGCTGGTCGCCTGGCTCCCGACGCTGCTCGGCGTCGGTGCGGGCGACACGGTGGTCGTCCCGGCGGTCGCCTACCCGACCTACGCGGTCGGCGCCCTGCTCGCCGGCGCCCACACGCTGGCCACCGACTCGCTCACGGCGATCGGGCCCGAGCGGGTCTCGATGCTCTGGCTCAACTCGCCCTCCAACCCCACCGGTCGCGTGCTGCCGGTCGAGCACCTGCGCAAGGTCGTCGACTGGGCGCGCGAGCGCGGCGTCGTGGTCGTCTCCGACGAGTGCTACGTCGAGCTGTCGTGGGACCCCTCGCGCCAGCCGGTCTCGGTGCTCCACCCCGACGTCTCCGGCGGCTCCCACGAGGGGCTGCTCGCGGTCCACTCGCTGAGCAAGCGCAGCAACCTCGCGGGCTACCGCGCGGGGCTGGTCACCGGTGACCCGGCCCTGGTCGCGGGCCTGCTCGAGGTGCGCAAGCACGCCGGCATGATCGTGCCCGCACCGGTGCAGGCGGCGATGACCGTCGCGCTCGCCGACGACGAGCACGTGCGCGAGCAGCACGCCCGCTACGCCGCCCGCCGCACCACGTTGCTCGAGTCCCTGCTCGGCAGCGGGTTCACCGTCGAGCACTCCGAGGCCGGGCTCTACCTCTGGGCCAGCCGCGACGAGCCCTGCTGGGACACCGTGCGCGCCTGCGCCGAGCGTGGGGTGCTGGTCACCCCCGGCGACTTCTACGGCAGCGCAGGGGCGCGCCACGTACGCGTCGCGCTGACCGCCACCGACGCCGACGTCGCGCGCGCCGCAGCAGCGCTCGCCGGGCTCTAGGGTCGGGGCGGTTTCGCGTCGTGGGCGGAGTGAAGGACCTCGCCGACAGGCTGCTCAACGTCGCGCCAGGCTGGGTCTACCTCATCGTGACGCTCGTCGTCTTCGCCGAGGACGCGTTCTTCCTCGGCTTCGTGCTGCCCGGCGAGACCGTGGCGGTGCTCGGCGGGGTGGCCGCGTCGCAGGGCCACGTGTCCTTCCCGGTGATGCTCGTGCTGGTCGTGCTGGCGGCGATCGTCGGCGACAGCGTCGGCTACGAGCTCGGGCGCATCCTCGGGCCGCGGATGCTGCGCAACCGGCTGCTGGCCGGGCGCCGCGAGCAGCTCGAGGCCGCACAGCGCTTCCTCGCCCGCCGGGGCGGCATGGCGGTGCTCCTCGGGCGGTGGGTCGCCTTCTTCCGCGCGGTGATGCCGGCCCTCGCGGGCTGCGCCGAGATGCACTACCGCAAGTTCCTCGTCTACAACGCCCTGGGCGGCGTCATCTGGGGCTCGATCGTGGTGACGGTCGGCTACGTCGCCGGAGACTCCTACAAGCGGGTCGAGGCGCAGCTCGGCCGGGGCGTCGCGGCCGCGGCGGCCGTCGTGGTCGTGGGACTGCTCCTCGCCTGGCACGTGCACCGGCGTCGGGCCGAGAAGTCCTGACACCTACGCTTGGCCCATGCCTGCAGAGTCCCGCAATCTTTCCGGTTCAGTCGTCGCCCTCACCGGTGCCAGCTCCGGCATCGGCCAGGCCGCTGCCCGCCTGCTCGTCGAGGCCGGCGCCAAGGTCGTGCTCGGTGCCCGCCGCGCCGACCGCCTCGAGGCCCTCGTCGCCGAGCTCGGAGCCGAGAACGCCCTCGCCGTCCCCGGCGACGTCCGCAAGCCCGAGGACCAGGAGGCGCTCGTCGCCGCCGCGGTGGAGCGCTTCGGGCGGCTCGACAGCGTCGTGGCCAACGCCGGCCTCGGCAAGTACGGCGGCATCACCGACGCCAGCGACGACGAGCTCCGCACGATGCTCGAGACCAACCTCGACGGCACCGTGTGGACCGTGCGCTCGGCCGTGCGCCAGTTCCGCGCCCAGGGCGACGGCGGCGACGTCGTCATCGTCAGCTCGGTCGCCGGCCTGCGCGGCGGCGAGGACGAGGCCGTCTACGCCTCCACCAAGTTCGGCCAGGTCGGCCTCGCCGGCTCGCTCGACCGCGAGGTCCGCGCCGAGGGCATCCGCGTCAGCACGATCTGCCCCGCCGGCGTCAAGACCGAGTTCGCCATCGGCGACGGCCGCACCGAGGGCGACCCGGCGCTCGACGACTACCTCGCCCCTGAGGACGTCGCGTTCGCGATCGTCACGGTCCTGCAGCAGCCCCGCCGGCTGCGCACGACCCTGTGGGCCATGTGGAGCATGAAGCAGGGCAGCTGACCCTCAGCCTGACGACGCGGCCTCACGCGCCTCGCGCGTGAGGTCGCGTCCTGCTCCGCCGAGCGCCGCCAGAGCGACCACCGGGCCGTGCGTGTCACGCGCGGCGTTCTGCTGCACCGTCGCACGCGGGACCAGCACGAGCCGCTCCACCTGCGTGCCGCCGCGCAGCTCCACGAACGCCGCGACGTCGAAGCCCCAGCTGCGCAGCCGGAACTGCCCGCTCTCGGCCAGCAGCACGGCGACCCGCTCGCCGTCGGCGTCGAGCACGTCGTAGGTGCGACCAGGCCCGGCCGGGCGCCCGCCGAGCAGCGCGCTGACGAGCCAGCGGGCGAAGCTGCCCGCGGGGTCGGCTGCCGCCCCTTCGAGCCCGCGCCGCCGCAGCTCGTCGACGACCTCAGCCAGCTGGGCGAGCAGCTCGGGCGTGGTCCGCTCGCCGACGCTCACTGCAGCAGGCTCACGCCGCGCGCGATGACCAGCACGCTGAGCAGGATCGCCGACACCGACTCGACCGCCATCAGGCACTTGGCGCGCGCCGACAGCGGCATGGTGTCGGTGGGGCTGAACGCCGAGGAGTTCGTCACCGAGACGTAGAGGTAGTCGACGAACCCCGGCAGCCAGCCGGACTTCACCGACGAGCGGGTCGCCACCTCGCCCACCGCGTCGTGGTCCTCGTCCTGCGGGAAGCGGAAGTCGGCCGCAGGCAGGTCTTCCCGCGCCACCTGGGTCCGCACGACCGGGCCGCCGCGGTCGAGCTCCCAGAAGCAGAGCCCGAAGACGAGGATGTTCGTCAACCACACCTGACCAGCGCCGACCACGAGAGCCGATCCCTGCGGGGTGTGGCTCTCGAGCAGGGCCCGCAGCAGCTGCACCAGCGCCAGCAGGTTGGTGGCGGCGATCAGGAGGACGAGGCCGAGCGAGAGCTTGCGCAACCAGGTGTTCTCCCGGCGCAGCCGGTGCGGGTTGGCGGCGAGCACGGGGATGAACAGCAGCACTTCCAGCGCGGGCACCACCAGCCGCGGGCCCAGGGTCAGCCGGCTGGGCAGCAGGGCGTAGAGCGTGATGGCCGCGACCACCGCGACGGCGGCAGGCAGGCGTACCTCTCCCGGGTGCCCGGTGGCGGTGGTCGCCACCTCAGCCGCCGCGTACGACGTCGACGTGCACGTGGTCGCGGTGCTGCTTGATGGCGTTGGTCGGGTCGTCGCTGACGTAGCGGCGCCAGCCCTGCGACGAGCGCGCCGCGCTCCAGATGTGGTCGTCGTAGATCACGGTCGCCAGCTCGAGCCGGGCGGAGTTGGCCACCATCCAGTGCGCCATCGCCCAGCCGTCAAGGCGGTTCGCCGTGCTCGCCGGCCGGAAGAAGACGTCGATGGCCCGGCCCTCGTAGTGCGCGGAGTCCTCGATGTGGCCGGTGGAGACGCCGCCGGGCTCGAAGCCGCCCAGCGACTGCTTGCCCCAGACCGCCTCCATCGCACTGCGTACGCTGTTGGCCCGCGTCGTGAGCCCCGTGCCGGTGAGCGACTGGCGGGGTGCCTTCGCCGGGCTCGTGCGGCAGGTCAGCGCGGCCTGCGTGTGCCCGGTGAGGGCGTTGGCCAGCGCCGCCGCCTGCGGCTCGTGCTTCGCGTACGCGGACGGCAGTGCGCTGCGCTGCACCGCCTGCGCGGCGCGGGTCAGCGAGAGCCGCTCCCAGCCCTCGACCCCGTCGAGCGCGCGGTAGAACTTCGTGGACGAGTAGACCGGGTCCTGCACCTGGCGGGCGGTGCCCCAGCCCTGCGACGGCCGCTGCTGGAACAGCCCGAGGCTGTCGCGGTCGCCGTGGTCGAGGTTGCGCAGCTTGGACTCCTGCAGCGCGGTCGCGATCGCGATGGTGACGGCACGCTGCGGCATCCCGAGCCGGGTGCCGACTCCGGCGATCGTCGCGGCGTTGGCGGCCTGGTCGCGGTCGAGCCCGACCTCGGTCGAGCCGACGGTGACCGTGCACGCCTTCGAGCTGGGGACGAAGGGCAAGGAGTCCGGCAGCAGGGCGCTGACCAGCCGCTGGGCGCCGGCCACGACGAGCAGGCCGAAGGCGATGATCAGCAGTGCGGCGAGCCAGCGCAGGTCGCGCCCCTGCTTCGCGCGGCCCGTGCGCGCCGTGCGCGGGCGTGGCCGGGCGCCCGCGCCGGAGGTACGCCTCGGCGCCGGTCGTCGGGCTGTCTGCTGCGGCACGGTGGGACAACTGTGTCAGGTGCCGGGGCGTTCCGGCCGGGTGGCGGGCCGTGCGGTGTGTCGCCCGCTCGACCCGGCCGCTGCGGGGCCGCCAAGTCGTCCGCAAGAGAACGGCAAGTGCCCGGGCGCACGGTGGTGCCATGACAACGACCACGGCCCACACCGGGCACCACTCCACCGTCCACATCAACCCCACGACCTGGAACGCCGGCTTCCACTACGACCAGGCGCAGCTGCGTCCGGCGCCGTCGGTGCTGTTGACCGTCGCCGGCCAGGGCGCCACCGACCGCTCCGGTCAGCTGCAGCACCCCGGCGAGGTCGAGCCCCAGCTCGCCGCCGCCATGGCCAACGTCGAGGAGCTGCTCGCCGCCGGCGGCATGGGGTTGCGCGACGTCCTGCGCATGACCGTCTACGCCACTGACGTCGACGCGACCCTCGCCGGCTACGGCGCGGTCGTCTCGCGGCTCGCTGCCGCCGGCGCCACCCCGCCCGCGACCCTGGTCGGCGTCAGCCGGCTGGCCATCCCGGGCATGACCGTCGAGATCGAGGTGAGCGCGGGTCGCTGAGCGCCGGGTAGGTCGTGGCCGCGGCGGGGAACGCTGCGGCCATGACCGTTCCCGACCCCGTCCGCCCCGCCGCCAGCCCCGTCTTCCCCGGCACCGCCGAGCCCTCGGGCGAGCACGACCCCGAGCGTGCGGAGGAGTACGCCGAGTCCGTCGGTGTCGACCCCTCGCCCGACCAGGTGGAGCACTACCAGGAGCTGACCGGCGACGGGCCGGACGACGGCGACCCCTCCGCACCCCCGCGATGATCATGGGCTAGTCAGGTGACACGCCCGGCGTGTCGCCTGACTTCCTCATGATCATCGCCGAGGGGGCCGTGTTTCCGGCGGGTTGCAGTTCGGGGCGGTTTGTTAACTCTGTAGACGAATCGCCGGAAAGGGCTACTGCTGCGTACATCGGTGACCTTACGGTGCGATCGCTCCTGACTACCTCAGGCAAGCATTCGAACCGCGAGAGGAACCCCAGCACATGACCTGGACGGCACCCGTCCGCAGACGCGCAGTCGTCGGCGCCCTCTCCGCGGGCCTGATGGTGGCGTCGGCGACCGCCGCGCTCAACCTGCCCGCCTCCGCCGCCGAGGCGTCCGCCGCACCAGCGGCCTCGGCCCGCTTCTCCGTCGCCGCGACGGCTGGCGGCTACCGCGTCACCCTTCACCTGGACTCGGCCCTCGAGGCGCGCGACGCGCTGCCCGAGGTCGCGGTCGACGGCACCGTCATCGGCACGGCGAGCGTCTCGGCCGACGGCAGGACCGTCAGCGCGGTCACGTCCGACGCGAGCGTCGCGTCGGCCTCCTCCGCCGAGGTGGCCTACGACGGCGTCGTGCCGTCCGCAGCGGGCGCCCGCGCCAAGATGCGTACGGTGGCCCCGGCCGCTCCGGCACCGCTGACCAGCGCCGCGGTCCTCGCCGACGACCCCGCGACCCCCGGCCCCTACGTGGTCTCCCGCGCCGACTACGACTTCGGCGACACCGCCACCACGCTGCCCGGGCTGGGGGGCCGCTACAACGAGCTCCGCGGTGCGGTCTACCTGCCGACAGGTGCGACCGGCAAGAGGCCTGTCGTGATCTTCCTGCACGGCCGGCACTCCGCCTGCTACAACCCCACGACCCTCAAGTCGGACAACAGCATCTGGCCGTGCGCGCCGGGCTTCCAGCCCATCAACAGCTACCTCGGCTACACCGAGCAGGCCAACGCCCTCGCGAGCCACGGCTACGTCGTGGTCTCCATCAGCGCCGACGGCATCAACGCGCAGGATGCGCCCTACACAGACGACGCCGGCACCGCGGCACGCGGCCAGCTCGTGCTGCAGACGCTCGACCTGCTGGACCGCTGGAACGACGGCAAGGGCGACAAGAAGCAGCGGGCCGCCCTGACCGGCCGGCTCGACCTCACCACTGTGGGCCTCATGGGCCACTCGCGCGGCGGTGAGGGCGTGGTCGAGGCCGCGCTGCAGAACGCGGCGCTGCACCACCCCTACGGCATCAAGGCGGTGTTCCCGCTGGCGCCGATCGACTTCGCCCGCGAGACGCTGCCCGACGTGCCGATGGCGGTGATGCTGCCCTACTGCGACGGCGACGTCTCGAACCAGCAGGGCCAGCACTACTACGACGACTCCCGCTACGCGCACGCCGACGACGTGCTCCGCAGCTCGCTCATGGTCATGGGCGCCGACCACAACTTCTTCAACACCGAGTGGACTCCTGGCGTCTCCACCGCACCGTCCAACGACGACTGGAGCGCGGCTGACGACTCGGTGTGCGGCACCGCGTCCCCGACGAGCCAGCGGCTCGCACCGGCTGCGCAGCGGGCGGTGGGCACTGCGTACATCGACGGGTTCTTCCGCATGGTCCTCGGTGGCGAGAAGCAGTTCCTGCCGCTGTTCGACGGCAGTGGCAGCACCGTCCGCTCGACCGGCAGCGCCGCGGTCTACACCGAGGCGCAGCAGCCCGGTTCGCAGCGGCTGGACGTCGCGCCGCTCGAGGCGGCGGCCAGCAACGTCAAGGTGAGCGGCTTCGCCACCGGCGCGTACTGCGCCAGCTCGTCGGTCCGGGTGACGCAGGGCTCGGGCACTACGCCCTGCTTCACGCTGCCGCAGACCTCGCGCTCGCCGCACTTCACGCCGGCGTCCTACGCGGGCTGGGTGCCGATCTCGCCCGTGCTGAAGACCGTGTGGACCGACGCCAGCGTCCCGGCCTCGGTCCGCGCGACGCTGCCCGCCGGCTCCTTCGACGTGTCGCGGTTCTCGGCGCTCACCTTCCGCGCCGCGCTCGAGGAGAACCAGACAGGGCCGGCCGACATGGACGTCACGGTCGTCGACGGCAGGGGGACGACGCAGTCGGTCAGCGTCTCGTCGGTCAGCCCGGCGCTGACGCCCTTCCCGGCGTCGACGAACACGCCGAACGGCTTGGCGCTGCTGCCGAAGACCTGGATGCGTACGGTGCGCATCCCGCTCTCGTCGCTGACGTCGCTGGACCTGCACGACGTCCGGGAAGTACGCCTGACGCCCCGCAGCGCGACGGGGGGCGCCTACCTGTCCGATCTCGCGTTCGACACGCCGGGTGTCGGAGCTGGTGGGCCGTCGACGCTGCCGCAGCTGAGCATCGCCGACGCCAGCGTGGACGAGGGCAACGCCCCCGGATACGCGGCGATGACGATCTCGCTGTCGGACAAGCTCAAGGCGCCGGCCAGCGCGTGGCTGTCAGTGGTCACGGGCACGACGCAGCTCGAGGCGCAGGCCATCCCGGTCCAGTTCCCGGTGGGCGCCCGGTCCGTGACGGTCCAGGTGCCGCTGCTGGGGAACACCACGCCCGAGGCGACACCGGTCAGCGTCAACAAGATCGGCGTCTCGGCGCCCAAGGGCGTCCTGCTCGACGACGAGTTCGCCGCCCTGACGATCCGGGACGACGACGCAGTGGTCGCGCCGTAGCCCGCTGGCCCGCCGCCCCGCACTCGCGGGGCGGTGGGCTCAGGGCGTGCGGGCGCGGAGCACCAGGTCCATCGTCTCGGCGAGGGCGACGCTGTCGGCCAGGGAGTGGACGGGGGAGTCGGTGCGGCCCTCGGCGACGTAGGCCGCCAGGGCCGCGGCCTGCCACGCCAGGCCGTCGCGGCCGGACAGCCCGGACTCGTCGCGCCACTCGTGCCGGCCGCTCGGGCCGGAGACGCAGAAGCCGCTGGGGAAGACGACGTGGTCCGTGACCACCGCGGTGCCCTCGGTGCCGATGATCTCGGCGTGGCCGGACGTGTCGTTCCACAGCGTCGTGGCCACGGACGCCAGCCGGCCGTCTGCGGCCGCCAGCGCGACGACCGCGGAGGTGTCCACCCCGTCGACCGCCTGCACCGACGCGGAGACGTGCACCGGGCGCCCGACCGCGAACTGGGCGAACCACAGCCCGTAGACACCCATGTCGAGCGTGACCCCGCCGCCCTGCTCCGGCGGGTCCCAGAGGCGCCCGTCGTGCGCCCGCCAGCCGACGGTCACCGACGCGACGCGCGGGTCGCCGACCGCACCCGCGGCGAGCTGGCGCGCGAGCTCGACGTAGGTCGGCACGTACCTCGTCCACAGTGCTTCCATCACCAGCACGCCCGCGCTGCGTGCCGCGTCGGCGAGCCGGCGGGCGTCCGCCGCGCTGGTCGCGAGCGGCTTCTCCACGAGCACGTGCTTGCCGGCGGCGACCGCCCGCAGGGCGATGTCGACGTGCGTCGCGTTGACCGAGGCGACGTAGACGACGTCGACGTCGCTGTCGACCAGGGCGTCGTAGGAGTCGTACGTCGCCGGCACGTCGAAGCGGGCGCCGAACTCCTGCGCCCGCGCCGCGGACCGCGAGGCGACGGCGGCGACCTGCTGGTCGGTGTGGCGCTGCACGGTGCTCACGAAGTCGGCGGCGATGCCGCCGGGGCCTGCGACGCCCCAGCGCAGGGCAGGGGCGTCGCGCAGGCCGATGTCAGGCACGCACGGCTGTGCAGTCATGACGGCGGCCGTCAGTCGTTGGCGTGGAGCGCCGCGTTGAGGCCGCCCCAGTCGCCGGTGCGCGGCACGGCCTCGACCACCCCCGTCAGCGAGTTGCGGCGGAACAGCAGGCCCGGCACGCCGGAGAGCTCGCGCGCCTTGACCGTGCGGCCCTCGTCGAGGGCGACCTTCGTGCCGGCGGTGACGTAGAGGCCGGCCTCCACGACCGAGCCGTCGCCCAGCGAGATGCCCGTGCCGGAGTTGGCGCCGAGCAGCGCCCCCTGGCCGATGACGACGCGCTCGGTCCCGCCGCCCGACAGGGTGCCCATGATCGAGGCGCCGCCCCCGACGTCGGAGCCGTCGCCGACGACCACGCCCTGGCTGATGCGGCCCTCGACCATCGACGCGCCGAGCGTGCCCGCGTTGTAGTTGACGAAGCCCTCGTGCATCACGGTGGTGCCCGACGCGAGGTGCGCACCGAGGCGCACGCGGCTCGCGTCGGCGATGCGGACCCCCGACGGCACGACGTAGTCGGTCATCGCCGGGAACTTGTCGACGCCGAGCACCCGCACCGGGCGGCCGGCGGCGCGCAGACGCAGCCGGGTGTGCTCGAACCCCTCGACCGCGCAGGGCCCCTGGTCGGTCCACACGACGTTGGGCAGGTGGCCGAAGATGCCGTCGAGGTTGACGCCGTTGGGCTGCACGAGCCGGTGCGAGAGCAGGTGCAGCCGCAGGTAGACGTCGCTGGTGCCGGCCGGCGGCTCGGTCACGTCGACCGCGACCTGCACCACGGACGTACGCGTCGCGCGCTCATCGTCGGTGCCGACCAGCCGCTCGAGCAGCTCGCGCGTCGCGTCGTCGCCGCCGGGCTCGCCCGCGGCGGGCGCGGGGAACCAGGTGTCGAGGACGGCGCCGTCGGTCGTCGTGGTCGCGAGGCCCCAGCCCCAGAAGCGCGTCGTGCTGCTCGTGCGATCGGTCACGGCGGATACGGTACCGGCGTGGCTGCGCTCGACCTCTCCCGCGACGTCGTCGCGCTCACCGCGCAGGTCTGCGACGTGGCGTCGGTGAGCGGCGACGAGCGCGCGCTCGCCGACCTCGTCGAGGACGCACTGCGTACGCTGCCGCACCTGCGCGTCGACCGTGACGGCGACGCCGTGGTCGCGCGGACCTCGCTGGACCGCGCCGACCGGGTCGTGCTCGCCGGGCACCTCGACACGGTGCCGCTGGTCGGAGGCTCGCTGCCGACGCGGCTCGAGGACGGCGTGCTCCACGGGCGCGGCACCGTCGACATGAAGGGCGGCGTCGCCGTCGCGCTGAAGCTCGCGGCCCAGCTGGAGAGGCCGTCGCGCGACGTCACCTACGTCTTCTACGACCACGAGGAGGTGGCCGCGTCGCTCAACGGGCTCGGCCGCGTCGCGCGCACCCACCCCGAGTGGCTGGCGGGTGACTTCGCCATCCTGATGGAGCCGAGCGACGGGGTGGTCGAAGGCGGCTGCAACGGGACGCTGCGCGCCGAGGTGCGCACCACCGGCGTGACCGCGCACTCCGCCCGGGCGTGGATGGGTCACAACGCGATCCACGACGCCGCGGTGGTGCTCGAGCGGCTGCGCGGCTACGAGCCGCAGACTGTCGAGGTGGACGGGCTGGCCTACCGCGAGAGCCTCAACGCCGTGCAGGTCGCGGGGGGCATCGCGGGCAACGTCATCCCCGACCTGTGCGTCGTGACGGTCAACTACCGCTTCGCGCCGGCGAAGTCCGAGGACGACGCCGCCGCCCACGTGCGCCAGCTCTTCGACGGCTTCGACGTGACCATCACCGACTCCGCACCCGGGGCCCGCCCGGGTCTCGACCACCCTGCTGCTGCGGCGTTCGTGGCGGCCGTAGGTGGAGAGCCGAAGCCGAAGTACGGGTGGACCGACGTGGCACGCTTCGCCGGCCTGGGCGTGCCCGCGGTCAACTTCGGCCCGGGAGACCCGCTGCTGGCGCACAAGGACGACGAGCGCGTGCCCGTGGAGCAGCTCACCGCGTGCGAGGCCTCGTTGCTGGCGTGGCTCCAGGGCTAGCGGTCCCGGTCGAGCGGAAGCGTTAACAGCAGCGTCATCCTCCCCGTTGCTGCCGGCAACAACGAGGCGCCAGCATTCCGGCGTCCCCGACCCGGAGCCTCCCGGGTCGCGCCTGCCGACGGGAGCGTCCTCCTTGCCCCACCCATCGATGACCGGTAGCACGAGCACCTCGAGGCGGAACCGGCGTCGCCGCGTGACCGCTGTCGTCGGCGCCGTCGCCACCATCGGTCTCACGCTCACCGCTGTCGCACCTGCGCACGCGACCACCGCCGTCACCGATACCGCCGGGACCACCTGGGACGTCAACGACGCGGTCGCCGGCGGCGTGGACGACGGCTCGATCGCGACCGGTGGTGCGCCGTTCCAGAACGGCACCGGCACCAACCCGTTCGACGGCTTCGGCGCTCTGCGCGCGACCGTCGCGTCGCGCGGCACCACGGCAGGCGGCGCGCACATCGTGCGGGGCTTCGGGCTCACCTCCGACGGCGTCGACCGCTGGCGCACGACCTCCCCGGTCGACGTCGGCGGCGTCCGCTTCACCCGCTCGGTCCTGGTCTCCAGGACGGGGCACTGGGTCCGCTACGTCGACAGCGTCACGAACACGGCGAACGTCACCAAGCGGGTGGCGCTGGGCTTCGGCGGCGGCCTCGGCTACAGCACGACCGCCTTCCCCGCCAGCCTGATGACGCAGGGCAAGGCGCACGCGCCCAGCTCGACGTACGTCGCCATGACGAGCACCGGGGACAGCGCCCTGACACCTGCTGACAGCTGGGCGGTGTTCGCGCACAGCAGCGACGGGACCGCAGCAGAGCCCTCGACGCACGGTCCGTCGGGCGTGCTCATGGGGTCGGGGGCGGCGCGCTTCACCGACGTGGAGTACGCCAGGACCGCTTTCGTCACGCCCTACCAGTCGGCGGGCAGCGCGAAGGGCGCCGACTTCCTCGGCGTCGACTACGACGTACCCCTCGCAGCGGGACGGACCGCCACCCTCGTGCACTTCGTGGCGGCGGGCAGCGCGGAGACCGCCGCGACGACAGGCCAGCAGACAGCCATGGTGCAGGGGACGCTGCAGGCCCTCGCCGCCGCACCGCCGCTGGCGGACCTCAGCGCTGCGCAGCTCTGCACGCTGCGCAACATGGACCCGACCCGGGTCGCCGGCTACGACGGTGCCGCGTGCGCCGCCCAGCGGCCGCTCGGGCCCACGCCGCAGCCGGCGCGGCTGCGGCTCACCTCCAGCTCGCCCTACCCCGTGGCTGAGAAGACCGTCGCGCAGATGGTCGCAGACATGGCGGCGGGGCGCACCACCTCGGTGGAGATCACGCAGGCCTACATCGACCGCATCGCCGCCTTCGACGTGGCGAGCACGGGCCTGAACTCCTACCTCTACCTCGACGTCGCCGGCGCACTCGCCCAGGCACGCAAGGCGGACGCCGCGCGGGCCTCGGGCTCGACGGGTGCGCTGCTCGGCATACCGGTGGCGCTCAAGGACCTCTACGACACCAAGGACATGCCGACGACAGGCGGGTCGCTCGCCCTGGCCGGCAGCCGTCCGACGACGGACGCGACTGCCACGGCTCGGCTGCGGGCAGCAGGTGCGGTCATCCTGGGCAAGCTGAACCTGTCCGAGTTCGCCTGGAGCGGCAACTACAGCGTGAGCGGCGTGGGTGGCTCCACCGTCAACCCCTACGACACCGACCGGTCGGCGGCCGGCTCCAGCGGCGGCAGCGGCGCCTCGACAGCGGCGAGCCTCAACGCCTTCAGCATGGGCACGGACAGCTGCGGGTCCCTCCAGGGCGTCAGCGGCGTCACGGGGCTCTCGACCATCCGAGCCACCCGAGGCCTGACCAGCCTTGCCGGCGTCTTCCCGCTCGAAGGCTTCCAGGACAGTGCGGGCCCGATGGCTCGGACCGTGAGTGACCTCGCCACAGCCCTCACGGTGCTGGCGGGCCCTGACCCCGAGGACCCGCTGACCCGGACTGCCGCGGCTCACATCCCTGCCGGCGGCTTCGGCAGCTCCCTCTCGTCGACGGCGCTGAAGGGCAAGCGGCTGGGCTATCTCGACTACTTCCCGGGTGAGTACGCCGAGTCCACCGTGCAGCAGCACTTCTCCGGCGTCCTGCGCCAGCTCGGGAGGAGCGGCTCCACGGTCGTCGACGTCACCGACCTCTTCAACGCGGCCACGAGCAAGGCCTCAGCCGCCTACGACGCCTCGGGGGTCTGGAGCTCCTCGCACTACCACTACGACATCGACACGTTCCTCCGGGCCAACAAGGGGTTCACGAAGGGCAGCGTCGCTGCCATCGCGGCGAGCCACCACGCCATCCCCTTCCTCCAGGGCCCGCTGGAGGCGGCGGCGAAGGCCAAGCTGCCCACGAAGGCCGACCTCGCGAAGACCGCGCGCGCCAAGGCGGCCCTGGCCACGGCGATCTCGAGGTTCATGACGAAGAACCACCTCGACGCCCTGGTCTACCCGACCAACGCCGACGACGCACCGCTGGCCAACGGCGATCGCGGCTTCAACCAGAACTGCCAGATCAGCGCCAACAGCGGGCTGCCGGGCGTGACGGTCGCGACGGGTCTGGACAGCCACGGCCTACCGGTCGGCCTCGAGTTCCTCGGCAAGGCCTGGTCGGACGGGCGCCTGCTCGACATGGCCTACTCCTACGAGCAGGGCGCGAAGGGCACGGCCGTGGGCCGCAAGGCTCCTGCCGGCTACGGGAACCTGGCCTACCGCCGGGTGTCCTGATCGTCGGGCAGGGCCCGGGTCGCTGCTGCGCGGCCCGGGCCCTGCCGCTGCTCACGGAGGGGTTGACCAGGACGCGACGCCGCGCAACACTGAACCTCGTGGTTCACCGTCAGTTCGCAGCCCTGGGCGACCCGACCCGGCTGGCCATCGTCGAGCGGCTCGCCCGCGGGCCGGCACCGGCCGGCGAGCTGGCGGCGCCGACGGCGATGTCGCTGCCGGCCGTCCTCAAGCACGTGCGTGTGCTCGAGGACGCGGGGCTGGTGACGACGGTCAAGCGCGGCCGCGTGCGCGAGTGCCGGCTGCGCGACGACGCCCTGGTCGCCGTCGCGACGTGGACCGCACAGCAGCAGGCGCTCTGGTCGACCCGGCTGGACGCCCTCGGCAGCCTCCTGGAGGACTCGTGACCACCACCCCGCTCCTGTCGTTCGACCTCGAGCGCACCTATCCCGCACCGCCCGAGCGCGTCTGGGCCGCCTGGACCCGTGCCGACCAGCTCGAGCGCTGGGTCTGCCCCGACCCCGAGTGGCGCGTCGCGAGTTGCGAGGTCGACGCCCGCGAAGGCGGCGGCTACCGCCTGCGCTTCGGTCCGCGCCCCTCGGGCGACGCCTACAGCGAGGACGCCACCTTCACCGTCTTTGAGCCGGTGCAGCGCCTCGGGCTCGACATCCTCACCGCGGGCGAGGACATGGCCGAGCGCTCGCAGTGCACGGTGCTGTTCGAGCCGGTCGAGGGAGGTATGCGGCTGCAGCTCCGCGTCGACGGACTCTCAGGCGAGCTGACCGCCGACCAGATGCGCACAGGCTGGACGTGGTGCCTCGAGGGGATCGCGCAGCACCTCGCCGGCGCGGCCTGACGAGGGCTGTGCCGGTCAGTCGGAGGCCAGCTGGCCGGCAGTGATGAGGGGCGCCAGGTCGCCTCGCGTGAGGTAGCCGTCCTGCACGCACCGGAGCAGGAGCCTCCTCTCGGTCGAGGACACCTCCTCCTTGGTGGTGGCCCGCAGCACAGCAGCCACGTCGTCGGCAGCGGCCTCGTCCACACCGCGGACGGCGGCTTCGTAGCCCCGCAGCTTCGGGGCGGCCTGGTCGTCGCCCAGGTGCTTGGACACGATCTCCAGGTCGAGGCTGACGAAGCGGTGGCAGCCCTCCGCCCGGCTGGTGATCGGCGGCTGGGCCTCCGTGCGCGAGCCGTCGCCTGAGCGCAGGAGGAGCGCGGCCGCCGGACCGATCACCACGGCGAGCCCCGCCACCACGGCCACGCCGATCCACGCCCGTCGGCGAACTGGGCCGAACCGAGGCGACGGCACCCACAGCTGCCATCCGGCGCCCAACCGGGCGGTGGAGCCCAGCCGGCTGGGGGAGCGGGCCAGTTCGGCGGCGGGTTGTAGCGCAGGGCAGGCGTGCTGGGCGTGGTCATCGTCGCCTCCGTGGTCGTTGCCGCAGGACGGTGCCAGACGCCCCGGTGCACCGTGCCACCCCCATCTCCCCAGGATTGCCTGGGACAACCTTCGGTCGTCGCTCGGCGTTGGCCTGCCGTTCTCCTCGCCGACCGCGCAGGGTCACGATCGCTGCCTACCTTGCCTGCATCTCCTCTGACAAAAGGGCACAGATGCAGTCCAGTGCCGCGGTCCGCGCGCGCTCCGTCACCACCTCGTTCGGTGAGGTCCGGGCCCTCGACTCCGTTGACCTCGACGTCGTCCCCGGCGAGGTCCACGGCCTGGTCGGCCCCAACGGTGCAGGCAAGACCACCCTGCTCGGGCTGCTGCTCGGGCTCGCCGTGCCTGACGAGGGCGAGCTCGAGGTGCTGGGTACGCGTGTCGGCCGAACCCTTGCCGTGCCCGCCGGCGTTGCCGGTTTCGTCGACGCCCCCGGTCTCTACCCGACGCTCACCGCCCGGCAGAACCTCGTCGCGCTGGCCCGTCTGCGCGGGAGCGGAGGGACCGGCTCGGCGCGGGAGGTGGACGGCGCGCTCGAGCAGGTGGGGCTGACCGACGTCGCCGGCGACCGCGTACGCGGCTTCTCGCTCGGCATGCGCCAGCGCCTCGGCCTGGCCGCGGCCTTGATGACGCGGCCGCGGCTGCTCGTCCTCGACGAGCCCGTCAACGGGCTGGACCCGTCGGCCAAGCACCACGTCCACGCAGTGCTGGCCCGGCTGGCCGACGAGGGCGTTGCGATCGTGCTGTCGAGCCACCGGATGGACGACCTGGCTGCCCTCTGCTCCGACGTCACGATCCTCTCGACCGGACGAGTCGTGTTCTCCGGCTCCGTGGACAAGCTGGCCGTCGAGAGCGGCGAGCTCGACCACCGGGTGCTCACCTCGCATCCGGAGCGGGCGCGACAGGTCGCCGAGCAGGTGCCCGACGTGCACGTCGCTCCTGCGGGTCCGCGGTCCGCTGGCGACGCGCTGGTGGTACGCGGTGGTGTCGCAGCGCTCGACCAGCTGGTCGTGCGCCTGGTCGCGGCGGGCGTCCTGGTGCGCGAGTTCGGCCCTGTCGTGCCGCCTCTCGAGGCCGCCTTCCTGGCACTGACCGGCAGCAGCGACGAGGAGCCCGGATGACCGCGACCGCCGTCGCCCCGCCCGCGTCCCACGTGGCCGGCGCGGCTCCCATGCTCCCCGGCTACCGCTTCGAGGTGGCCAAGCTGCTCTCGCAGTGGCGGGTGCGCCTGCTGCTGCTGGCCTGCTGGCTCGCGCCGGCCGGGTTCGTGGCCGTCGTCAGCCGGCAGAGCTCACTGCCGGCCGACACCGTGTTCGGCCGCTGGATGGGCTCGACCGGCTGGGCGGGGTCCCTCGTCGTGCTCGGCTTCGCGTGCAGCTGGGTGCTGCCGCTGGTGACCTCGCTGGTGGCAGGCGACGTCTTCGCCGTCGAGGACCGGCTCGGCACCTGGCGCCACCTGCTCATCGCGGTCCGCTCGCCCGGCCGGATCTTCCTGACGAAGGCGCTCGCCAGCCTGACCGTCATCCTGGTCGTGGTCGCCGGACTGGCGGCCTCGAGCATCGTCGGAGGCGTCGCGGCCGTCGGGTCGCACCCGCTGGTCGGCATCGACGGGCACACGCTCGGGGCGGGCGACGCGGCGGGCACGGTGGTGCTCGCCTGGCTGTGCGTGCTCGCGCCCACCCTGGCCTTCGCGGCGATCGGCCTGCTCGGCTCGGTGATCTTCGGGCGCTCGCCGACAGGCCTGCTCCTGCCGGCTGTGGTGGCGCTGGCGATGGACCTCGCGCTCGTGCTCCCGGTCCCGGTGTCGGTGCGCCTCGCCCTGCCCAGCAACGCCTTCCTGGCGTGGCGTGGTCTCTTCACCGATCCCTCGCAGACCCGCCCGCTGCTCATCGGCGTGCTCGTCAGCCTGCTCTGGGCGGTGGTGGCGACTGGTCTGGCCCATGTGATCTTCCGGCGGCGCGACTTCACCGACCTTGCCTACGACGGCGCCGGCCGGCGTGCGGTCGCCGCGGCAGCGCTGCCCCTTGCTGCGCTCCTCGCGGTCAGCGTCGGTGTGACAGCAGCCACCACCTCCGCGTCCGGCTCGGGGATCGAGCGCCCGGAGCTCGAACGCTCGCTGTCGACGGCGTTCGCGCACCTCTACCGGCTGCAGACGGCGGAGCTGGGGCGCACCGACGTGAACGAGGCGCAGCTCGCCAGCCGCGCCGCCTGTGACAAGGGCGGCACGCGCGTGCAGGACCGCGGACCCGGCAACGACTGGCGCTGCGTGGTCTCGTGGCGCCTGCCTGGTGCCACGGCGGTCGGCAGCGCCATCTACCAGCTCGACGTGACCGCGGACGGGCGGTACGTCGCCGACGGGGACGGACCGAAGGAGGTGAACGGGTTCTTCCAGGTGCGCACCGCCCGAGGCGACGCACCGAACCCCCTGTGGCAGTTCGACGGCATCGTCGACCTGCTCGAACGCTCGTGAGCACGGCACAGAGAGAAGACTTCGCATGCAGGTAACGCGACGACGCGCACCAGTCGTCCGCCAAGGGCTCTTCGGCACCCGCAGGTTCCGCGTGGCCGTGGCCGGCGCTGCCGCACTGGCTGCCGCCAGCGGCGGCGTCGCCTACGGCTCGACGACCATCTTCGACCACAACGCGGTCGGCACTCAGTACGCCAACGGCCTGCAGGTGTCCGCCGACCAGGTCATCAAGCCCTTCGGAAGCCGTCTGACCACCCCCTACGGCAAGTTCATGGCTTCGACCGTCAGTCCTGACGGCCGCTTCCTCGCAGCCACCAGCACCGACCGCGGCGTGGCGCTGCAGGTCTTCGACCTCAAGACGTACGCGCTGCTCTGGCGCGCCGGCTCCGCGACGTCCGCCTCGGGCGTCGACCAGGCGCTGACCGTCACGACCGTCGGGCAGGAGGCCCCGACGTACTCGCCCGACGGCAAGGTCCTGTGGATGCCCAACGCCACAGGCCTGACCCGCTTCGCCGTGAAGGCGGACGGCACCCTCGGTGCCTTCACGACCGTGGCCATTCCGGACGTCGACGGCCGCGAGGCGCTCACCGGCGGCTCCGTCTACTCCGCTGACGGCAGGACCCTCTACGTCGCGGTCAACGGCCAGGACCGCGTCGTGGCCATCGACGCCACGACCGGCGCCATCGTGCGCTCGTGGGCGGTGGGCATCGCGCCGCGCCAGGTGGCGTTCGTGGGAGGCAGGCTCTACGTCAGCGACGAGGGCGGCCGCCAGGCCAAGGCGGGCGACACGACGATGGACTCCTACGGCACTGCGGTCCCTGCGGACGGCGACAAGGGCACCTCGACGACCGGCATCGTCAGCGTGATCGACACCGCTGCCCCGAGCGCCGCCGTCCGCTCCATCGGCGTCGGGCTGCACCCGACGGCGATGCACGTCGCCGGCAAGGCGCTCTTCGTCACGAACACCAACGACGACACGGTCTCGGTGGTCGACACGACGAAGGGCAAGGTCGTGCAGACGATCAACGCCAAGCCGTGGGCCGGCTCCGAGGTGGGCTACCAGCCCAACGGGGTCACCCTGACGAACGACGGGCACCTGCTCGTCACCCTCGGGCGCGCGAACGCCGTCGCGGTCTACCGCTACCAGGGCGACCCGCAGTCGCCGGTCGACCTCATCGGTCTGCTGCCGACGGACTACTACCCCTCGAACGTCGCCGAGGTCGGCGGGCGCGTCGTCGTCACCAACACCCGTGGCATCGACGCGCGCGGTCCCGAGGTCGTCTCCAAGCAGGGGTTCGGCACCACGCCGGTCACGGGCCACGGAACGCACAGCACGACAGCCTCTCTCACGAAGTTCTCGCTGCCGGCCGACTCGGTCATCGAGGACGAGACCGCCACGGTCTACGCACAGAACGGCTGGGGCAAGGCCAACCGCGACGTCAAGCAGACCCAGGGGCACCCCAAGAAGGCGACGGCCGTGCCCACCCGAATCGGTGACCCCTCGACCATCAAGCACGTCTTCCTGCTGGTCAAGGAGAACCGAACCTACGACCAGCTCTACGGCGACATGCCGCAGGGCAACGGCGACGCGTCGCTCGCGCAGTTCGGCAAGACGGTGACCCCGAACCAGCACGCGCTGGCGGAGCAGTTCGGCCTCTACGACAACACCTACGACATCGGCACCAACTCCGCCGAGGGTCACAACTGGCTCATGCAGGGCGACAACCCGGAGTACACGGAGACGAGCGCGGGGGAGTACACCCGCAGCTACGACACCGAGGAGGACGTCCTCGGCCACCAGCGCTCCGGCTTCCTCTGGACCAACGTCCAGGACGCCGGCGCCACCGCCCGCAACTACGGCGAGTTCCTCTACACCGAGGGCCGGCCTACCGCTCCGACGTGGCAGCAGTACTACTGCGTCGCCAGGAGCACCGACGCCGGCGGTGACCCGTCGCAGCTGTTCGACAACGGGCTCGAGGGCGACTACCACTCGGTCATCCCGTCGCTCGACGCGATCACCAACCACACGTCCCCGCCGTTCGACCTGACCATCCCTGACCAGTACCGCTACGAGGTCTGGAAGCAGGACTTCGAGAAGAACGGGCCGGCCAACTTCAACATGATGTGGCTGTCGAGCGACCACACGGGCGGTCCGGCGACCCCGCGCGCCATGGTGGCCGACAACGACCTCGCCGTCGGCAAGATCGTCGACGAGATCTCGCACTCGCCGTACTGGAAGGACTCGGCGATCTTCGTGGTCGAGGACGACAGCCAGGCCGGCGTCGACCACGTCGACGGCCACCGCGCGCCGATCCAGGTCATCAGTCCCTGGGCGAAGCGCGGTGTCGTCGACAGCACCTACTACACGCAGATCACGCTGGTGCGGACGATCGAGCAGATCCTCGGTGCCCAGCCGCTCAACCAGCGGCTCGCCGCGGCGACGCCGATGTACGGCGCCTTCGTCGACAAGAAGCCGGACTACACGCCGTACGACGCGGTCCCGAACCAGGTCCCGCTGACCGAGGGCGTCACACCCCAGCCGGCGTGCGGGCCGGAGAGCGCCGCGGCGACGCGTACCTCTCTGTCCTCCGCAGCGACCGCGATGGCGGCTCAGTGGAACGCGTGGAAGTCGGCGCAGCAGCTGACCGGCAACGGCGCTCGTGCAGACGCAGCGGCCCCGGAGCTCATGAACCGCTACACGTGGTACGCCACGCACGGCTGGACGGTGCCCTACCCGGGCGACAGCCGGGTCTACGCGCCGTCGCAGGTCCCTGGCGGCGCCATCCCGTCGGCGGACTCCGACTGACGCTCGCTCGTCCAGGACGGCCCGCCGGAAAGGACTCCGGCGGGCCGTCCGTCGTCCGCTAGCGTGCCAGCATGGTGGTGCGCGAGGAGCGGTACGCGGCCAGCGGGCCGTTGCGGATCTGGAGCGAGCGGACCGGTGACCCCGGCCTGCCCACGGTGCTGATGGTCATGGGCTCGGCCGCCCAAGGCATCAGCTGCCCCGACGCCCTGGTCGCGCGTCTCGTCGACCGTGGGGTGTCGGTGATCCGGTTCGACCACCGGGACACCGGACGCTCGAGCACCGTCGACTTCGACGCGCACCCCTACACGATCAGCGACCTGGCGCGCGACTGCCTGGCGGTCCTCGACGGCTGGGGCCTCGACTCCGCCCATGTCGCTGGCGCGTCCCTGGGCGGGATTATCGCGCAGCTGCTCGCGGTGCACTTCCCCGAGCGGGTCCGTTCCTTGACCGTCATCTCCAGCTCGCCGATGGGTCACGACCCCAGCCCTGCGTGGGAACGGGCGCAGGCGGGGGAGCCGGCCGACCCCGACGACCTGCCGCCGCCGTCGCCCGCCTTCCTGGCGCACCAGGCGTCGGACCTGCCTCCGGGTGTCGAGTCGGACGTCGAGCTGTTCCGGGTGTTCAACGGACCGGTGCGGCCGTTCGACGAGGCGGCGGCCCGGGCGATGCTCGAGCTCGCCCTCTCGCGCGCCACCGACCCGGCAGCCGCGGCACACCACCACCGGGCCGTGTGGCTGGAGTGCCCCGAGCTGGACGCCCCGCTCGCCTCGATCACCGCGCCGACGTCAGTCGTGCACGGCGACCAGGACCCGGTCTACCCCCTGGCGCACGGTGAGGCCGTGGCAGCCGCGATCCCCGGCGCGGTGCTGCACGTGGTGCCCGGCATGGGCCACGTGCTCACCTCGCCGGGACTGCCCGAGGAGGTCGCGGACCTGGTCCGCCTGTGAGCTGTGGACGTCACGGCTCGGGGCCGGTTCCGTCAGGGCGCTCCGCGGCGGTGCGCGACGGCTGCTGCCAGGTCCCTCGCACAGTCCTGCAGGGAGGCAGTGCCTGTGTCCACCTCGAGGTCGTAGGCCGCCCCGACGTGGACCCGCTCGGCCTGGGCTCGCGCCATCCCGAGCGGCCTGTCACCACGAGCCAGTTCTCGCGCCGCGGCCACGTCCGGGTCGCAGCGGACGCCGACCCACAGCACCTGGACACCGGAGAGGTGCGCGCGGAGCCGGTCCTGCGACGTCCTACCGTCGAGGAAGACGTCGTCGACCAGGACGCCGACCCCAGCTCTGGCGATCGTGGCCAGCGCGGCCAGCCATGCGCGCTCGACGCGGCGGAACTCCGGGCCGACGTGCACGGAGCCGTCGGCACCGAAGGTGATGGTCCTGGAGCCGGGACCCGAGCGCGGCAGCGCATCGACGAGGTCGTCGACGCTCAGGGCGACCCAGGGCTCCTCCAGCAGGCCCTGCACCGTGCGCACGAGCGAGGTCTTGCCCGAGCTGGAGCCGCCGTTCAGCACGACCATGTCTAGGGCCACGCGGCCCAGGGTAGGCAGTGCACCGGTGCCTTGACCGGCAAGTAGCCACTTGCCTAAAGTCGGAGCAGTGGGTGACGTGTTCAAGGCTCTGGCAGACCCCACTCGTCGCGCGCTGCTGGACGAGCTGCAGGACCGCGACGAGCAGACGCTGTTCGAGCTGTGCGCACGGTTGGCCACCAAGCACGGCCTGACGCCCTCACGCCAGGCCGTCGGTCAGCACCTCGACGTGCTGGCTGCGGCCGGGCTGGTGCGCCGGCGCCGCGAAGGTCGCTACACGTTCCACAGCTACGAGCCGCGTCCGCTGCGCGAGGCGCTGGAGCGGTGGCGGCTCGACGACCCTCAGGAGGGCTCACAGTGAAGATCGGGCTGACGAGCGTGCTCGTCGACGACCAGGAGAGGGCTCTGCGCTTCTACACAGAGGTGCTCGGCTTCCTCGCCAAGAACGACGTGCCGATGGGAGAGCACCGTTGGATCACCGTGGTCTCACCCGACGAGCCGGACGGTGTCGAGCTCGTGCTGGAGCCCGACGCACATCCGGCCGCCCGGCGCTTCAAGGAGGCGCTCGTCGCCGACGGCATACCTTGGACGGCCTTCACCGTGGAGGACGTCGAGGCGGAGCACGCCCGGCTCGCGGCGCAGGGCGTGCGGTTCACCCAGCAACCCGCGGCGATGGGCTCCGTCGTGACCGCGGTCCTCGACGACACCTGCGGCAACCTCATCCAGATCCTGCAGGTCTCCGCGGACAGCTGACCATCCGCGGCTGGAACGCCCGCACCTTCATCGGTAGCGTGGCTCCATGGCGCTGCAGCAGCTCCGGGATCGGTTGGACGCGGCCGGGTTCCCCGTCAGCGACGTCCGGCCGACGGACGAGGGTTTCGCTGCTCTGTCCGGCATTGCGTCGCTGCAGGACGGTCGCACGGTCTTCGCCAAGACGTTCGCACAGCAGCCGGACGGCGACGTCTTCGCGGCCGAGGCGGAAGGTCTGGTCGCGCTGGGCAGCGCAGGACTGCGTACGCCTGAGGTCCTGCACAGCGACCCGGACCTCCTCGTGCTCTCGGTGCTGCAGCCCCGCCAGGAGACGCCGGAGTTCTGGGAGAAGCTCGCTCGCGACCTCGCGAACGTCCACCTGACGACGGTCAGCGACAGGTTCGGTTGGCCGCACGACGGCTGGCTCGGGTCGAAGTCCCAGCACAACGCCTGGGAAACCGACGGTTTCGTGTTCTTCGCCGAGCGGCGGGTGCTGCGCTGGCTCCCCGAGCCGCGGGTGCAGGAGAAGCTCGACCCGAGTGACAGGAAGGCGCTCGAGCGGTTGTGCTCAGCCCTTCCCGACCTGATGCCTCCACGACCGGCGTGCCTGACGCACGGGGACTTCTGGGCGCAGAACATCCTCGCCACGGCCGACGGGTCGCCCGCGGTCATCGACCCGGCGGTGTCGTTCATGTGGGCCGACGTGGACGTGGCGCACCTGTGGTCGACGCCGCACCCGCCACAGGCAGCGCGGTTCTTCGACGTGTACGCGGAAGTCACGCGCGCCGGCCCCGACTGGACCGACCGGCTGCCGTACGTGCAGCTGCGCCAGCACCTCGCGCTGATGGCCATGTTCGACGACGACTGGGGATCGGCCGACGCCGTCCGTGAGCTCGTCCGTCCCTTTCGTCGCGGAGGTGCGTGAATCGAGGAAAGTGCTGCTGTCTAGGAGTTCCTCTTAGGTGCGGCAACTCTGTCAGTGGTGGCTTGTAGGTTCTGGGATGTGATCGCAGGAGCCGAGCAGCGGGCGTGGGTGTCGATGACCGACACCCTCGACACGCTGCTGTCCGGCGACAACGAGGTGGTCGGTGTGGCCACCTCGGAAGGGCTGCTGGAGCGGTTGCGACACCTGGCTGCGGTACGCGCGCGGCTCGACGCTCTCGAAGCGCAGACGCTGACCGCGGTCGAGGCGCGGGAGGCCTACCGGCTCGACGCCGCCCCCACCACCGCGGCGTGGTTGCGGTACCACCTGCGCTTGGACCCCCGCGCCGCCCGCACCCGGCTGGCCCGCGCCCGGACGCTGGCCGAGCTGCCGGGCACCGCGACCGCCCTCGCCTCCGCGGAGATCGAGGCCGGCCACGTCGACGCCCTGACGCGCGGCCGGGCCCGGGTCGGCACCCCCACGATGGCCGCCGCCGAGGACACCCTGCTCGGACTGGCCCGCACCTCCAGCCCGGACCAGCTCCGCCTCGCCGTCGACCGGCTCGTCCAGGTCGTCGACCCCGACGAGACCGCCACCGCGCGCGCCGAACGTCAGCGCGCGCTGCGCCACCTGAACATCACCCCCGGGTTCGACGGCACGTGGACCCTGTCCGGGTTGCTCGATCCCGCCGACGGCGCCCTGGTCAAGGCCGCGTTCGACGCCTGCTCCAGGCTCCAGGCCCTGCCCGACGGCAGCCCCGACCCGCGCACCAAGGGCCAGCGCACCGCCGACACCCTCGTCCAGTTCGCCGCCACCGCCCTCGCCACCGGCCAGGCCCCGACCGTCGGCGGGGTCGCCCCGCACGTCAGCCTCGTGCTCGACCTGCCCACCCTGCGCGGCGAACTCACCACCGCGACCACTGGCGGCGGAAGTAGGAGCGCGGCGGCTGCTGCTGCGGGGTTGGCGGCGAGCGGGCTCGCGGCCCTGGTCGGGCGCTCGTTCGGCCCTGCCGCGCTCGCACGGCTCACCTGCGCCTGCGACCTGACTCCGGTGATCGTGAGCGAGTGGGGAGAGCCGCTCGCCCTCGGCCGCGAAGCCCGCCTCGCCCCGCAGGCGCACGTCAAGGCCGCGTGGGTCCGTGACGGCGGGTGCATCACCCCCGGCTGCGAGAGCCGCACCGTCCAGGTCCACCACATCAAGCACTGGGCCCGCGACTCCGGCCCCACCGACCTGGTCAAACGAGTGCCTGCTCTGCGAACGCTGCCACCACCTCGTCCACGACGACGGCTGGACCATCGAACCCGACCCCGCCAGACCCGGCCTGCTCCAGATCCGCTCACCCCGCGGCGGGCCACCCACCCCAGCCGTCCACGCCCTCGACCGCAACCCCGGCGCCACCCTCCCCCTGCCCTTCAGCAGAGAGGACGACTAGCGCGCCACGAGGTTCGGTCGGCGCGGCCTCGCGTCGCTGCCCGGAGTTGCGCAACTCCGGACCGTTGACGTCGTTGTCCCGAGGCGTTAGGTTCCCCTGCACACCAGCGAAAACGAGACATCTCGTCCACCCGGCCACGAACCGAAGACGGGATAGATCGCGCAACGGCCGAAAAGTGAGCGCTCACATACGAACTCCGGTTCCCGGGACATCCGGTGGACCACCCCCCTCGCGTCCACAGGAGCACGCATGCGCTACCGCCGCACCATTCCTGCAGTCCTCGCGGCTGCCACTCTCGCGCTGGTCACCGGCAGTGCCGGTGTGTCTGCCGCACCGCGCCAGAACGTTCCCTCGGTCGAGCGGTCGTTCCCGGTGGTCCGCGAAGCGGCGTTCGGTGCCCCGCAGTACACGGTCTACCGCCCGGCCGACGTCAAGGCCGTGGGCCACGACCTGCCCGTGGTCGTCTT
Organism: Motilibacter peucedani; assembly: GCF_003634695.1. Classification (NCBI taxonomy): domain Bacteria; kingdom Bacillati; phylum Actinomycetota; class Actinomycetes; order Motilibacterales; family Motilibacteraceae; genus Motilibacter; species Motilibacter peucedani. The sequence continues at coordinate 55,025 of NZ_RBWV01000013.1, forward strand.
CGGCAACGGGGCCTGCAACCACGAGTCCGACATCGAGTACATCACCACGCTGTCCCTCATCGCGTCCCACGGCTACCTCGTGGTCGCCGAGGGCTACTACAACGGCGCGCCCGCCGGCCTGACCCGTGACGCCAGGCCTGACCTGCTGACCGGCGCCATCGACTGGGCCGCCTCGGCCGAGCGCACCCGCGGCAGCGACCTGCGCCACCGCATCGACCTGTCGAAGGTCGCCGTGGCCGGCCACTCGTGCGGCGGCATCGAGGCGATGGTCGCCGGTGAGGACCCCCGCGTCGACTCCGTCCTCGCCCTCGACACGGGCTTCTTCCCCACCTCGGCGCCGTTCGGCTACGGGCGCGAGGAGCTCGACAAGCTCCACTCGCCCGTGCTGTTCCTCGACGGCGGTCCCGTCGACATCGCCTACGAGAACTCGGTCGCCAACTACGCCCGGGTCACGGTGCCCGCCGTCCACGCGACGAACCCCGACGCGGGGCACGCCGGCTTCTGGCACAACACCCGAAACGGCGAGTGGGACATGACCCTCACGCCGGAGGTCGTCACCGTCATGGTGCAGTACCTCGACTACACGCTCTTCGACAGCGCCGCGGCCAAGGACTACTTCGTCGGGGCCAACCCCGGCATCACCAAGGTCGCCAAGTGGAGCGTGGAGAGCAAGAACATCCCGCAGACCTGATCAGTCCACCTGATCCAGTCCACTAGGCACCACTGTGGCGCCGGAGGCTCACGACCCTGCCGGGTCGGCCTCCGGCGTCGCGCAGGTGTTGCGAAAGACGTACTGCGACAGCCGTTTGCGCTGACGGCTCGACCAGTCGATCGTCGGCCGCTTGGTGGTCTCCGGGACGTAGCCGAGCCGGTAGACCGCCATCAGCTCGAGGTCGTCGGGGACCTCGAACAGCGCCTGCATCTTCGCCCAGTTCTCGGGGATCTCCATTGGTGTCGACACGAACTGCAGCCCCATGCCGAGCTCCACGGTGGCCAGCCAGATGTTCTGCATCGCGGCGCCCATGCCGAAGACCGAGTAGAAACCCGAGAGCTGGCCGGGCTTGTACTCCGTCTTGTCGAGCAGCACGGCCAGGAGCAGCGGCGACCCGGCGACCAGCTTGTGGTTGTCCTTGCCCAGCGTCTGCGGCACGCCGAACTTGTTCATGATGGCCTGGCCGGTGCCCGAGAAGATGTACTTCGAGAAGGGCTTCAACGCCGCGGGCAGCTGGTCGAAGTAGATGCCGTCGCGCCGCTCCTCCATCTCCTGCTCGGAGAAGCGGAAGTAGGGGCGGTAGCGCTGCCAGAAGGTGCCCTCCTCCAGCAGCCGCGTCATGCTCTCGCCGCTCAGGTCTGCGACCTTCGCGATGATCTCCGGGTCGTCGCAGAGCACGAACCGCCACGGCTGGCTGTTGAAGTGCGAGGGCGCCATGCCGGCCAGCTCGACGAGCAGGCGCTGGTGCTCCGGCGAGACCGGGTCGGGCCGGAACGGCCCGTTGGTCGTCCTGCGCCGCTTGACCACCTCGACGAACTCCATCGCACGTACCTCCTCAGAGCACCAGCACGAGCGCCAGTGCGTAGAAGGGCATCACACCCAGCGCCGTCGCGCGATGCCGGGTGGTGCCCCCGGGCAGGCGCGGCATCACGAGCCACGCACCGAGCGCGGGAGCGAGGAGCAGGGCGGGCCACGTACGCGTCAGCAGCGCCGCTCCCACCGCCGCGGTCGCCGAGGCGGCCACCGCGAAGAACAGCGCGTGGTGCAGCCAGCGCACGCCGGAGGTGTCGACGAGGCGGCGCTGCACGAGGACGCCGAGCAGGACGTTGCACGCGTACGCGGTCGCCGCCACCGCGACCAGCGCTGCCACCCTGCCGCCTCCTGCGTCCGTCCGGACTCAATAGTCTCCTGCCATGGCAGCCGAGGACTCCCAGGTGGAGCGACGTACCCGGCCGGGCAGCGAGCGCCAGCGCGGCCCGGTCACCCTGCGCGGTGACCAGGTGCCGCTGAGCACCACCGACCAGCGGCTGCTCGACAGCCGCGGCCCGTCGGACTGGGTGCACACCGACCCGTGGCGGGTGCTGCGCATCCAGAGCGAGTTCGTCGAGGGCTTCGGCGCGCTGGCCGAGCTGGGCCGCGCGGTCAGCGTCTTCGGCTCCGCCCGCACCCCGGTGAGCTCGCCGGAGTACGCGACGGGCATGGAGCTGGGGCGGCTGCTCGTCGACGCGGGCTACGCCGTCATCACCGGCGGTGGGCCCGGGGCGATGGAGGCCGCCAACCGCGGCGCGGCCGAGGCCGGGGGAGTGAGCGTCGGGCTCGGCATCGAGCTGCCGTTCGAGCAGTCGATGAACGACTGGGTCGACCTCGGCGTCAACTTCCGCTACTTCTTCGCCCGCAAGACGATGTTCGTGAAGTACAGCGTCGGCTTCATCGTGCTGCCCGGCGGGTTCGGCACGCTCGACGAGCTGTTCGAGGCGCTCACCCTGGTGCAGACCCAGAAGGTGACGCAGTTCCCCGTCGTGCTGGTCGGCAAGGCCTACTGGCAGGGCCTGCTCGACTGGCTCGGTGGCCCCGTGCTCGAGGGGCAGAAGCTGCGCGCTGCCGACCTCGGCCTCATCCAGGTCGTGGACGACCCCGCGGAGGCGGTCGAGCTCATCGTGCGCTCCGAGCACGACCGCTTCTCGGGAGAGGAGCTCCACGAGGGCGAGCAGGAGTCGGTGCGCGGCACGACCTACGACGGGACCTGAGCCGGTGGCGGCCATCTGCGTGTTCTGCGCCTCGGGCGAGGCGATCGACGAGTCCTACAAGGAGCTGGCGGCCGCCGTCGGTGCCGGCATCGCCGCCCGCGGCCACAGCCTGGTCAGCGGCGGCGGGCGGGTGTCGATGATGGGCCGGGTGGCCGCGGCGGCCCGGGCCGGGGGCGCGCACACGCTCGGCGTCATCCCGCGCGCGCTCCACGACATCGAGGTCGGCGACGACGACGCCGACGAGCTCGTCGTCACCGACTCGATGCGCCAGCGCAAGGCGGTGATGGACGCGCGCTCCGACGCGTTCCTCGCCCTGCCGGGCGGCATCGGGACCCTCGAGGAGCTGCTCGAGGTGTGGGTGGCCCGCAGCCTCGGCATGCACGCGAAGCCCGTCGTCGTGCTCGACCCCGACGGCACCTACGCCGGCCTGCGCGAGCAGGTCGAGGCGCTGACCGCCCGCCGCTTCGTGCGTGCGGAGGCCGCGGCTGCGGTCGCGTGGGTCAGCGACGTGGAGGCCGCGTTCGACGCGATCGACCGCATGTGGGCGGACGAGCCGCCGGAGCCGAGCCGCGAGCGCGCGGTCGAGGAGCTGCTCGAGACCGAGCTCTGACCGCGCGCCCGTCCGAGGGCTAGTGGCGCCAGGCGGCCCGTGCGTACTGCTCGGGCCAGTCGACCGTGTCGCCGAGCTCGTGGGCCGCGCGCAGCGGCCAGTGCGGGTCGCGCAGCACCTCGCGCGCTACCAGCACCGCGTCGGCGGAGCCGTCGACGAGGATGTGCTCGGCCTGGACGGGCTCGGTGATGAGCCCGACCGCCGCGACCGGCAGCCCGGAGCCCTCGCGCACCGCGCGGGCGAAGGGCACCTGGTAGCCCGGGCCGACCGCGATGCGGGCGTCGTGGACGACGCCGCCGCTCGACACGTCGACGAGGTCGACGCCCGAGCCGGCGAGCGACTTGGACAGCTCGACGGTCTCCTCGAGGCTCCAGCCGCCCTCGACCCAGTCGGTGGCCGAGAAGCGGACGAACAGCGGCTTGTCCTCGGGCCACACCCGGCGCACGGCCTCGGCGACCTCGACGACGATGCGCGAGCGGTTCTCGAACGAGCCGCCGTAGTCGTCGGTGCGCTGGTTCGACAGCGGCGAGAGGAACTGGTGGAGCAGGTAGCCGTGGGCGGCGTGCAGCTCGGCGACCTCGAAGCCGGCGTCGAGCGAGCGGCGCGCGCCGTCGGCGAAGGCCTGCACGGTCGCGGCGATGTCCTCGACGCTCATCTCGCGCGGAGCTGGCCAGTCGGCGAACCCGACGGCGGACGGGCCGACCGTCTGCCAGCCGCCCTGCTCGAGCGGCACGAAGCCCTCGCCCTTGAACGGCGACCACGTCGAGGCCTTGCGGCCGGCGTGGGCGAGCTGGATGCCGGGCACCGCGCCCTGGCCGCGGACGAAGGCGTTGATGCGCGCGTAGGCCTCGGCCTGCTCGTCGGTCCAGATGCCGGCGTCGTCGGGGCTGATGCGGCCCTCGGGCGTCACGGCGGTCGCCTCGGAGATGACCAGGCCGGCGCCGCCGCGGGCGAAGCTGCCCAGGTGCACGAGGTGCCAGTCGCTGGGCAGCCCGTCGACGGAGGAGTACTGGCACATCGCCGCCACCCACGCACGGTTGCGGAAGGTGGTGCCACGCAGGGTCAAGGGGGAGAAGAGTCGGCTCACAGTCGTACCAAGCCCTTGCCCCGGGAACCCATTCCCGGTCGGCGGTGGGTCGCAGGCCACACTGGGCCGCGTGCCAGCTCCGTACGCGTCGGTCGACGACCTCCTCGCGGCCGCCCGGGAGGGCGTCCGCCGCATGAGCCCCCACGAGGCCCAGCAGGCTGTGGAGCGCGGCGCGCTGCTCGTCGACACCCGCACCGAGCCGCAGCGCCGCGAGCAGGGCGAGCTGCCCGGCGCGCTGGTCATCGACCGCACCGTGCTCGAGTGGCGGCTCGACCCGCGCTCCGGCTCACGCATCCCCGAGGCGGTCGGCCCCGACGTCGAGGTGGTGGTCGTGTGCCGGCAGGGCTACAGCTCGAGCCTCGCGGCGGCCAGCCTGCGCTCGATCGGGCTGTGGCGGGCGACCGACCTCGAGGGCGGTGTCGAGGCGTGGGTCGCAGCCGGCCTGCCGCTCTCCGACGGGCCGGCCGACGTGCGCCGCTGAGCTAGCAGGAGCTCGCGTTGGCGACGTACCACGTGCCGTCGCTGCGCTGCTCCACGCCGATGCGCCAGTGCGGCGAGGCGGTGTAGGAGCGCGCCGAGTCGACGCCGCGCTCCTTCCAGCCGGTGCGCGGCGGGTCGCCGGGCGCCGAGGCGAGGTACGCGTCGAGCGCCGCCCGCGGCGCGTCCGCAGAAGGTGCCTGGGTGGACACGTAGTCCCAGCGCTCGCAGGCCCGTGAGCCGCCGCAGCCCGCAGTGCCGAGCAGGCCGGCCGCGAGCAGGGCCGCGCCGAGCGCGGTGGTCGTGCGCCGCAGGTGCATGGGTGCAGTCTGTCCGGTGCGCCGCTCAGGCCATGCCGCGGCGTACGACCGCCGGCTGCCGGGTGCCCCGGATGCAGGCCACCATGTCGAGCACGCGCCGGGTGGCGCGCACGTCGTGGGCGCGGAACAGGCGCGCGCCGAGCATCGCCGACACGGCCGTCGCCGCGAGCGTGCCCTCGAGCCGCTCGTCGGGCGGCAGGTCGAGGGACTCGCCGACGAAGTCCTTGCGCGACAGCGCCACCAGGACCGGCCAGCCGCCCGCGACGAGCTCGTCGAGCCGGCGCGTCACCTCGAGCGAGTGCCGGGTCGCCTTGCCGAAGTCGTGGGCCGGGTCGATGACGATGCCGTCGGGCCGCACACCGACCGCGAGCGCGCGGCCGGCGAGCTCGTCGAGCGCTGCGACGACCTCCGCGACGACGTCGTCGTAGGCGGGGCGGTGGGGATCGGTGCGCGGTGCCAGCCCGCCGGTGTGCGTGCAGACGTAGCCGGCGCCGTGGCGCGCGGCGACCTCGAGCAGCGCGGGGTCGTGGCCGCCCCAGGCGTCGTTGAGCAGGTCGGCCCCGGCGCGGCAGACGGCGTCGCCGACGTCGCTGCGCCAGGTGTCGACGCTGATGACCACCTCGGGGTGGCGCTCGCGCACCCGCTCGACGAAGCCCACGACGCGGCGGGCCTCCTCCTCGGCGTCGACGACCGCGCCGTAGCCGGCCTTCACCCCGCCGATGTCGACCACGGCCGCGCCCTCGTCGACGGCCCGGTCGACGGCCTCGAGCGCGGCCTGCTCGGCGAAGGTGGCGCCGCGGTCGAAGAAGGAGTCGGGGGTGCGGTTGACCACCGCCATGACGACGAGCTCGTCAGGGGCGAAGGTGCGCGCGCCCAGCCGGAGCTCGCCCTGGGGGGCCGTCGTCAGCCCTGGGGCCGTCGTCACGGGGCGTCTCCTCGTCGGTCGGTGGCCGCTCACGACCCGACGGTGGCACGATCTCCCTCGTGACGCCCGTCTTCCTGGTCCTGCTCCTGGTCATCGTCGTCGCCGTCGCGCTCGTGGCCGCGGGCAGGGGTGGCTCGATGGCCGAGGTGGAGCCGGACTCCCCGCCCGTCGGCCTGCCCGAGGGAGGGCTGACCGGCGACGACCTGCTCGGCGTGCGCTTCCCGTCCGCGCTGCGCGGCTACCGCATGCGCGACGTCGACGAGGTGCTCGACCGGCTCGGCGCCGAGCTCGACGCCCGCGACGCCCGGATCCGCGAGCTCGAGGGCCTCGACGAGGCCTCGGTGCCCGCGCCGGCCGAGGAGCTCTGAGCCGCGGATGGCGCAGGTGTCGGTGTCGGTCGACGTGGCCGCGAGCGCGCAGCAGGTGTGGGACACGCTGGTCGACTGGGAGAGCCAGGGCGACTGGATGCTGCTCACCAAGGTCCGTGCCACCGCGCAGGACGGCCAGGGCGTGGGCGGCGGCATCGAGGGCTTCACCGGCGTCGGGCCCGTCGGGGTGCTCGACACGATGGTGATCCGCACCTGGGACCCGCCGCGCCGTTGCGTGGTGCGGCACACCGGCCGGGTCGTGCGCGGCGCCGGCGCCTTCGAGGTCGAGGCGCTCGACGAGCACCGCTCCCGCTTCACGTGGGCGGAGTACCTCGAGCTGCCGCTCGGCGCGCTGGGCCGCCTGGGCTGGCCCTTGGCGCGCCCGTTCATGGTGCTCGGCATGCGCCAGTCGCTGCGCCGCTTCGCCCGCTCGGTCGAGCCGGGCGCCTGAGCGCGGTGGCCGGGCTCGTCCTGGGCGACGACGGGCTGCTGCGCTGCCCCTGGGCGGGAGCCGGGGCCGGCGGCGACCGGCTCTACCTCGACTACCACGACACCGAGTGGGGCCGCCCGGTGCACGGCGAGCGCGCGCTCCTCGAGCGGATCACCCTCGAGGCGTTCCAGTCCGGGCTCGCCTGGATCACGATCCTGCGCAAGCGCCCCGCCTTCCGCGCGGCCTTCGAGGACTTCGAGCCCGAGGCGGTCGCCGCGTTCGACGAGGCGCGCGTCGAGCGCCTGCTCGCCGACGCCGGCATCGTCCGCAACCGGGCGAAGGTCGAGGCCGCGGTCGCCAACGCGCGCGCCACCGTGGCGCTGGCGGACGCGGGCGAGAGCCTCGACGCGCTGGTGTGGTCCTTCGCCCCGCCGCCGCGCCCGCGCCCGGCCACGACGGACGGCATCCCGGCGACGACCCCGGAGTCGACGGCGCTGGCGAAGGCGCTGAAGGCACGCGGCTTCCGGTTCGTGGGACCCACCACCGCGTACGCCGCGATGCAGGCCTGCGGGCTCGTCGACGACCACCTCGAGGGGTGCGTCGCAGGGCGCTAGAGGACTGCGCCGGAGGCGCCTGCAGGGCGCTGCGGGCTACGCGCTGTCACACCGCTGCTGCCGACCCGCGATAATGGTCCGGACAGACGACGCCGGTGCCGTCCCCGTGGGGGGCGTGCCGGCGCCGCCCACAGGAAGGGGAACGCGCATGGCGGCCATGAAGCCGCGGACGGGTGACGGCCCGCTCGAGGTCACCAAGGAGGGGCGCGGCATCGTCATGCGCGTGCCGCTGGAGGGTGGCGGCCGCCTGGTCGTCGAGCTCTCCGCCGACGAGGCGGGCGCGCTCGGCGACGCTCTCAAGTCAGTGGTCCCCTAGCCCGACGACCCGCACCGACCCGCCCGGGCGCCCGCCGACACCCCGGCGCCGCGCCCGGGCGGCTCGGCGCCGGTGCCCTGCCCACCGGAAGGAGCGCCCGTGGCGCGACCTCGCACCCCTCGGGCCCTCGCGCGGGCCGACGCCCTGCCCGTCGTCTCGGTCGTGGCCGAGCGCAGCGCGCTCGTCGACTCAGCGGTCGTCGCGCTCGCCGTGCCGGTCCGCCAGGGCGCGGAGGCACCCGCACCCGGGGCAGGCGCCTCGGAGGTGGCCGACGCGTTCGGCCTCGAGCTGGCCGACGAGCTGGCCCACCAGAAGGCCACCGGCGCGCCCGGCGAGGTCGTCGAGGTCCCGGTCTCCGACGAGGGCCGCGCCGCCGAGTCGCTGCTCCTGGTCGGCACCGGCGACGGCTCGCCCAGTGACCTGCGGCGGGCGGGTGCGCAGCTCGCGCGCCGCGCCGGCTCGAAGCCGGCCCTCGCCACGACCCTGGTCGCCGACGAGGACCCCGAGAGCGTCCGCGCGGCGGTCGAGGGCCTGCTGGCAGGCGCCTACCGCGTACCCCGCTCCGGACTGACCGCCTCGGGCGAACGGCTCCGGGACGTACGCCTGCTGCTGGCCGCCAGCGGACCCCGCCGCGCCGCGGCCGAGGCCGCCGTCGCGCGCGCCGTGGCGACCGGTCGGGCGCTCGCGCTCGCGCGCGACCTGATCAACTCACCGGCCGACGTCGTCGGACCCGTCGAGCTCGCCGAGGAGGCCCAGCGCGTGGGCGCGGCGGCCGGGCTCGAGGTGCACGTCCGCGACGAGGCCGCGCTCGCCGCCGAGGGCTTCGGCGGCCTGCTGGCCGTGGGCAGCGGCTCGCGCCGGCCCCCGCGCCTGGTCGAGATGCGCTACGAGCCCGAGACCGAGCGCCGGGTTCCGCACGTCGTGCTGGTCGGCAAGGGCATCTGCTTCGACAGCGGCGGCCTCTCGCTCAAGCCGCGCGACGCCATGGTGTCGATGAAGACCGACATGGCCGGCGCCGGCGCGGTGCTCGGCGTCATGAGCGCGGTGCGCGAGCTCGGCGTGCGCGTGCGGGTCACCGGCCTGCTCGCGATCGCCGAGAACCTCCCCGACGGCGCGGCCTACCGCCCGGGCGACGTCGTGCGCCACTACGACGGGACGACGGTCGAGGTGCTCAACACCGACGCCGAGGGCCGGATGGTGCTGGCCGACGCGCTCGGCTACGCCGACGCCCAGCTCGCCCCCGACGCGGTGGTCGACATCGCCACGCTGACCGGCGCGGCGAGCCTCGGCCTCGGCAAGCGCCACGGCGCGCTCTACGCCACCGACGAGCGGCTGGCCGAGGCGCTGCTGGCGGCCTCCGAGCGCGGTGGCGAGCGCCTCTGGCGGATGCCGCTCGTCGAGGACTACCGCTCGGCGCTCGACTCGCCGGTGGCCGACCTCGCCCACGTGCCGCGCGACCCCCACGTCGGCGGCGGCTCGATCACCGCGGCGCTGTTCCTGCGCGAGTTCACGGGCACCCGGGCCTGGGCCCACCTCGACGTCGCCGGCCCTGCGCGGGCCGACGCCGACGACGCCGACGTCAACAAGGGCGGCACCGGCTTCGGCGTGCGGCTGCTGCTGCGCTGGCTCGAGGGCCTCGGCGCGCCGGTCCGACGCGGCTGAGAGCGGTCCTGCGAGGTCGAGGGCTCAGGCGCGCTTGACGGCGACCAGCAGGCCGTCGCCGACGGGCAGCAGCGACGACACCAGCCGCTCGTCGCCCTTGACCGCGGCGAGCAGCTCGCGCACGGCGGTCGTCTGCTCGTCGCGCTGCGCCGGGTCGGCCACCGCGTCGAGCAGGCTGCCGTCGAAGGCCACCGCGCCGCCGACGCGCAGCAGGCGCAGCGCCTCGGTGAGGTAGGCCGTGTGCTCGGTCTTCTCGCCGTCGCAGAACACCAGGTCGTAGCCGCCGTCGGCCAGCCGGGGCAGGACGTCGAGCGCGCGGCCGGAGATGACCCGGGCGCGGTTGCCGGCGACGCCGGCGGCGGCGAAGGCCTCCTTGGCGGCGCGCTGGTGCTCGGGCTCGACGTCGACGGTGGTGAGGATGCCGTCGGGCCGCATGCCCTGCAGCAGGGCGAGCCCGGAGACGCCGGTGCCGGTGCCGATCTCGACCACCGCCCGGGCGCCCAGGGCGGCGGCCAGCACGCGCAGGGCGGCGGCACCTCCGGGGCCGACCGGCACGCAGCCCAGCTCGGAGGCGCGGGCGCGCGCCTCGCGGAGCACGTCGTCCTCGCCGGCCCACGCCTCGCTGAACTCCCACGTCGTCTCGCGCACGGGTCGCAGCCTAGCCAGGCCGCCGGCACGGTCGGGGGCGACCCACGGGAACCCGCGCGGTGTGCGCGACCGTTGCCACTACGACGCCTCTGGTGGAGGCTGTCGGGAGCACCCGACGACGAGCACGACGAGCGAGCAGCGAGGGAGAGCGTGGTGGACGACCCGACCTGGGCCCCGCCGGACGGCGGCAGCACCTGGGTCGCCCCGAGCTGGGACTCGATCGTGCGCACGCACTCGGCCCGCGTCTACCGCCTCGCGCTGCGCCTCACCGGCGACCGGCACGAGGCCGAGGACCTCACCCAGGAGGTCTTCGTCCGGGTCTTCCGCTCGCTCTCGCGCTATTCGCCCGGCACGTTCGAGGGCTGGCTGCACCGCATCACGGTCAACCTGTTCCTCGACTCGGTGCGCCGCAAGTCGCGCGTGCGCTTCGACCCGCTGCCCGACGACGGCGACGACCGGCTGCCCGGCCGCGAGCCCGGGCCCGAGGCGCTGCTGGTCGACAGCGGGCTCGACCCCGACGTCGAGACCGCGCTCGCCGCGCTCTCGCCCGACTTCCGCGCCGCCGTCGTGCTGTGCGACATCGAGGGGCTGTCCTACGACGAGATCGCCGTGGCGCTCGGCGTGAAGCTGGGCACGGTGCGCAGCCGCATCTCGCGCGGGCGCGCCCAGCTGCGGGCGGCGCTGGCCCACCGCGACCCGGCCCGCGTGCGCGCGGCGCTGGAGGACGGCGCGCTCGCCGACGGCGGGGTGCTCGCATGACCGGCTTCGGCTCGCTCTCGCCGTTCGGCGGGCCGCACCTCGGCTCGCGCCTCGACGCGCTGGCCGACGGCCAGGTCGCCCACGACGAGCGCGACCGGCTGCTCGCCCACGTCGCCGGCTGCCCGTCGTGCCGCGCCGAGCTGCAGGCGGCGCGCGCGGTCAAGGCACAGCTCGGTCGCCTCGGCCAGCCCTGCGTGCCCTCCGACCTGACCTCGCGGCTGCTCTCGCTGCCCTCGGTCGCGGCCTGCGCGCCGGAACCCGAGCCCGTCGTGCCGTCCTCGCACCTGCGCCGGCCGCACGCGGGCGCCGCGTCCTTCGGCCTGCTGGTCGGAGCGGCCCTGCTCGTCGCTGTGCCGGCCATGAGCCCGAGCGGCGGCTCCGCCTCAGGCGCCCGCGCCACCACCCGGGCACCGCGCCCGCCGGCGACCCGGCCGAGCGTCCCGAGCACCGAGTCCGACGCCGCCGCGCGCCGGGCCGCCCGCACGGCGCCGACCCGGTCGAGCGCCGAGTCGCGCATCGCTGCGGCGCTCTCCGACCCCACCGCCGCCGAGCTCTCGTTCCCGCTCGGCCGCGCGGCGGTGACGCGGTCGGCGCGTCACGGCGGTGCGGCCTCCGAGCCCATCGAGCGGCTGAGCGCCCCGCTCCCGCTGCTCGCCGCGACGCTCCAGCGCTGAGGCAGGCCCTGCCGGTCGTGCGGGCGTGGTGGTGCGTGCCCGCGCCCGGGTGACGAGAATGGCCGGGCCGGGTATGCCGGTGACCACGCAGACGACGCGCGACCCCGACCCGCCCCCCTACCGGGAGGCGACGACGGCCTGAGAAGCCCAGGAGCGACACGACCCATGAGCGACGAGCGGCCCGAAGGCGCGTGGTGGGCGCAACCCGGTGACGACCCGTGGGCGGTGCGCCAGCCGGAGGAGATCCGCTCCGACGACTGGCCGACCGGGCCGGTCGAGGGCACGGGCCAGCAGCAGCCGTACGCGCCGCAGCAGCCCCAGCAGCCGTACGCACAGCAGCAGCCGTACGGCCAGCAGCCGCAGCAGCCCCCGCCGGGCTGGGGCGGCCAGCAGGCCGCGTACCCGCCGGTCGACCCGTACTTCCGCCCGCCGGGCGAGCAGCTGCGCCGCCCGGGCGACGCGCCGTTCAGCTCGCCCTACGCGCCGCCCTACACCAGCCCGCACTTCCCGCCGCCGCCGCAGCAGCCGCGCGACGTCCTCGTCGCCGCCGAGGGCCGGCCGGCGCGGTCGTCGCGCCGCGCACCCCTGATCGTCGCGCTCGCTGCGCTGATCGCCCTGCTGGGCGGCGCGGTCGGCGGCGTCATCGGCTGGGGCCTCGCCGACGACGGCGGCGACGACGTCGTGACGGGCACGAGCAGCCTGCCCGTCACCCCGCGCGGCAGCCAGCAGCGCCCGCAGGGCAGCGTGCCGGCCGTCGCGGCCCAGCTGCTGCAGCGGGTGGTGTCGATCCAGGTCGAGCAGGGCTCGGGCTCCGGCTTCGTGATCCGCCCCGACGGCTACATCCTGACCAACAACCACGTGGTCGCCTCCGCGATCGGCGGCGGCGAGGTGCGCGTGGTGTTCCAGGACGGGCGCGGCTTCGACGCGCGCATCGTCGGCGCCGACTCGAGCTACGACCTCGCCGTCATCAAGGTGGACGCGAGCGCGCTGCCGACCGTGGCCTTCGGCGACTCCGCGGCCGCGGTGGTCGGCGACCCGGTCATCGCGGTGGGCTCGCCGCTCGGGCTCTCGGGCACGGTGACCACCGGCATCGTCAGCGCCCTCGACCGTCCGGTGACCGCAGGGGAGTCGGGCGCCTCGGGGGGCTGCGGCGCCAAGGACGCGTCCTACTACAGCGCGATCCAGACCGACGCCGCGATCAACCCGGGCAACTCGGGCGGCCCGCTGGTCAACTACAGCGGCCAGGTCATCGGCGTCAACAGCGCCATCTCGACGCTGAGCAGCTCCAGCAGCGGCGGGCAGTCGGGCAGCATCGGGCTCGGGTTCGCCATCCCGAGCAACCAGGCCAAGCGCATCGCCGACGAGATCATCCGCACCGGCCACGCGGTGCACCCGGTGATCGGTGTCTCGCTGGACTGCACCTACGACGACCCGGGTGCCCGCATCGGTGACGCGCGGACGACGGGGGGCACCCCCGGTGTCGAGCCCGGCGGACCGGCCGACAAGGCGGGCCTGCGCGAGGGCGACGTCATCACCGCCGTCGACGGCAAGCGGGTGGCCGACTCGCAGGAGCTCATCGTCGCGATCCGCGCGCACGTGCCCGGAGAGACCGTGAGCCTCGCCTACACGCGGGGCGGGCGCAGCCGCACCGTCGAGGTCACGCTGGGCCGCAGCAAGACCGGCTGATGCTGCGCGACCCGAGGGTGGGCCCGGCTGGCAGGAGCTAGTCTCGGAGGTGCACTCCGGCCTGCTCGGCCGGGGCACTCAGCACCGAGGAGCGGGCGATGTTCGGGATCAACGGCTGGGAGTTCGTCGTCCTGGCCGTGGTGGCCCTCGTGGTCATCGGCCCCGACAAGCTGCCTGGCTTCATCTCCGAGGCCGGCCGCATGGTGCGCCAGCTGCGCCGCATGGCCAGCGAGGCGCAGGCCGACGTCCGCGAGCACCTGGGCCCGGAGTTCGCCGACATCGACCTCAGCGAGCTCAACCCGCGCGCGTTCGTGCAGAAGCACCTGCTCGACGACGCGCTCGACGACGACCTGCGCAGCGCGTTCGACCTCGACGGCGACGCCCCGAGCAGCCGGTCCACCGGCGCGACCGCCCGCTCGTCGGGCTCGCCGGACCTGCGCAAGCGCGACGCACCCGACCTGCGCAAGCCCGGCGCTCCGGACCTCCGCAAGGACGACGCGCCCGACGCCTCGGCCTACGCCGACGGCGACGTCACCTGAGCGACCCCGCTGAGCGCCGCTAGGCGCTGACGGGGGTGAGCGAGAGCGGACGGCCGACGATCGAGCGCGGCGCCCGGCCCAGCCGCTGGGCGATCTCGCGCAGCGCCACCGACGCCGGAGCCGTCGGGTCGCCGACCGAGAGCGGCACGCCGCTGTCGCCGCCCTCGCGCAGCCGGCCGTCGAGCGGCACCTGGCCGAGCAGCGGCACCCGCGCGCCGAGCACGCCGGTCAGCGCGTCGGCGACCGTCTGCCCGCCGCCGGCGCCGAACACCTCGAGCCGGTGGTCGCGGCCCTCCTCGGTGCAGTGCGGGCACGGCAGGTAGGACATGTTCTCGATGACGCCCGCGACCCGCTGCGAGGTCTGCTTGGCGAGCGAGCCGGCGCGCTCGGCGACCTCGGCCGCGGCGAGCTGCGGGGTCGTGACGACGACGAGCTCGGCGGTCGGCAGCAGGTGCGCGGTGGAGATCGCGATGTCCCCGGTGCCGGGGGGCAGGTCGAGCAGGAGCACGTCGAGCTCGCCCCACTCGAAGTCGGTGAGGAACTGCTCGAGCGCGCGGTGCAGCTTGGGCCCGCGGAACGCCACCGGGGTGTTGCCCTGGACGAACATCCCCATGGACACGACCTTCACGCCCAGCGAGACGGGCGGCATGATCATGTCGCCGACCTTGGTCGGGCGGCCGGTGACGCCGAGCATGCGGGGGATCGAGAAGCCGTAGATGTCGGCGTCGAGCAGGCCGACCGCGAGCCCGTCGGCCGCCATCGCAGCGGCCAGGTTGGCCGTGACCGACGACTTGCCGACGCCGCCCTTGCCGCTGGCCACCGCGTAGACCCGCGTGCGCGAGCCCGGCTGCGAGAACGGCACCGCGCGCTCGGGCACCCCGCCGCGCAGCAGGGTCTTGAGGCCCGCGCGCTGCTCGTCGCTCATCACCCCGAGCGTCACGGCGACGTCCGCGACGCCCGGCACACCGCGTACGGCTGTGGTGACGTCGGTCGTGATGCGCTCGCGCATCGGGCAGCCGGTCGTCGTGAGCAGGATGTGGACGGCGACGGTCGCGCCGGTGACCTCGACCGCTCCCACCATGCCGATCTCGGTGATGGGCCGGCGGATCTCGGGGTCGATGACCCGGGCCAGCGCAGCGTGGACCTGCTCGACGGTGGGGCTCTGCATGAGGCGATGCTACGGCGCGTGCCGGGCGACGCGGACCGCTGCGTAGCACCTGGGCCGAACCGGTGACAAACGACAGCAGAGAGTGGTATTGCGGGTACGATGCGGCGATGCAGACATCGCCACCGGTGCAACGTGCTCCGGAGCGGTTGAGCTCGGGGGAGATCGCGGTCTGGCGCAAGTTCTTGCGCGCCCATGCCACCGTGGTGCGTCAGCTCGAGGCCGACCTGCTCGGAGCCCACTCGCTACCACTCGCGTCCTACGACGTGCTCGTGCAGCTCGTCGAGGCGCCCGAGCACAAGCTGCGCATGACCGAGCTGGCCGACGCCGTGCTGCTCTCGCGCAGCGGGCTGACCCGCCTGGTCGACCGGCTCGAGCGCGAGGGGCTCGTCACGCGCGAGGCCTGCGTGAGTGACGCCCGCGGGCTGTTCGCGGTGCTGACGCAGGCGGGCTACGACCGGCTGCGCAGCGCCACCGGCACGCACCTGCGCGGCGTGTCCGAGCTGGTCGTCTCCAAGCTCGACCCCGAGGACCTCGCGGCCCTCGACCGGGCGATGGACAAGCTGCTCAGCTGAAGCGCGGCACCACGCGCGCGACCTCGGCGAACGTCGTCTCGCCGCGGGCGGCCAGCTCGAGGGCGGCCGACCGCAGCGACCGGAACCCCTCCGCCTCGGCGGCCCGGGCGAGCGCGGCCTCGCTGGGGTCGCGCAGCAGCACACCGCGCAGCGTCGGCGTGATCTCGATGACCTCGTAGATGCCGCAGCGGCCCTTGTAGCCGGTGCCGCCGCACTGCGTGCAGCCCTCGCCCTTGCGCGGGGCCGCGACGGCCTGGAGCTCGACCGGCACACCCAGCGACTCGGCGAGCACCGGGTCGAGCGGCTCGGGGCGCGCGCAGCTGGTGCACACGCGGCGTACCAGTCGCTGCGCCACCACGCAGGTCAGCGACGAGGCGACGAGGAACGGCTCGATGCCCATGTCGACCATGCGGGTGATGGCCGCGACCGCCGAGTTGGTGTGCAGGGTCGAGAGCACGAGGTGGCCGGTCATCGACGCGGTCAGCGCCAGCTCGGCGGTCTCGGCGTCACGGACCTCGCCGACGAGGACCACGTCGGGGTCCTGGCGCAGGATCGAGCGCAGGCCCTTGGCGAAGGTCATGCCGGCCCGCTCGTTGGTCTGCGTCTGCGTGATGCCGGGGATCTGGATCTCGACCGGGTCCTCGAGCGTCACGATGTTGCGCGTCGGGTCGACGATCTCCGAGAGCGCGGCGTAGAGGGTCGAGGTCTTGCCCGAGCCGGTGGGGCCGGTGATGAGCACCAGGCCCTGCGGCTGCTGCATCGAGGCGCGGATCTTCGCCAGCTGCGGAGCAGACATGCCCATCGCGTCGAGCTGCTTGATCTGCTCGGCGCCCATCAGCAGACGGATGACGACCTTCTCGCCGTGGATCGAGGGCATGGTCGAGATGCGGGTGTCGACCGAGGTGCCGTCGACGCTGATGCGGGCGCGGCCGTCCTGCGGCACCCGGCGCTCGGCGATGTCGAGGCCCGAGGTGATCTTGATGCGGCTGACGACGGCCGGTGCCGCGCGGCGGGGCACGGTCATGACGTCGCGCAGCATGCCGTCGACGCGGTAGCGGATGCGCAGCACGTCGCGCTGGGGCTCGATGTGGATGTCGGAGGCACCGGCGCGCACGGCGTCGGAGAGCACCATGTTGACCAGGCGGACCGTCGGGGCGTCGTCGGGCGAGCCGCCGGTCTCCTGGGTGTCGTCGGTGTCGGGCGTGATGCCCTCGAGCACGTCGGCGACGACGACGTTGTCCTCCGACAGCGACCACGCGCGGTGCAGGTGCTCGCGCACCTGGCTCGAGGTCGCCACGAGCACGTCGAGGCGGGGAGCGTTGGTGTAGAGGCGTACGTCGTCGAGCGCCAGCACGTTGGTCGGGTCGGAGGTCGCGACCCGCAGCGCACCGTCGGGCGCGCGGTCGACGACGAGGACGCCCGTACGCTCCGCGACCGAGCGCGGCAGCGAGCGCGCGACCTCGGGGCTGACCACGACGGCGCCGAGGTCGACGACCTGGAGGCCGAGCACGTCGGCGAGAGCCTGGGCGACCTGGCGCTCCGAGGCGAAGCCGAGCTCGGTGATGATCTCGCCGAGCCGCTTGCGCTCGCCGGAGGCATCGGTCTTCTGCGCGCCGAGGGCGCGCTCGAGGTCGGCCTGCGTGAGCACGCCGGCCTCGACGAGCACGTCGCCGATGCGCTTGCGGGTCCCGCCGCCGTAGCCGTTCGCGCCGGCGTAGCTCGAGCTCGCTGCCGGTGCGGCAGCCGGTTGCTGGGTGGCCGGCTCCGGCGTCGAGCTGACCGCGTAGGGCAGGTCGGAGTAGGCGTGCCGTCCTCGTGACAGGGTCGACTCGTCGCGGGCCGTGGGAATGCTCACGCAGTCTCTTCGGAGCAGATCCGCTCCTGCTGTAGCCCGGGGCAGCGGTGTTCCTGTCCGGTGCCTCGCGCTCGCGGCACGTTCGGCAGCGGCATGGCTCAGGCAGGCGCGCGAGTGGTAGCAGATCGAGCCCGGCGGGAGCCGAGGTGCTACCGCTGGCGTGGAACTGCTACCGCTGGTGCCCGATGTGCCTGGTCGAGCTGCGCGCCCTCGGCTCCCGGGCATGTGGACGACGGGCGGTGCTCCGAGCGCCGGAGCCCGAGACTGACGCGATGACCCCCGGCCTGCTCGCCCTCGCCACCGCCCAGGGCGGTGTCTTCTCCGCCGCCGATGCCGGTGTGCACGGGTTCCCGCCCGACGAGGTAGCGCGGCTCGTGGCGGAGGGGAGGTGGGTGCGCCTCCGCCACGGCGTCTACTCCCTGCCCGACGAGGTCGACCCCACCGGTGCCCATCGCCTGGCGGTGCGCGCGGCGCAGCTGTGCGTGGCCCACGCCGTCGCGAGCCACTCGTCGGCGGCCCTGCTGCTCGGCATGGTCCTCCTCGAGCCGCCGTCGACGGTGACGCTGACCGCGGCCCGGGCCGACCACCGCAAGCGTCCGGGGCTGCACGTCCTGCGCGCACCGCTGCCGGACGAGCACGTGCGCGCCGACGGCCACGGCGTACCAGTCACCTCCGGAGCCCGCACGGCCATCGATCTCGCGCGCTCACTCCCGCTGCATGCCGCCGTGGTCGCCATGGACTCGGCACTGCGGCTGCGCCTCGCCACACCGGAGGCGCTCGACGAGGCGCTGCAGGCCGTACGCGGCTGGCGCGGTGCGCCCCAGGCGGTGCGCGCCGTACGCCTGGCTGACGGACGGTCCGAGTCGCCCGGCGAGACGCTCGCCCGCCTGGTGATGGCCGAGCTCGGCCTGCCGACGCCTGTTCCCCAGGGCGTCGTGCGCGGTGCGAGCGGGCGTCCGTACCGCGGTGACCTCGTCCTCGAGGAGCACCATGTCGTCGTCGAGTTCGACGGCTGGTCGAAGTACGCCGGCGACGGCTCGACCTCGGCCGCGGAGGTCCTGCGCGCGGAGAAGCGGCGAGAGGACGACCTGCGCGCGGCGGGCTACGAGTTCGTCCGGCTCGAGTGGCGCGACCTCCACGACCCGGGGCGGCTCGAGCACGTGGTGCGCGCGGCCCTGGAGCGCTCAGCCCGGCGTCATGGGCGCTGAGCGGTAGCAAGGGAGGGTCGGCGGTAGCCGAGGGGCTACCGCCGGGTCGTGGTTGCTACCGCTGAGGTCGGGGTTGCCACCGCTCGGCCGCGTCGGCTACCGCTGGGCCGCGTCGGCTACCGCTGGGCTGGCTCTCGGCAGGTGAGCGGTAGCAAGGGAGGGTCGGCGGTAGCCGAGGGGCTACCGCCGGGTCGTGGTTGCTACCGCTGAGGTCGGGGTTGCCACCGCTCGGCCGCGTCGGCTACCGCTGGGCTGGCGCTCGGCAGGTGAGCGGTAGCAAAGCGGTCCGGAGGTAGCCGAGGGGCTACCGCCGGGTCGTGGTTGCTACCGCTGGGGTCGAGGTTCCACCGCCGAGGTCGCGATAGGCGCGCTCACCCCCAGGCGGGCGACCAGGTGCCGAGGGCGGCGGAGAGGAGCGTCGCGCCGACGGCGACGACGAGGGACGCGGAGACGAGCACCAGGTCCGGACTGCCGAGCGGGGACGTGCGGGCGGAGGTGCGCGGGCGGCCGGAGTCGAAGCCGCGGGCGTCCATGGCCGTGGCCAGGCGGGTGCTGCGGCGGACGGCGGCGACGAGGAGCGCGAAGCAGCGGGCGGCGAAGGCGCGTACGACTGCGGCGGGGCTGCGCCGGTCGCCGAGGCCGCGGGCGCGGCGGGCCAGCCCGCTCATGCGCCACTCCTCCTGGAGCAGGGGCAGCAGGCGCAGGGCGGCGAGGGCGCCGTAGGCGAAGCGCGCCGGGGCGTGCAGCCGCTGGACGAGCGCGTCTGCGAGCTCGGTGGGGTCGACGAGACCGGCGTAGAGCGCGCCGGGCAGCGCCACCGCCAGCACGCGCAGCGCCATGGCGAGGCCGCGGTCCCACACCAGCCCTGCGCCCGGCGCGAGCAGGGCGGTGGAGAAGCCCACGCCGGCCGCCGCGACGAAGACCGGGACCGAGCGGCGGGCCGAGGTGGCCACCGGCAGCCCGGAGAGCAGCCACGCGAGGGCGGGCACGAGCAGCAGCACCGGCGTGACGGCGTCGCGGGCCAGCAGTGCGGCGAGTCCGACCACCGTGCAGGCGAGCAGGCCGGAGAGCGGGTTGACGCTCACCCGAGGACCAGCTCGCGCGCCGCCAGTGCACCGACGAGCGGCCGGTCGTGGGTGACCGCGGCGACAGAGCGGCCCTCCTCGAGCAGCGCCTGCAGCAGCCGCACGAGCTCGGCCCAGGTGCGCGCGTCCTGCCCGAAGCTCGGCTCGTCGAGCACCAGCACCTGAGGCGCGGCGGCCAGGACGGCGGCGACCGAGAGCCGGCGCTGCTCGCCCCCGGACAGCGTGTGCGGGTCGGCGGCGGCGAGCCGTGCCAGGCCGAGCCGCTCGAGCAGGTCGGTCGCCGTCGACGGGGCACCGCCCGCCAGCCGGACGCCGAGGGCGACCTCGTCGACGACGCGGCCGGTGACGAACTGCTGCTCGGGGCGCTGGAAGACGCTGCCGACCGCGCCGGCCAGCGCACTGGCGCGCCACGTGCACAGCGGACGGCGGTCGGCGCTCAGGGCCGGCGTCGCGCGTACGCTGCCCGCGCTCGGCCGCAGCAGGCCTCCGAGCGCCTGGGCGAAGGTGGTCTTGCCGACGCCGTTGCGGCCGGTGACCGCGACGGCCTCCCCGCGGTGGAGCACGAGCGAGACGTCCTCGGGTGAGGGCCGGGAAGCACCGCGGTGCCGGTGCGTCACGGACTCCGCCTGCAGGAGGGCCTCCCCGGCGGCGGGCGCGTGCCACGGCCACGACGGCTCGAAGCCCGGCACCCACACACGGTGCTCGGCCAGCCAGCGCCCGCGCTCGCCGGAGAGCACGGCGGCCGGCGGGCCGTCGGCCACGACGCCGGACGCGTCCAGGGCGACCACCCGGTCGACCAGGTCGAGCCAGGGCCCTGGCCGGTGCTCGACCATGACCAGCCCTGCGCCGGTGCGCTCGAGCACGCGACCGACCGCCGCGCGGGCCACAAGCACGCCGGCCGGGTCGAGGCTGGCGGTCGGCTCGTCGAGCAGCAGGAGTTCGGGCCGCAGGGCGACGACCCCCGCGAGGGCGAGGCGCTGCGCCTCGCCGCCGGAGAGCCCGGCGGTGGCGCGGGAGCGGCCGAGGGTGAACCCGACGTCGTCGAGCGCCTCGTCCACGCGCGGCCAGATCTCCGCCGGCTCGACGCCCCAGCACTCGGGCCCGAACGCGACGTCGTCACCGGCGCGCGCCATCACCAGGCTCGTGGCCGGGTCCTGCTGCACCAGCCCGGCGCGGCCGCGCGCTTCGCGGGCGTCGACGCCGTCGAGGGTGATGCGGCCCTCGGTCTCCTCGGCCGAGGACGGGTCGAGCAGCCCGGCGAGCGCGAGCAGGAGCGTGCTCTTGCCGGCCCCGGACGGGCCGACGAGCAGGACCTTCTCACCGGGCGCGACCTCGAGGTCCAGCTCGCGCACCGCCCAGGCCCGGCGGCCGGCGTGGCGCCAGCCCCAGCCCGTGACGGACACCTGCATGCGCTAGACCAGCTCGCGGCTGCGGCCGGCCGCGAAGGCGCCGAGGGCGCCGGTCGGCACCAGCGCGCGCAGCAGCCACCACGACAGGCCACCGGTCAG
Source organism: Motilibacter peucedani (assembly GCF_003634695.1). Taxonomy (NCBI): domain Bacteria; kingdom Bacillati; phylum Actinomycetota; class Actinomycetes; order Motilibacterales; family Motilibacteraceae; genus Motilibacter; species Motilibacter peucedani. The sequence goes on from NZ_RBWV01000013.1 coordinate 76,275, forward strand.
CACGGCGCCGGAGACGACGACGGCGACGACGTAGGTGAGCTTCCACGGGCCCGACCAGTCGGCGTAGTAGTAGACGAGGTCGAGCAGCGCGGCGCCCAGGCCCGCCGCCGCACCGGCGAGCGCGGAGGGCACGAGGCCCCAGCGCCGGTAGCGGAACGCGGCCCACACGGCCTCGGCGCACAGCCCCTGGACGAGCCCGTAGACGATCACCGGCGCGCCGAACGAGCTCGCCAGGAGGTACTCGAGGGTCGAGGCGACGAGCTCGGCGAAGACCGCGGCGCCCGGCTTGCGGACGACCAGCGGCACGAGCGCGCCCGGCAGGAACCACATGCCGTACATCACGGCCTGGCCGGGCGGGAAGCCCGAGAACGCCGGCGACACCGCGTTCCACAGCTGGGTCCACGCCCAGAAGACCACGCCGGACGCGACGGCCAGCACCGCCGCGGTGACGATGTCCACGGTGCGCCACGGTGCCCGGGGGCGGGTCAGGACGCCGAAGCAGACGAGCCCGGCGGCGACGAGCGCGACCACGGCGTCGATGACGCTCGCGGCGCGCGGCAGGTCGGTCGCCTCGGTGCCGAGGTAGCCGAGCACGGCGGCGACGGCGCCCACGGCGACAATGACCGTGCCGGCGCGCGCGGCGGCGCCGGACGGGCGGGACGGGCCGGACGGGTGGGTGGTGGACACGGTTCCTCCTGGACGCGGACGACGTAGGAGGAGAGGTGAAGGCATCTGACGAGCCACCGCGTGGCGCGGCCCGAGGGACGCGCCGCTCGGTGGAGATCCGACTCCCTGCGCCGGCATGACCCGGATCAGGTTCGAGGGTCTGTGGGTCGTCCCACACTCTCAGCGCTGCAGCGCTCCCCTGCGGTGGTGCGCTGCGAGATTACACCCGTGCGTACCCGTAAGACGGCGGGGTGCCCGGTCGATGAGGACGTCGTGACCAGGAAGCCGCGGAGGGACGACTCCCTCGACCTGCGCGGCCTGGCGAGCAGGTGCGGAGCGGTCCTCACCCTCGCCGGCAGCGCGGTGTCGGTGTCCTGCACCCTGCCTCTGGGCGGCTGGGCCCTGGTCGCGGGCGTCTCGGTCGCCGTCGTCGCCGCGGCCGTCGGCGTGCTGTGCCTGGTGCTGCCGTTCCACCGGTGGCCACGGGCCGCGATGCTGCCGATCATCCCGCTTGGCTGCGTGATGATCGGCCTGATGAACGCGGTGTCGTTCAACCCCTACAACTCCACCTGCTTCTTCACCGTGCTCGCGGTCTTCATCGGGCTCTCGCAGCCGCGGTGGACGAGCCTCTGGTGGTCACCGCTCATCGGCGTCGCGTTCTGGCTGCCGCTGGCCGACGTCGCGCCCGCCGACCACGCGGCCTGGCTGCGGGGCGGCGCGCTCGACACGGTGCTGGTCTGCGTCCTGCTCAGCGAGATCACCGCCTACCTCGTCAGCCGCCTGACCCGCTCGGCCGCTCAGCTGCACGAGCACGACGAGCGGCGCTTCGCCAGCCTGGTCGAGAACTCCTCGGACATCACCGTGCTGCTCGACGGCGAGGGCCGCGTGGAGTACGTCAGCCCCTCGCTCACCTCGGTGCTCGGCATCGAGGCCTCCGGGCTCGTCGGCGCGGAGTGCGCGGCGGTCCTGCGCGAGCACATGCACCCGGACGAGGTCGAGGCCGCCCTCGAGCGCCTCGCCGCGGGACCGCGCCCCGGCGTCCCCACGCAGCTCGACCTGCGGGTGCGCGGCGGCGACGGCTGGCGCGTGCTCGAGTGCACCCTGTCGGCCTCGCCGGACTCCTCGGGCGCGGTCATCAACGCGCGCGACGTCACCGAGCGCCACCGGCTCGAGGTGGAGGTCCGCGAGCAGGCGCTGCGCAACCCGGTCACCGGGCTGCCGAACCGTACGCTGCTCAACGAGCGGATCTGGGACGCGACGGGCGCGGGGACGCCGGTCGGCGTCATCCACTGCGACATCGACGGCTTCAAGACCATCAACGACCGGCTCGGGCGCGAGGGCGGCGACGCCGTGCTCAGCGAGGTCGCCGGCCGGCTGTACGCGCTGGTGGCCGAGCCCTCGCTCGTGGCGCACCTCGAGGGCGACGAGTTCGCGGTGCTGCTCGTGGGCGCCGGCGAGCAGGAGACCGAGTCGTTCGCGCTGCGGGTGCTCGAGTGCCTGCGCGCGCCGTTCGACCAGCCCGAGCTGGTGCACACGCTGGTGACCGCGAGCCTCGGGCTCGCCGGCTCGTGGACCCAGGGGGCGGACCCGGTCACGGACGCCGACCTCGCGATGTACGCGGCGAAGGCCGCCGGCGGCGACTGCGCCCGCGTCTTCGAGCCGGACCTGCGCGAGGCCCGCATGGGCGAGCTGGTGCTGCGCGAGTCGGTGCGCCAGGCGCTGCACGGCGGCGAGCTGCGCCTGCACTTCCAGCCCATCGTCGACGTGGCGAGCGCCCGCCTCCAGGGCCTCGAGGCCCTGATCCGCTGGGAGCACCCGACGCGCGGGCTGCTCGGCCCCTTCGCCTTCCTCCCGACCGCCGAGTCGATGGGCCTGATGGGAGAGGTCGACCGCTGGGTGCTGCGCACGGCCTGCGCGTCGGTCGCCGAGCTCAAGCGGGAGCACCCCGTGGCGGCCGACGCCTACGTCAGCGCCAACGTCTCGCCCGCGCGGCTCGAGGAGCCCGGCTTCGCCGACGAGGTGCGCGCCGTGCTCGCCGACACCGGGCTCGACCCGCGCCACCTCGTGCTGGAGATCACCGAGAGCGCGGCGCTGGGACTCGAGTCCGTCGTCGACGCGGTGCGGGTGCTGCGCGCGATCGGCGTGCGCTTCGCGGTCGACGACTTCGGCACGGGCTACTCGTCGCTGAGCTACCTGCAGCAGCTCGACTTCGACATCCTGAAGGTCGACAAGAGCTTCACCGACCACATCACGACCGAGCGGTCGAGCACGCGGCTGGTCTCGGTCATCGCCGAGCTCGGCCGCACCCTGGGGCTGCACACCGTGGTCGAGGGCGTCGAGACCGAGGTGCAGGCGCGGGCGCTGCACGGGCTCGGCGTGCCCAGCGCGCAGGGCTACCTCTACAGCCGGCCGATGTCGCCGGCCGACCTGCCCGCCGTCATCGAGCAGCTCGAGCAGCACGCGCCGCTGGCTGCCGCGACGGCGTAGGGCCACGTCGCCCGGCGTCGGTGTCGGACCTGCGGCTCGGTGGAATGGCGCGTACGCGTGGGTGGAGTCCGGCTCCGGGTCCGACGACGCCGAGGCCGCCGGCCGCGCCGCGGCCCTGCTGGAGACCGCGGAGGCGCACGGCGCGCCGGCGGCAGAGGTCGTCGCCGTCCAGGAGGCGTCGAGGCGCTGGAGGTCTGAGTTCAGGACTCGTACTCGGCGGCGGGCGGCTGCTCGGCCTGGCGCTCCTCGAGCTCCTCGAGCAGGGTGCGCAGCTCGCCGCGCAGGAAGTCGCGGGTGGCCACCTCGCCGAGCGCGATGCGCACGGCGGCCAGCTCGCGGGTGAGGTACTCGGTGTCGGCGATGCTGCGCTCGCTGCGCGCGCGGTCCTGCTCCCACTGCACCCGGTCGCGGTCGGCCTGGCGGTTCTGCGCCAGCAGGATCAGCGGCGCGGCGTAGGACGCCTGCAGCGACAGGATGAGCGTGAGCAGCGTGTAGTTGGTGGCCCGCGGGTCGAACTGGAGCCGGTCCGGCGTCCAGGTGTTCCACGCCAGCCAGAGCGCCACGAACACCGTGAGGTAGCCGATGAACCGCCAGGTGCCGAGGAAGCGGGCGATGCGCTCGCCGATCGCGCCGAAGGTCTCGGCGTCGTAGCCCGGGCCGCGCAGCCCGCGCCGGCCGCGCTCGCGCGGCACGTCGAGCGCCGGGCGCGAGCGCGAGGGCCGGGGCCCGCGCAGGCCGCGCTCGTCACGAGCCACGCGGCACCTCGATGTCGGCCGGGCGGTCGCGCCAGTCGTCGGGCAGCAGGTGGTCGAGCACGTCGTCGACGGTGACCGCGCCCAGCAGGTGGTCGTTGTCGTCGACGACCGCGATGGCCACGAGGTTGTAGGTGGCCAGGTAGTGCGTCACGGCCGGCAGCGTCGTCTGCGGCAGCAGCGGGTCGACGTCCTTGTCGACGACCCCGGACACCAGGGACGACGGCGGCTCGCGCAGCAGGCGCTGGATGTGGGCGGTGCCGAGGAAGCGCCCGGTCGGCGTCTCGAGCGGGGGCCGGCAGACGTAGACGGAGGAGGCGAGCGCGGGGGAGAGGTCGGCGACGCGCACGCGGGCGAGCGCCTCGGCGACGGTGGCGTCGGGAGGCAGGATGACCGGCTCGGTCGTCATCATGCCGCCGGCCGTGAGCTCGTCGTAGGACAGCAGGCGGCGCACGTCGGCCGCCTCGCCGGGCTCCATGAGCGCGAGCAGCTTCTCGGCCTCGTGCTCGGGCAGCTCGGCCAGCAGGTCGGCCGCGTCGTCGGGGCCCATGGCCTCGAGCACGTCGGCCGCGCGCGCCTCGTCGAGGTTGCCGAGGATCTCGACCTGGTCGTCCTCGGGCAGCTCCTCCAGGACGTCGGCGAGCTTCTCGTCGTCGAGCGCGGCGGCGACCTCGGCGCGCCGCTTGGGCGAGAGGTCGTGCAGCACGTTGGCGAGGTCCGGCGCGCGCATCTCCTCGAAGGCGGCCAGCAGGTTGGTGGCGCCCTGGCCCTGCTCCTGCAGGCTGAAGCCGGTCACCGCGTCCCAGTCGACGGTGAGCGCCTCGCCGCGCCGGCGCAAGCCCTTGGCCGGGCGGCTGACGTGCACCTTGTCGAGCACCCAGTCGCGCGTGCGCGTCTGCTCCAGGGCGATGTCCTCGACGGTGACGGTCGTGGAGTCCTCGACGAGGGTCACCTTGCGGTCGAGCAGCTCGCCGAGGACCAGGGTCTCGGTGGGCCGCTGGGAGAAGCGGCGCATGTTGACGATGCCGGTGGTGATGACCGAGCCGGGGTCGACGGCGGTGACCCGTGTCATGGGCAGGAAGACCGGGCGCCTGCCGAGGACCTCGACGACGAGTCCCAGCACGCGCGGGCGCTGCTCCTGCCGCAGCAGGCAGACGACGTCGCGCACCTTGCCGACCTGGTCACCGGTGGGGTCGAAGACTCCGGTGCCGGCCAGCCGGGCGGCGTAGACGCGGGTGCCACTCACGCAGCGAAGGCTAGGTCATCTGCGGCTCGACGGGGTCGCCGACGCCCACCTCGCCGGGCTCGACGACGGTGGCGATGACGCCGAGGCAGGTGAGGTCGCGGCCGCGCACCTGGACGAGCCGGCGCACGCCGTCCCAGTCCTGCTCGCCGGTGACCGGCGAGGCGCCGATCACGACGCAGCGCTGGAGCAGGTGGCTCACGCGTACGACTGCCGCCCCCACCCGCACGTCGCGGCCGACCCAGCCGTCCTCCTCGTAGGGCGCTGCGCCCTCGAGCTCCACGAGCACGCGCAGCCGGCGCAGCTGCGGCCCCGCCTCGTCCTCGGGCAGCCCGACGGCTGCCGCGGAGGCGCGGGAGACGAGCGACACCGGGCCCTCGTCCCAGCCGATGCCCGTCCGGTCGGCGAGCACCAGCCGCAGCGGCTCGCCGGCCGCCTCGCTCACGGCGTCCTCGACCGCGCCGGACAGGCGCCGGCCCGCGCGCTGCTTGCCGAACAGGTCGGCCGACAGGGCGGCGCCGGCCTCGTGGACCGCTGTGGCGACCGACCCGCCCCCGGGCAGCCGCAGCCGCAGCTCCCCGGCCTCGAGGTCGAGGTCGGGCTCGAGCGTCGCGAGCGCCGGGAGCTGGCGGATGGTGGCCACGGTGCCGTCGGCGCGCAGCAGGAACAGGCGGCGGTCCTCCGCCACGCCCTGCTGCTCGAGCCGGACGCGCTGGCGCGGCACGGCCGCCAGCCCCTTCACCGGCGCGACCGTGAGGCCGCTGACGCTCGTCATGGGCCCACAGTGTGCCGGAACGCAGCGCGCCGGGCGGCGTGTCAGCCGGCGAGGCGCGTGACCCCGGCCACCCGCTCGGCCAGGACGGCGCCGTGGCGGCCGGCGCTCTCGTGCCCGTCGCGCAGCGACTTCTCGGCGAGCGGGATCAGCTCGGCCATCGCCGGGTTGAGCCCGGCGAGGGTCAGCTCGACCTCTGAGACGTGGACGTCGAGGGCGAACACGTCGCCCAGCACGCGCAGGTAGTAGGGCGTCGCGTGGTCCCAGCCGTGCTTCGGCATGCCCTCGGAGTAGCCGCCGCCGCGGGTCACGACGAGCGCGGCCGGCCGGCCGGCGATCGGCGAGGGGGTGCCGGCGCGGAAGCGCGGGTCTGTCAGCACGAGGTCGATCCAGGTCTTGACGTGCTGGTCGACGCCCCAGTTGTAGAGCGGCAGCGCGAAGACGTAGGCGTCGGCCGCGACGAGCTCGTCGGCCAGCGTGGCGGCGAGGGCGAGCGCGTCGCGCTGCTCCGGGCTGCGCGCGTCCTCGGGCAGGAACGAGCCGCCCACGGCGTGGGGCCACAGGTCCGAGGGCAGCGGGTGGGCGCCCAGGTCACGCCGGACGACCGGCGCGTGGGGGTGGACCTCGAGCCACGCGTCGGTCGCAGTGTCGGCGACCTTGCGGCTCACCGACTGCTCGCCGCGGATGCTCGCATCGAGACGGAACAGGGACATGGCTCCTCCTGGGGACCTGGGTGCAGGGACGGTTCCTGCTGCTGGACAGATCGTATGTCAAGCAGAACATCTGTCAACCCGACCGTCTGGACGACCGCGCACAGGGACGCGCCGGGTGTACGGTCGTGGCATGGACGAGCTGCAGGCGTGTGCCGCCGCCTCGCCCTGCTCGCCCCTCGAGCGCGACCTCGGCTACACCCTCGGCGCGGTGTTCCGCGCCTATGTCAAGGCGGCCGGCTCGGTGCTCGCCGACCTGCCCGGCGGCCCCCGCGGGTTCCACGTGCTCACCGCCGCCGTGAGCGGCGAGGCGGCGAGCCAGACCGTCGTCGGCCAGCGCCTCGGGGTCGACCGCACGGTCCTGACCTACCTGCTCGACGACCTCGAGCGGGCCGGACTGGTCACGCGCCGGCCCGACCCCGCCGACCGGCGCAGCCGCCAGGTGGTCGCCACCGACGACGGTCGCCGCGTCCACGCCGAGGCGGAGCGGGCGCTGGCCGGCATCGACACCTCCGTGCTGCGCGGGCTCTCGCCTGCCGAGGCGGCGACGTTCCGCTCCCTGCTCGAGCGCGTGGCGGCGACCCTCCCGGGCGACGAGCCCGCCACCGTGGAGTCGGCGTGCGAGGCCGCCGACGCCGTCGCCCGCGAGGTCGCCCGCGCCTGAGGGGCTGCCGCTCCGGCGGGCTGCTGCGTGCGTCAGCCCAGCAGCGGGCGCACCTGCTCGCCGGCGAAGCGCACGAAGCCCTCGAGGTCGGGCTCGTCCTCGGTCGGCTGCAGCACGACGGTGTCGGCGCCGGCCTCGGCCCAGCGGCGTACGCCGTTGGCCACCGACTCCGCGTCGCCGCCCACCGTGACGTCGGCACCGGCCGGGAACTCCCAGCGCCGGCACTCGCGCTCGAGCCGCTCGGCGGAGTCGGGACCGGCGGCAGCGACGAGGTAGACGACGACCTCGTGGTGGTCCGAGCGCCCGGCGAGGGCGCGGCCCTCGTCGACGATCCCGCGGGCGCGGCGCACGCCGTCGGGCGTGGTGCCCCCGGTGAGGATCGTGCCGGCCGCGAGCTCGCCGGAGAGCCGCAGCGTACGGTCGCCGGTCGCTCCGGTGATGAGCGCCGGCGGCTGCGCCGGCGGCCAGTCGAGCGCGACGTCGTCGAGGTGCACGTAGCGCCCGCTGGTCGTGACGCGCTCGCCGGCGAGCAGCGCCTGGAGCGCGGAGAGGTGCTCGCGCAGGCAGGTCATGGGGGAGGCGGGCCGGGCGCCGACCTGCGCCATCCAGTCCTGCACGCCGTGGCCGACGGCCGGGCGCACGCGTCCCGGGAAGACGCGCGCCAGGGTCGCGAGCTCCATGGCCGAGAGGGCGACGTTGCGGAAGGGCACCGGCATGAGCCCGATGCCCAGGCGCAGCTGGGTCGTCCAGGCGAGCGCCATCGCCGCCGAGGAGATGCCCCCCTCACGGAAGCAGTCCTCCCAGATCCACAGCTCCTCGAGGCCGGCCTCGTCGGCGGCCCGGGCCACCGAGCGCAGCCGCTCGGGCGGGAGCTGGGGGCGGAAGACAGCGCCGAGGGTCGTCATGGCGCCCATCCTGTCGCAGCCGCCCCCGGGGCGTCGACGTTCTCGCCGTGCGGGGCGCGTGCCCCGGCGGTAGCGTCCGGGAGGCCGTCCGGCAGCAGAACCGCGCAGAGACGACGACGTTCGAGCACGGACGAGCAGTGCGGCCGGTGCTCCTGGGAACTGTTGACGGTTCCTGGCGCCGGACGTACAACAGACCCACCCGCGTCCCGGAAGGGACCTCCTCGAGGAGCAGGCGAACACATGGCACTCACACGGCGCGGGTTCCTCGGCGGGGCGGTGGGCGCAGCGGCGCTGGTCGGTCTCGGCGCGTGCTCCTCCAAGCACTCCGACGGCACGAGCAGCGACGCCGCAGGCAGCGCGCCGGCCTCGAGCGGCGGGGCGTCCACGGCGGCCGGCTCGAAGGCCAGCTCCGGGCCCGTCACGGGCAAGCTCACCTTCGCCTTCTGGGGCGGCAGCGTCGGCGAGACGGCCGGCTTCACCTACGCCAAGAAGAAGTTCGAGGAGGCCAACCCCGGGGCCACCGTGCAGCTGAAGGCCGTGCCCTACGACGGGTTCTTCAGCGGCATCGACCGCGGCATCCAGGCGGGCAACGCGCCCGACATCTTCCGCGTCGACTACACGACGATCGGCAAGTACAGCGCGAAGGGCGTGCTGCTCGACCTGACGCCCTACGTCTCGGCCGCGGAGTCCGACGCGTTCCTGCCGGCGCTGTGGGAGGCGGTGAAGTTCGACGGCAAGCCCTACGGCGTGCCGCACCAGACCGACACCACCTGCATCGTCTACAACAAGGCGGCGTTCGCCAGCGCCGGCATCACCGCGGTGCCCGACAAGCTCTCGGACGCGTGGACGTGGGAGGAGTTCTCCGACGTCGCGACCAAGCTGCGCAGCAGCCTGCCGGACAACAAGTTCCCCTTCGCCTACGACTGGACGCAGGCCGGTGCCTACCGGTGGCTCTCGTGGCTCTACCAGGCGGGCGGCACGCTGCTGACGCCCGACCTCAAGGGGACGGCGCTGCCTTCGGCCGAGGCCACCAAGGCGATGGACTTCACCAAGAGCTTCTTCGACAACAAGTGGGTGCCGAAGACCAACACCATCAAGACCAGCGTCTACTCCGACAACTTCTTCCTCAACCAGACGGTGCCGATGACGTTCATCGGCGACTTCCTGGTGCCCGAGCTCGCCGACGCGAAGTCGGGCTACAAGGGCGGCGACTGGGGCGCGACCTACATGCCGCAGAGCACCGCGGCGGCGTCCGACCTCGGCGGCAACGCGATCGTCGCGCTGAAGGACACGAAGAACCCGGACCTCGCCGCCGCGTTCCTCAAGTTCCTCGTCACCGAGGACTGCATGAAGTACTTCTGCGAGCAGGCGATCGAGCTGCCGACCCTGAAGTCGCTCTCGAGCGAGAGCCTGCAGTACGTCTCGCGGCCTGACGTCGTCGCCGTCTGCGCCCAGCAGGCCGCCACGATCTCCGACACCGTGGTGAAGGAGTCGACGGTCCCGGCCTTCGCCAGCATCAACACCCTCCTGCAGGACCAGCTCGAGCTGGCCTTCCACAACCAGTCGAGCGAGGCGACCCTCAAGAACATCGCCAGCGGCGTGACCAAAGCCCTCGCCGGCTGAGGACCGGGCCGGTGACCCTCCTCCAGGAGCGGATGCCCACCGCGACGCCCCAGCGGCGGCGCGGCGGGCTGGCCCGCGGCCAGGCACTGGCAGCAGGTGGCTTCCTGCTGCCCAACCTCGTGCTCATCTCGGTGTTCCTGCTGCTGCCGCTGGTGCTCGCGTTCGTCATCAGCTTCGAGAAGCTGGGCTCGCTGGGGCCGGGGGAGTACCTCGGCATCAACAACTACGCCGACCTGCTCAAGGACCGCGTCTTCTGGGAGACGCTGCGCAACACCGGCGTCTTCACGCTCTTCAGCATCCCGATCGCGATGGCAGCCGGCCTCGGCATCGCCGTGCTGCTCAACAGCGTGCTGCCCGGGCGCACCCTCTACCGGTCGATCATCTTCCTGCCCCTGGTCATCTCCGGCATCTCCACGGGCGTGCTCGGCGCGTGGATGTTCGACCAGTACAACGGCTTCGTCAACAAGTTCCTCGCCACTCTGGGCATCAGCGGACCCTCCTGGCAGGCGAACGGCACCTGGGCGATGGCCTCGGTCATCATCGTCACGGTCTGGCAGCGGGTCGGCTTCGACATGCTCATCTACCTCGCCGGTCTCCAAGGGGTGAGCTCCGAGGTGCAGGAGGCGGCGACCGTCGACGGAGCCAGCGCGTGGCAGCGCTTCCGCCACGTCGTCTTCCCGCTGCTCGGCCCGTCGACCTTCTTCCTGCTGGTCATGAACATGATCTACTCGTTCCAGGTGTTCGACACGGTCTGGGCGATGACCCGCGGCGGGCCCGACTACGCGACGACGACGGTGAGCACCTACGCCTACCGCACGAGCTTCGACGAGCACGGGCCCCAGCAGCTCGGCTACGGCGCGGCTGTCGGCGTGGTCATCTACCTGATCACCCTCGCCATCACCGCGGCGCAGTGGCGCTTCAGCAGCACGCGCGACCAGACCGACTGAGGAGGCGCACGTGTCCACGACGACCACCCCCGCGCAGGCGCCGGCGACCTCGGCGACCCGGCGACCGCGTACGCGTCGGAGCCCCTGGTTCTGGGCGCGCCTCGCGCTCGCCGTCGTCATCACGCTGGTCATGTTCTTCCCGCTCTACTGGATGATCCTGACCTCCTTCTCGCCGCAGTCCGAGCTCTACTCGGCCGGCCTGCGCTGGTGGCCGCACCACTTCACGCTCGACAACTACCGCGACCCGATCGACCTCTACCCGGTGTGGCACTGGTTCTGGAACTCGTTCGTGATCGCGACGCTCACGACGCTCATCACGGTGGTGTGCAACCTGCTCGCGGGCTACGCGTTCGCGAAGATCCGCTTCCGCGGGCGCAACCCGCTGTTCCTGCTGCTGCTCTCCACGATGATGATCCCGGTGCAGGCCGTGATGGTGCCGCAGTTCAGGGTGTCGGTCGACCTCGGCCTGTTCGGCAACATCTGGGCCGTCATCCTGCCCGAGAGCGCGGCGGTCTTCGGTGTCTTCCTGGCCCGCCAGTTCTTCGTCGCGATCCCCGACGAGCTGCTGGAGGCGGCGCGCGTCGACGGCGCCGGCCACGTGCGGGCCTTCGTGCAGATCGTCCTGCCGCTGTGCAAGCCGCTCGTCGCCGTGCTGGTGCTGCTCACCTTCTCCAGCGAGTGGAACTCGTTCGCGTGGCCGCTGGTCGCGCTGTTCAGCAACAACGAGCTCTTCACCCTGCCGCTGGGCATCGTCACCGACCTGCAGGGGCAGTACTCCTCGAACTACGGCGCCATCATGGCGATCAGCCTGCTGATGACGCTGCCCATGATCGTGCTGTTCGTGGCGTTCCAGCGCTACTTCGTGCAGGGCCTCGCCCGCTCCGGCATCAAGTGATGGCCGGCGCCACGGGGACCCGCGTCTTCTCCGGGCGCGCCCGCATCAACTACCTCTCGACCATGCGCTTCGACGAGGAGTTCCTCGCCGCGATCGAGTCGGTCGGCGACGACGTCGAGGTGCGGCAGGTCAGCGTCAGCTCGGCCGAGGAGATCGACGACGAGGTCTGGGCCCAGGTCGACGTGCTCCACACCGGCTCGGTCGTCTGCCACCCCTCGCGGGCACCGCGGCTGCGGTGGGTGCAGGTGGACACCTCTGGCGTCGACCACCTGCGCTCCGAGCCGCTGTGGGACAGCGACATCCCCATCACGACGATCGGCGGGGTCTCGCCCGTGCCGCTGGCCGAGTACGTCATGTGGGCCGTCCTCGGCACGGCCCACCGCCTGCCGGCCCTCCTCGAGACCCGCGAGCGGCGACGCTGGCCCGGGCCCGACGAGCGGTGGGCCCGCATGCTGCCCGCCCCGGTGCGCGGCGCCACGCTGGGGATCCTGGGCTACGGCCGCATCGGGCGGGAGATCGGCCGGCTGGGCCGAGTCTTCGGGATGGACGTGCTGGCGGTGCGGCGTACGCCGGGGTCCCCCGCGCGCGCTGCCGACCACTACGACCCGTCGGCCGAGCTGCAGCCCTCGGCCGACGCACCGGTCCAGGTGTTCGGGCCCGACGGGCTGCACGAGGTGCTGGGCCGCTCGGACTACCTCGTCGTGGTCCTGCCGCTCACGGAGCAGACGGCGGGCATGCTGGACGCGCAGGCCCTCGGCGCGCTGAAGGACTCGGCGGTGATCATCAACGTGGCACGCGGTGGCATCGTCGACGAGGACGCGCTGCGGGCGGCCCTCCGGTCGGGACGCGTCCGCGCCGCGGTGCTCGACGTCTTCGCCGACGAGCCGCTCGCCCCCGACGACCCGTGGTGGGACGAGCCCAACGTCCTCGTCACGCCGCACGTCAGCGGCCTCGCGCCCGCCTACGCGGAGCAGGTGCTCGAGATCGTCTCGCAGAACCTGCGCCGGCTGCGCGAGGGACGCTCGCTCCTCAACGTGGTCGACCGGACCCTGGGGTACTGAGCGCGATGCTGAGCCACGAGAGGCAGCGCGAGGTCCTCCGCCAGCTGCGGCTGCACGGCGGCGGCAACGTGCGCGAGCTGGCGGCCGCGGTCGGTGTCAGCCCGTCGACCATCCGGCGCGACCTGACGGAGATGGGTGAGCAGGGCCTGCTGCGCCGCGTCCACGGCGGCGCCAGCCTGCCCGACGAGCTCGAGATCACCCCGACCGCCCGCCAGCTCGAGCAGTCGGCCGAGAAGCGGCGCATCGGGCTGGCAGCCACCGCCCTGGTCGAGGACCGCTCGACCGTGCTCATCACCGGCGGCACGACCACCGAGGCGATGCTCCCGCACCTGCAGGGCAGAGAGGGGCTCACCGTCATCACCAACGGGCTCAACGTCGCGGTCCAGCTCTCGCGGCTGCCCGAGGTCACCGTCGTGGTGCTCGGTGGCATTCTCCGGCACGCCGAGATGTCGCTGCTCGGCGGGCTCGCGGAGTCGGCCGTGCAGGAGTTCGAGGTCGACCTCGCCTTCACCGGCACCTACGGCATCGACCCCTCCGTCGGCCTCACCGGGGCCTCGGTGCACGAGGCGAGCACCGACCGGCGGCTGCTGCAACGGGCGCGCTCGATCGTCGTGCTGGCCGACAGCAGCAAGTTCACCCGTCGCGGGCCCGTGCGGCTGGCCGGCGTCGACCAGCTCTCGACCGTCATCACCGACACCGACGCGCCACCTCCCGCCGTCGCCGCCCTGCGCGACGCCGGTGTCGAGGTCCGCCAGGTCTGACGTCCCGCCCAGCGACCCGAGGAGAACCGCATGACCACCCTGCCCCCCGAGCAGCCCGCAGCCGGCGCGATGGAGGCGCTGCGCACGGCCCAGGACCGCAGCTTCGGCAGCGTCGGCGTCCCGATGGTGCTCGCACTCGTACCCGCCGGAGGCGACGGGCCCGTCGTGCACGACGAGCACGTGCTCCGCGAGGGCGCGGAGCTCGCCCGGCGCCTGGGCGAGGTGCGCGCCGAGCTCTTCCCCAGCCAGCGCGACGGCGACCTGGGCTGCCTCATCAGCACCGTGCAGGCACTCACCGTCACCTCCTTCGAGCCGGGCGACCGGTGAGCCCCCTCGGGTTCGCCGGCCACCAGGAGGCGCTGTCGCAGGGCAGGTTCGTCCGTGTCCTCAACTTCCACAACACCGCCGAGGCCTCGCGCGGCGCGCTGCGCTCGGACCTCGCGAAGCTGCGGGAGACCTTCGCCGGCGTGACGCTCGAGGAGCTCGACGGCTTCTTCGCGACAGGCACCTGGTCGGAGGACCGGCCGGCCGTCATCCCGGTGTTCTACGAGGGCTACCGCAACAACGTCGAAGTCGCTGCGCCCGTCTGCGACGAGCTCGGCCTCACCGCCTGGTTCTTCGTCTGCACCGGCTTCGTCGACTGCCCGCCCGCGGAGCAGGAGCAGTTCGCCCGCTCGCACAACATCGACCTGCTGCCCGCGGAGTTCGGGCGCGACCGGCTGGCGATGTCGTGGGACGAGGTGGGCGAGCTCTCGACCCGACACGTCGTCACTCCGCACACCGCGTCGCACGACGGCATCGCCGACATCGTCACCGACGACGACCTCGAGCGCGAGATCGTCGAGCCCAAGCGGCGGATGGACGCGGTCACCGGCCAGAGCGCGCCGGCGATGGCCTACCTCTGGGGCTCGCCGTTCGGCACCAGCCGCCGGCACGACGACGCGGTCCGCGCCGCGGGCTACCGCTACGTCTTCAGCAACACCATGGTGCAGCAGGTGGGGAGCCTCCCCGCCGCGCAGAGGGGAGCCTGAGCAGATGCGTCGCAGCCTGGTGCTCATCGGTGCGGGGAGCGCGGTCTTCACCCGCGGCCTGCTGGCCGACCTCATCTCCGCGACCGACCTGGGGGAGTGGGACATCCGGCTCGTCGACGTCGACGGCGTCGCCCTCTCCACGGCGCAGGGGCTGGCCGAGCGGATGGTCGCCGCGCGGGGCGCTGAGGGATCCATCAGCGTCAGGGGCTCCACCGACCGGCGCGACGTCCTGCCTGGCGCCGACTTCGTCGTGACCTGCGTCGGAGTGGGTGGGCGCCCGGGCTGGCAGGCCGACCACGAGGTGTGCCAGCGGCACGGCGTCTTCCAGCCCGTCGGCGACTCCGTCATGCCGGGCGGGATCTCCCGCCTGCTCCGCACGGTGCCGGTCATGGTGGACATCGCCCGCGACGTCCTCGAGCTGGCGCCGGACGCCTTCTTCTTCAACTACAGCAACCCGATGACGGCCAACGTCATGGCGATGACGTCCTACGCCGGCGCCCACGACCTCGTCGGGCTGTGCCACGGGATGCACCACGTGCAGCGCCACCTGGCCGCCTACATCGGTGCCCCGTTCGAGCAGACGTCGACGCTCTACGCAGGCATCAACCACCTGACCTTCATCTACGACTTCCGGCGCAGCGGCGTCGACGCGTGGCCCGAGGTGCGCGCGAAGGTCGAGCGCGAGCTCGCGCAGCCCCTCGACCCGGCCGACCTGGGCGACATCTTCTCCGAGGCCA
This sequence comes from Motilibacter peucedani, assembly GCF_003634695.1. Taxonomy (NCBI): domain Bacteria; kingdom Bacillati; phylum Actinomycetota; class Actinomycetes; order Motilibacterales; family Motilibacteraceae; genus Motilibacter; species Motilibacter peucedani. The sequence goes on from NZ_RBWV01000013.1 coordinate 91,529, forward strand.
CGACCGCGTGGAACAACCCCTTCTCGTGGGAGCTGTTCCTGCGCTACGGCGCCTTCCCGGCCGCCGAGGACCGCCACGTCACCGAGTTCTTCCCGCAGCGGTGGCCGCGCGGCGCCTACTACGGCAAGACCCTCGGCGTGGACGCGTTCTCCGTGCCCGAGATCCTCGAGTGGGGGGAGGAGCGCTATCAGGCCATGGCTCGGCAGGCCGACGGCACCGAGCCCCTCGACGAGAGCATCTTCGAGCGCTCCAGCGGCGAGCAGGAGCAGCTGGTGGCGATCCTCCGGTCGGTGAGCAGGGACTCGCGCGAGATGTTCTCGTGCAACGTCGTGAACAACGGTGCGGTGCCCGGCCTCCCCGACGACGCGGCGCTCGAGATCCCCGGGGTCGCGACCGCACGGGGCATCCGGCCGGTCAGCGTGCCCGACCTCGGGGCCCCGCTGACCGCGATCATCAACGCCCGGCTGTCCTCGGTCTACCTGGCCGTCGAGGCGGCCATGACGGGCAGCCGCGACCTCGCCGTGGAGGCGGTGCTGGCCGACGGGGCGGTGACCGACCCCGGTGCTGCGGCCGAGCTGACCGACGCGCTCATCGCCGCGCAGCTCGAGCACCTGCCCCTGTTCCGCTGACTGCCGTGCCCCGGCGCATCCTCGTGGTCGGCGCCACCCGGGTCCTGCGGCCTGCGGTGCTCCGGCTGGCCGACGACGGCTGGCGGGTGGTCGCGGTCGCGCGCACGGGTGACGAGCTCGAGCGACTGGCCGACGAGCGGCGCGGCAGCATCGCGCCCCTGGCGGCGGACCGGACGCGGACGAAGGAGCTGCGGGCGCGCCTGACGTCGGCCGGCACGCTGGACGCCGCGCTCGTCTACGCGCCCGGAGCGCCCGCCGCGCTGCTCGCGGTGCTGCGCCGGGCCGTGTCGGGCCCGGTGGTGCAGCTGCTGACCAGCGCCGCGGCCGCGCCCGACGGGCTGATGCCCGCGGCCCCGGCGCAGCCGTGGCACCAGGTGGTCCTGGGATGGCGGGACGGCCGGTGGCACACACCGGAGGAGGTGTCGGCCGCCGCCCTGACCGCGTTGGCCGAGGAGCGCGACGTCGTCCTGGGCGCCGTGCGGCCATGGGCCGAACGCCCGCAGTGACGCCTAGGCCGCGCGGGCGGCCACCCACGCGTCGACGGCTGTGCGCAGCGCCGGCAGCGGCACGGAGCCGGCGCCCAGGAGGGCACCGTGGAACTCGCGGACGTCGAAGGCCGCGCCCAGCTCCTGCTCGGCGAGCGCGCGCAGCCGCAGGATCTCCTGGTAGCCGGTGAAGTAGGCGAGCGCCTGGCCCGGGTAGCCGATGTAGCGGTTGACCTCCGAGGCCAGGAACTCGACCGGCAGCGGGCAGGTCCCGCTCATGTAGTCGACCGCCTGCTGGCGGCTCCAGCCCAGGGCGTGCAGGCCGGTGTCGACGACCAGCCGCGCGGCGCGCGTCGTGCGCATGGCGAGGGCGCCCAACTGCTGCTGCTCGTCGGTGTAGAGACCCATGTCGGCAGCCAGGTGCTCGGCGTAGAGGCCCCAGCCCTCCGCCTGCGCGGTGACGATGCCCTCGCGCTGGATCGCGGGCAGATCGGTCTGCAGCAGCGCGCGGGACACCTGCAGGTGATGGCCGGGAACCGCTTCGTGGTACGCAGTGGCCTCCAGGTCCCAGCCGCTGCCGGCACCGAGCTTGACGGTGTTGAAGAGGTAGGTGCCCTGGCGCGCGCCGTCGGGGGAGGGCGGCACGTACATCGGCGGCAGTCCCGCCGAGCCCAGGTGGTCGGACATCGCCTCGACCGTGCAGGGCGCCGGCAGCGGCTCGGGGAACCACTGCGGCGTCACGGCCTCGGCCCGCGCGACGGCGACCCGGGCACGGGCCATCGCCTGCTCTGGGTCGACGCCCGCTGATGCCGTGCGGGCCTGCTCGAGCACCTCGGCGAAGGAGCCGATCCCCAGCCGTGCGCCCAGCTCGGTCATCTGCGCGACCAGCGACTCGACGGCCGCCAGGCCCACCTCGTGCACGTCGCGGGCCGCGAGCGGCAGGGTCGTGTGGACGCGGATGAGCCGGTCGTAGTCCTCGAGCCCCCGCGGCAGGTGCAGCAGTCCGCAGTGCTCGTCGTCGCGGGCGGCGGGCAGCAGCTCGTCGGCGACCAGCGCGCGGTAGCGCGCGACGGCCGGGCGCACGGAGTCCCGCACGGCGGCGACCAGCTGGCCGCGCCACACGTCGGCGTCCTCGAGCTCGGCGGGCGCGGCGACGCCCGCGACGGCGTCCGTCGCGTCGACCGGGGAGCCGAGGTAGCCGTCGAGCTGCCCGAGCACCACGCGCGCGAGCGTCGCCACAGGCGTACGGCCCTCGGCGAGGCCCTCGCGCAGCCGCTGCGCGCAGCCGTCGACGTAGGAGGCGAAGCCGCGTACGCGCTCGAGGTAGTCGTGCGCAGAAGCGAGCGTCCGCAGCCGCGTCTGGGAGACGAGCAGCAGCAGCACCGACGGCCCGTCTGCCATCGGCGAGAGCGTGTGCTCGACCGTCGCCGCCTCGTCGTGGGCGAGGTGCGCCTCGAGCAGGTGCCGCGTGGCCGACAGGGTGACGGTGTCGCGCGGGTCGGCGGTGCCACGCGCCTCCAGGTCACCGGCACGGTGGAGCAGCCGCCGCCAGGTCCCCGAGCGCGCCGCCGCGGCGGCCCGGCTCATGTCGGGCACCTCGGCGTCGTGGCCCGGCACGCCCAGCAGGGTCGCGCTGAACGGGTCGGCCGCCATCAGCAGCGCGTGCACCTCGTCGGCGAGGTCGCGGATCTCGGACACGGCGCCATTCTGCGCGACGGCGCAGGCGCGGCGGCCCCCCGGCCCGCGAGGTGACGGAGCGTGAACGCGACGGCCCGGGGGAAGGCTGGGTTCATGGCAGTGGAACTGAAGGACGGCCGCGCGCGTACGCCGGTGCCCGTGCGGACCATCGCGGCGACCATCGCGATGGTCCTCGGCACCGTGCTGCTGCTGATGATCCTGCGGGACGTGGCGCGCATCCTGGTGTGGGCGGCGATCGCGGCGTTCTTCGCGGTCGCGCTGACCCCGCTGGTCAACATGGCCGAGAACCGGCTCCACCTCAAGCGCTCGGTGGCGACCCTGCTCGTCTACCTCGTGGTGCTGCTGCTGCTGGCGGGGCTCATCACGCTGTTCGTGACGCCGCTGGCGCGGCAGTACGACGACCTCTCGCGCTCGATCCCGAAGTACGTCGAGGACGCGCAGGCGGGCCGGGGGCCCCTCGGCCACCTGGTCACCCGCTACAACATCGACGACTACCTCGACAAGCACCAGGCCGACATCCGCAAGTCGCTGACCGGGCTCGGCGTCCCCGCCCTGCACGCCGTGACCGTCGCCGGCCAGCTGCTGCTGGCCGCCGTCTCGATCATCGTGCTCTCGTTCCTCATGGTGCTCGAGGGGCCGAAGATCATGACCGCCGCGGTCGCCCAGCTGCCCGACCAGCACCAGGACCGCGCCCGCCGCGTCGCCGCCGACTGCGCCCGCACGATCACGGGCTACATCACCGGGGCGCTGTTCATCGCCGCGATCTGCGGCGTGCTGACCTACGTGGTGCTGCTGGTCACGGGCGTGCCCTTCGCGGGCGTCATCGCGCTGTTCGTGGCGGTGTGCGACCTGATCCCGCTGGTCGGCGCCACCATCGGCGCGGTGGTCGCCGTGGCGGCCTCCGCCTTCACCTCGATCCAGGCGGCGATCATCGTCGCCGTGTGGTTCGTCATCTACCAGCAGCTGGAGAACCACCTGCTCCAGCCGGTGGTCCAGTCCCGGACCGTCAAGCTCAACCCGCTGGCCGTGCTGCTCAGCGTCCTGCTGGGCGTCGAGCTGGCCGGCATCCTCGGGGCGCTGCTCGCGATCCCGGTCGCCGGCATCATCCAGGTGCTGGTCCGCGACATCTACGACGTGCGGCGCGGCGAGCTCAAGCCGCAGCCGACCGTCGGCGAGGAGAAGGTCCCCGCCTGAGGTCCGCTCAGGCGGCGGTGGGGACCACAGCCGTACGCGGTGAGGTGCCGCGGCGCGCGAGCAGGGCCTTCGTGCGCTCCGGGGTGTAGATGACCGCGCCGCTGGGGGTGTAGGAGTTCGTGTTCATCGCGGTGCCTGCGCTCTCGGGGAGTGCGCCGGCTCGTCCGGCGCGTACTAGAGGCTTCGGCCGGCTCACAGCCCTCCGGTAGCGCCACCCGGGCGACGGACCAAGGTCCCGGGCGTCGGACCCGCGGCGCCCGGGTAGGGGCCCGGCCATGACGACGACACCGTTCGAGCCCCTCGACTCCCCGGAGCCGCGCACGCGCGTGGAGGACCTGGAGCAGCCTGCCGACCCCACCGTGAGCGAGGACCCCGACATCGAGACGCCGAGCGTGCCGCCCGAGGAGGACGTGACGGGCGACGCGGCGCTGCCGGAGCCGCCCGACTAGCGGGCCGGAGGGGCGGGGCTAGAGCCAGCCGTTGCGGCGGAAGCCCCGCCACAGCGCCGCGCAGACGACCCCGATGACGCTCAACGCGTAGGCGTAGCCGTAGCGCCAGCCGAGCTCGGGCATGTGCTCGAAGTTCATGCCGTAGATCCCGGCGATCATCGTCGGCACGGCGGCGATCGCCACCCACGCCGAGATCTTGCGCATGTCCTCGTTCTCGTAGATCTGCACCTGGGCGTAGGCGACCTGCAGGATCGAGGTCAGCAGCTCGTCGTAGCCGGTGACCTGGTCGCGCACGCGGGTCAGGTGGTCCTCGACGTCGCGGAAGTACTGCGTGAGGTCGCCGTGGCCGATGGAGTAGCGGTTGACCAGGTCGCGCATCGGCATCTCGAGCGGGGCCACGGCGCGCTTGAGCTCGATGACCTCTCGCTTGAGCTGGTAGATCCGCTCGATCTCGCGGCTGCGCTGGGGCGAGAGGACCGACTGCTCGAGCTCGTCGACGTCGTCCTGCACGGCCTCGGTGACGCCGAGGTAGTCGTCGACGATGCGGTCGGCGATCGCGTAGAGCACGCCGAGCGGGCCGATGCGCATGAGCCCCTCGTCGCCCTCGACCCGCCGTCGCAGGCCGCGCAGGCTGCCGTGGTCGCCGTGGCGCACGGTGACGACGTAGTCCTCGCCGACGAAGACCATGACCTCGCCGGTCTCGACGATCTGGCTGCTGTCGGTGACGGTCTCGTGCGCCACGTAGGTGACGGTCTTGAAGACCGCGAACAGCATGCCTTCGTACTTCTCCAGCTTGGGCCGCTGGTGGGCCTGCACGGCGTCCTCGACGGCGAGGGGGTGCAGGCCGAAGTCGCGGGCGATGTCGTCGAGCTCGCGGGCGCTGGGCTCGTGCAGCCCGATCCACACGAAGCCGCCCTCGGCGCGCGCGCGGCGCAGCGCCTCGGGGTAGCTCGCGGAGTCCTCGAGCCTGGCGCCGTGGGCGTAGACCCCGCAGTCGACGACCGCGTCGCGGCCGCGGTCGACACGGTCGCGCTGGACCTCGCCGCCCTGCCGGCGCCGGGCGAGCAGCGCGCTGCGCCCACGGACGAGCCCTGGGACCCATGCCACGGCTGACCCCCTCTGCGTGCACGGGCCCTCGAGGCCGTCCTGGACGCCGACCGCTCATAGTAGGCGGCGCCCCCGGCGCTACCGTCCCAGCGTGCCCGACCCGCCCGCCGCCCCGCCCGCCGTCGCGCAGCTGCTGGCCCGGCAGGCGCGCGCCTGCCAGCAGCTCGGGTCGCCGATGTACGCGGCGCTGCTCGAGCGCCTCGCGCAGGACGCCTCAGCTGGCGGCCCCACGGCGCAGCTGCTCGCGCCCTGGGCCGGTGCGGGCGCCGGCGACGCGGTGCCCCTGCGGCTGATGGGCGCCGTGCACCGGCTGGTGCTCGAGCGGCAGGCGCCGCGGCTCGCCCTGCACTACCCCTCGGTCGGCGGCTCGTTCGCGGGCGCCGACGCCGCCTGGCCGGCCCTGCTCGAGCTGGTCGCCGACCCGCCGCAGGCCCTGCTCCAGGCCCTCGAGCGCGTGCCGCAGACCAACGAGGTCGGCCGAGCGGCCGCGCTCGCCGGCGGCCTGCGGCACGTGGCGGCCGCCACCGGGTCCTCGCGGGTGCGGCTGGTCGAGCTCGGCGCCAGCGCCGGGCTCAACCTGGCGGTCGAGCGGTTCCGCGTCGGCGGTGCCGGCGACCCGTGGGGGCCGGCCGACGCGCGGGTGCGCCTCGACGACGCGTGGACCGGCGCTGCGCCGCCGAGCGCGGACGTCGAGGTCGTCGAGGCGGTGGGCGTCGACCTCGACCCGGTCGACGTCGCGAGCACCGAGGGCCGGCTGCTGCTCACCGCGTACGTCTGGGCCGACCAGGTCGAGCGGGTCGAGCGGCTGCGCGCTGCGTTCGAGACGGTCGGCTCGTCGCCGCCCCCGGTCGTCGCCGGCGACGCCGCCGCCTTCGCGGAGGGGCTCGAGCTCGTCGAGGGCGTCACGACGGTCGTCTGGCACAGCGTCTTCCGGCAGTACGTCCCCGCACCCGCCCGCGGCCGGCTCGCTACCGCGCTCGACTCGCTCGCGCGGAGCGCCGGACCTGGCGCCGGCTTCGCCCACCTGCGCCTCGAGCCGCGCGAGGGCGACGACGGGCCGGGCGGGGACGCGGAGGTGCGGCTGCGGGTCGGCACCGGGGCGGACCGGCTGCTGGGGAGCGCGCCGGCCCACGGCGTACCGGTCACGTGGCGTCACGCGGTGTGAGCCGGGGGTTGACCGGACGCGGATCGGCGAGGAACGTGTAGGCCCATGAGAGGCACGCCGACGTGCCCGCGCTGCGGTGGCGCGGTGCAGCCCCCGGGGCTGTGGTCGAGCGCCTGGACGTGCGCGACCCACGGCGCCGTCCTCCCGCAGCCGGCCCCCCACCAGCCCACGGTCCAGCACGTCGTCGACCTCGTGGCCCGCTCGAAGGTGCCGGTGTGGCTGCCGTGGCCGCTGCCGCGCGGCTGGGTGGTCACCGGCGTCACGTGCGCGGGCGACGAGCGCTCAGGGACGGTCGCCGCGGGGCTCGCGCTCTCCGGCCCCGCGCCGCTGGGCGGGCCGGGCGAGATGCTGCTCGTCGCCGAGGAGCCCGGCGTCGGCATGGGCGCCCGCTACGCCGGCATCCCCGGTCCCGACCCGGGGCCGGTGTCCGACCGGCCGCCGCACGCGCGCGTCCACGCCGCCGGCCACCCCACGGCGCTGTGGTGCGTGACCTCGGCCGACTCCTGCGCCGCCTACGCGGGCGAGGCGCTCGGGTGCTGGGTCTACGTGCTGCTGTGGCCCGAGACCGCCGGCGCGATGCTGCTCGAGGGTCTCGAGCTCACCGACGCCCGCGAGCTCGGGCACGAGCTCGAGCTGCTGCCCACCGGCGCGCTGACCCCGCGGCTGGCAGCGGCTCCCGCCGTCGCCTGAGCGTCACCCCCCGCCGTTAGGCTGCGCGCCTGATGCGCATCGACCTGCACACCCACTCCACGGCCTCCGACGGCACCGACTCGCCGGCCGAGCTCGTGCGCGCCGCGGCCGCGGCGGGGCTCGACGTCGTCGCCCTGACCGACCACGACACGACGGCGGGCTGGGACGAGGCCGCAGCCGCGTTGCCCGACGGGCTCACCCTCGTGCGCGGCGCCGAGATCTCCTGCCGCTACAAGCAGGTCAGCCTCCACCTGCTCGGCTACCTGTTCGACCCCGACGACCCGCGCCTCGCCGCTGAGCTCGAGCGGGTGCGGGCCAGCCGCGTGCCGCGGGCGCGCGAGATGGTCGACCGGCTGCGCGCCTCGGGCGTGCCGGTGAGCTGGGACCAGGTCCTCGACGAGCTCGAGCCGGGGGCGACCGTCGGCCGCCCCCACATCGCCGACGCGCTCGTACGCAGTGGTGTCGTCCGCGACCGCGGCGAGGCCTTCGCCGGGCTGCTCAACAGCAGGAGCCCGCACTACGTGCGCCACCGCTCCCTCGACCCGGTCGCCGCGGTCCGGGCCGTGCGGGCGGCGGGCGGCGTACCCGTGCTGGCCCACCCGTTCGCCCGGCACCGCGGCGCGGTGCTCGACGACGGTGCGGTGGCCGCGATGGCCGAGGCCGGGCTCGCCGGGCTCGAGGTGCACCACCGCGACCACAGCGCCGAGGACGTCGTCCGGCTGCAGCGCCTCGCGCGCGGGCTCGGGCTGCTCCAGACCGGGTCGAGCGACTACCACGGCGCCGGGAAGGCCAACCGGCTCGGCGAGAACCTCACCGCGCCCGAGGTCTACGACGCGATCCTCGCCCAGGCCGGGCAGGCCGGGCAGGTGGCGCGCGGTGGCTGACGACATCCGCTTCCTCGGCTCGGTGTTCGTCACGCTGTTCGTGATCATGGACCCGCCCGGCACCATCCCGCTGTTCCTCAGCCTCACCAGCGGGCGCACGACCGCGCTGCGCCGCCGGGTCGCGTGGCAGGCGTCCTCCACGGCCCTGCTGGTCATCGCCGCGTTCGCGCTGTTCGGCCAGCAGCTGCTCGACTACCTCGGCATCACGCTGCCGGCCCTGCAGTGCTCGGGCGGCCTGCTGCTCCTGCTCGTGGCGCTCGAGCTGCTGACGGGCAACGACTCCGAGCCCTCGGTGCAGCGCGACACGAACGTCGCCCTCGTGCCGCTCGGCACGCCGCTGCTCGCCGGGCCGGGTGCCATCGTGGCGACGATGGTCTTCGTGCGCCAGGTGCACACCTGGGAGCGCGGGGTCTTCCTGGCGCTCGGCGTGGTGCTGGTCCACCTCGTGCTGTGGCTGACGATGCGCTACTCCGTCGGCATCATCAAGGTCATCAAGGAGAGCGGCGTCCTGCTCGTCACCCGCATCTCGGGCCTGCTGCTCTCGGCGATCGCCGTGCAGATGGTCGCCAACGCGGTGCGGGCGTTCATCAGCGCCGGCTGAGCCGCCGGAAGCCGTCAGGAGCGCAGCAGGTCGGGGCAGGCCCGCCCGATGACGCGCACGAGCGCCAGGCTCAGGCTCGCGCCGTAGAGGTTGGCCGTCTCGGTGGGGGCACCGGGCACGACGCTGCCCTCCACCTGGAGCAGTGCGTCGTTGTCGGGGTCGGTCGGCAGGTGCAGCGCCTTGCAGGAGGTGACCCGCAGCACCACTGTCGCCGCGCTGGCCGCCACGGAGGTCGTGTGGATCGGCCAGCCCTCGCCGGTGCTGGCCTCGAGACCGGCGACGGCCGAGCGGATGCCGGTCAGGACCGGAGCCTGCGCGCCGTCGCGCACGACCGGCGGCCCGATGCCGAGGACCAACTGCGAGGCGGTGTCGCTCCTGCGCCTGTTGACCAGCACCGCGGTGTCGAAGACCAGCTGGTTGAGCGTCTGGATGCCGCAGTCGCTCGCCCAGACGTCGCTCAGGCCGTTGAGCAGGAAGTCGCGGCCGTCGCGCAGCAGCACGCTGCGCACGGTGCCGTCCGTCGTGCGCACGCGCAGGCGGAGGTCGCCGGAGGCCAGCGGGTGGCCGCAGGCGCGCTCGAGCGGGATCGTCAGGGTGGCGCCCTCGTCGGCCGGCACGGGCAGGGGCACCTGCACCGCGTCCTGCGACCCGAGGTTGCCGGCCGTCACGGTCACCGCCGCCGACCCCCGGTTGGCGAGGTAGACGTCGGCCCGCTCCGGCAGGCCCGTCTCGTCGAAGGTGGGCACGATGCCGGTCACGCGCAGGTCGACCGAGGCCAGTCGGGCCTGCCGCTCGTCGCGCGCGTGCGCCGAGGAGACGCTCCAGGCGCCGGCAGCGGCACCGCACGCGGTAGCCACGACCGCCGCGACGACGGTGCGGCTCGGGCGGCTCGGGCGGCGGAGCAGGGTCGCGCGGAGCCGGTCGCGCACGGGCGGGCGAGGGGGTTTCGGTCCACCCGCGCGGTCGGCGTCCGACGCGTCGAGCTCGACCGGCTCCAGCATCTCGAGGCCCGCGGGGTCGGCCGCACGCCCCGGACCCGCGACGGGGCCGGCACCGCCCCGGCTGTCGAGCAGCTCCACGTCCCCGACGATAGGCGCCCCGCGGGCGCGGCGCTCGGCGATGCCGCCGCTCGCCCCGGCGCTCAGCGCAGGTCGATCTCGAACCAGACGCACTTGCCCGAGTCGTCGGCCCAGAGCCCCCAGCGCGAGGACAGCGAGGCGACCAGGCTGAGCCCCCGGCCGCCCAGCCGCTCGCCGGCCGGACCGTTGACCGGCCCGACGTGGGGGTGGGACTCCCGGTCGCTGTCGTGCACCTCGACGTGCACCCGGCCGCCGGGCACGGCGACGCGCAGCTCCACCGGCGGCTCGCCGTGCAGGATGGCGTTGGTCACGAGCTCGCTCACCAGCAGCACCGCGGAGTCGGCGACCTCGCCGTCGATGCCCTGGGAGTGCAGGTGCGACGCCATCTGGTGGCGCGCGGCAGCCACCTCGCGCGGGTCGGCGGACAACGGCGCGCGCAAGTCGATCGTGGGGATGACGACCTCCTTCGCGCTGCAGCACGCCGTGTTCTCGACGCCCTCTGGGAGGGCTTGTGCCCCCGCGCGCACCGGTCTACCCCTCGTCCGGGATGCGGATCGCAGACCTGGGTGCTATGCCCCGAGCCAGTGCCCGAGCAGGACCCGCGCGGTGGCCTCCGGAGCCTCGTAGGCGGGGGAGTGCGCGGCGTCGGGGACCACGACGTAGCGCGCGCCGAGCCGCCGGGCCATGTCGGCCTGCTGCTCCGGCGTCCAGGCGTCGTCGTCGGCCCCGTGGGCCACGAGCACGGGCACACCGGCGGCCCGGAGCACCGCGGCCAGCTCGTCGACCGTGTCGGGGCGCGACACCAGTTCGCGGGCCATCACGAGGTAGCCCTCGTGCGCCGAGCGCACCCACCGGCGCTGGAGGAACTCCTGCACCTCGGGCGCCGGCGTGCCCGGCGCCGGAGCGCCCGCCGCCTCGTGCGCCTGCTTGAGCTCCCACGCCTGGTCGAGCGGGACGCCGGGCAGCGCGGCCAGCAGCAGCTCGGCGTCGTCGGTGCGCGCACCCGGCGGCAGCGCGCCCGGGCCCGTGCACAGCAGGGTCAGCGACGCCAGCGCCCCCGGCGCCGCCCTCGCCGCCTCCTGCGCCACCAGACCGCCGAAGCTGTGGCCGAGCAGGTGCACCGGGCCGTCCCCCAGGGACGCGGCGCGCTCGGCCACCTCCGCGGCGAGCTGCTCCACCGCGTACCCCTCGGGGCGGTCGGCGTGCGGCGACTCGTACTGGCCGCGCAGGTCGACCGCGACGGCGCGCACGCCGCCGGCGGCGAGCAGCGGTAGCAGGGGGAGGAAGTCCTCCTTCGACCCGGTGAAGCCCGGCAGGAGCAGCGCCGTGCCGCGCGCTTCGCCGGTGGGCCGCGCCTCGACGCCGGCCCACGCGTCGGCGCCCGCGCCGACCGCCAGGTCGCGCAGGTCGGGGTGCCGGGTCAGCGTGCGAGGGAGAGCCACGGCTCACGAGCCTACGTGGCGGGCCCGAGGCGCGAGCCGGTGCGCGGGACGGCGTGCAGGCGTACGTCGTGGACCGCGCCGTCGGCCAGGCGCAGGGTCGTGCACGTGCAGACCGGCTGCCGGCGCCGGTCGGTGGGCGAGCCCGGGTTCAGCAGGCGAAGGCCGCCCGGGGCGCTCGTGTCCCACGGGACGTGGCTGTGGCCGAAGACCAGCAGGTCGGTCTCCGGGAACTCGGCCTGCATCCGCAGCTCGCGCCCGGCGGCCGGGCCCGTCTCGTGGACGACCGAGAGGCGTACGCCCTCCACCGTCGCGTGCGCGCGCTCCGGCAGCCGCGCCCGCAGAGCGGGGCCGTCGTTGTTGCCGTGGACGCCGAGCAGCCGGGCGGCGCGCTGCTCGAGCTCGTCGAGCAGCGCCACGTCCACCCAGTCGCCCGCGTGGACGACGAGGTCGGCCTCCTCGACCGCGACCCACACCGCGTCCGGCAGCGAGCGGGCCCGGCGGGGCACGTGGGTGTCGGCGAGCAGCAGCAGCCGGGTGCCCGGCGGGCGGGCCGCCACCGGACTAGTCGGCGTCGCCCGCGGCGGCCGGCGCAGGTTGCTGGGCGGCGTCGCCGCCGGCCGAGGAGCTGGGACGGCGGCGACGCCGGCGGCGGGGCTCGCCGCCCTCGCCGGTCGCGGCGTCCGGTGCGGCGACCGAGGTCTCCGGTCCCTCGGCTGCGGCACCCGGGGTGAGGGCCTCGCCCGAGCGCGTGCGCCGGCGGTTGCGCGATCGGGGAGGGCGGGCCGGGCGCTCCTGCTCGGGGGCGTCGTCGGCAGCAGCGGCCTCGGTGCGGGCGCCGGACCGGCGGCCGCCGTCGTGGCCGTGGCGCCCGGCCCTGTCGTCGCCCGTGCGGCCGCCGCGCGCCTGGCGCTTGCCGGTCTCGCCGAGGTCCTCGACCTGCTCGGCCGAGAGGCCCTCGCGGGTGCGCTCCGCGCGGGGCAGGACGCCCTTGGTGCCCGGCGGGATGTTGAGCAGCGTGTAGAGGTGCTCGGAGGAGGAGTAGGTCTCCACCGGCGTGTAGAACGAGAGGCCGAGCGCCTTGTTGATGACCGACCAGCGCGTGGTGTCGGCCCAGTCGACGAGCGTCACCGCGATGCCCGACGCGCCGGCGCGGCCGGTGCGCCCGATGCGGTGCAGGTAGGTCTTCTCGTCGTCGGGGCACTCGTAGTTGACGACGTGGGTGACGCCCTCGACGTCGATGCCGCGCGCGGCGACGTCGGTGGCGACCAGCACGTCGACCTTGCCGTTGCGGAACGCGCGCAGCGCCTGCTCGCGGGCGCCCTGGCCGAGGTCGCCGTGCACCGCGGCCGCGGCGAACCCGCGCTCGGCCAGGTCGTCGGACACCCGCGCGGCGGCCCGCTTGGTGCGGGTGAAGATCATCACGAGCCCGCGGCCCTCGGCCTGCAGCAGGCGGGCGAGGACCTCGGGCTTGTCGAGCGCGTGCGCCTGGAAGACGTGCTGCTCGATGTTGGCGACGGTGGCGTCCTCGTCGTCCGGGTTCACCGCGTTGATGTGCGTCGGCTGGGTCATGTACTGCCGCGCGAGCGAGACGACCGCGCCGGGCATCGTGGCCGAGAACAGCATCGTCTGCCGCGAGGCGCGGGTCTGGGCCAGGATGCGCTCGACGTCGGGCAGGAAGCCCAGGTCGAGCATCTCGTCGGCCTCGTCGAGCACCAGCATGCTGACGAAGGACAGGTCGAGGTGGCCCTGCTTGGCCAGGTCGAGCAGGCGGCCCGGGGTGCCGACCACGATCTCGACGCCCTTGCGCAGCGCCTCGACCTGCGGCTCGTAGGCGCGACCGCCGTAGACCTGCAGCACGCGCACGCCGCGCGCGCCGCCCGCCAGGTCGATGTCCTTGGCGACCTGCACGGCGAGCTCGCGGGTCGGGACGACCACGAGCGCCTGCGGCTTGCCCGGCGCCTCGGACGTCGCGTCGTCGCCGGGGGCCACCACGCGCTGGAGCAGCGGGATGCCGAAGCCGAGCGTCTTGCCGGTGCCGGTCTTTGCCTGGCCGATGATGTCGGACCCCGCCAGCGCGACCGGGAGCGTCATCTCCTGGATCGGGAAGGGGTGGACGATGCCGACGGCCTCGAGGGCGTCAGCGGTGGCGGCGAGTACGCCGAGGTCGCGGAAGGTGGTCAGCGGAGTGCCTCTCTAGAGTGCGCCGCGGAGCCCGCTCGGGCGGGCTCCACGCGGTGCACGCGGGGGTCGGGTGCCGATCGGGGCACCGACCGGGCTCTCCCGTGAACGCCAGCCATGCTACCCGCGATGGGTACGCTGCCCGCCGTGACCGATCGCAGCGCTCCCGACGACATCCTCGACGGGCGCCCGGACGACGCTGCCTACCGCCGCGGGGTCGTGTCGCTGCTGGGCCTGCTGGCCGTCGGCGAGCTGCTGGGCTTCGAGCGCCTCGCCACCGACGCGGCGGCCGCGCCTCGGCTCTCAGACCGAGCGGCGCTGCAGGCGCTGGCGGCCACCGAGCAGGCGCACTTCGCGCTCCTGCAGGAGCGGCTGGTCGCGCTCGGCGCCGACGTCGAGGCCACCATGACGCGCTACCTGCCGGCCTTCGAGGAGTTCCACCGGCGCACCGCGCCCAGCGACTGGCTCGAGGGCCTCGTCAAGGCCTACGTCGGCGACGCCATCGCGCGCGACTTCCTGCGCGAGGTGAGCGGCAGCGTCGGGCCCTCGACCCGCGAGCTGGTGCTGCGCGCGCTCGAGGACGCCGGCCACGCCGACTTCGTCATCGCCCGGGTGCGCGCCGCCGTCGAGGCCGACCACCGCGTGGCCGGCCGCCTGGCGCTGTGGGGCCGGCGCTTGGTCGGCGAGGCGCTCAGCCAGGCCCAGCACGTCGCTGCCGAGGACGACGAGCTCACCGAGCTGCTGGCCGGCACGCCCGAGCGGCCCGGCACCGACCTGGTCGCGCTGAGCTCGATGTTCACGCGGCTCACCGAGGCGCACACGCGGCGGATGGCGGCGCTGGGCCTCTCGGCGTGAGGACCGCGCGGGCGGGCCGGCGCTAGCTGACGATGGCGCCGAAGCCCACGCGCCGCACCTCGGGCACGCCGATCTCGACGTAGGCCAGCTTGTCGACGGCGACGATCACCTGGCGGCCCTTGTCGTCGCTCAGCGTCAGGACGCCGCCCGCCGCGATCGCGGCCGCCACGGCGGCCGAGACCTCGTCGGCGGTCTGCGCGCTCTCGACGACGAGCTCGCGAGCCGCCTGCTGGACACCGATCTTGACCTCCACGGCCGCTCCTCTTCTCGCGCTCGGACCGGCGGCGCAGGGTGTCTCGCCACCGGCAGCCGCAGGCTACCCCGGCCCGGAGCGGCCGGCGCCGGTCGCGCCGCCCGCTCCGCGCTCAGCGGAAAACGGGAGCCTCAGGGGTAGTCGTCGCGGTCGCCGAGCGGCACGTCGCGGGCCTGCTCGACCAGGTCGCCCTCGTCGGCCTCGACGGTCGCGGCGGTGCCGGCGGCAGGCGAGGCGCCGGCCGCCGCGGTGCCGGGGGCCAGCTCGTCGCCCGCGACCGTCCGCGCCTGCTCCTGGGCGTCGGCGTCGGGGACCTCGGTGGGGACCTCGGCCGGCCCGCCCGCCGCACCGCCCGCCAGGTCGTCGCTGCCGCTCGTGGGTGTGCTCATGACCTCCCCCGTCCCCGGACCGCGCCCGGCACTCGTCGGACCTGAGATGCTTGACCTGCCGGGAATGCGCGGGCGGCCCCGTGGGGTTGCCCACGGCGTCGCCCTGAGGAGGAGATCATCGTGCCGTTGCCCCCGCTCGTCGAGCCTGCCGAGTCCCTGTCGGTCGACGAGGTGCGCCGCTACTCGCGCCACCTGATCATCCCCGACGTCGGCATGGTCGGGCAGAAGCGGCTGAAGAACGCCAAGGTGCTCGTCGTGGGCGCCGGCGGCCTCGGCAGCCCCGCGCTGCTCTACCTGGCCGCGGCCGGCGTCGGCACCCTGGGCATCGTCGACTTCGACACCGTCGACGAGTCCAACCTCCAGCGCCAGGTCATCCACGGCCAGTCCGACATCGGCAAGCCGAAGGCCGTCTCGGCCAAGGAGTCCGTGGCCGAGGTGAACCCGTACGTCGACGTCGTCCTCCACGAGGAGCGGCTCGACGAGGACAACGTCCTGCGGATCTTCGAGCCCTACGACCTGATCCTCGACGGCACCGACAACTTCGCCACGCGCTACCTCGTCAACGACGCGGCCGTGCTGCTGGGCAAGCCCTACGTCTGGGGCTCGATCTACCGCTTCGAGGGCCAGGTCAGCGTCTTCTGGAACGAGCACGGGCCCAACTACCGCGACCTCTACCCCGAGCCCCCGCCGCCCGGGATGGTCCCCTCGTGCGCCGAGGGCGGCGTGCTGGGCGTGCTCTGCGCCTCGATCGGGTCGATCATGGTCACCGAGGCGATCAAGCTGATCACCGGCATCGGCGAGACGCTGCTCGGCCGGCTGATGGTCTACGACGCGCTCGAGATGTCGTACCGCACGCTCAAGCTGCGCAAGGACCCCGACGGCCAGCCGATCACGGCGCTGCTGGGCGACTACGAGGCGTTCTGCGGCGCGGTCTCCGAGGAGGCGTCCGAGGCGGTCAAGGGCGCGACCATCGGCGTGCAGCAGCTCGAGCAGTGGCTCAAGGAGCGGGCCGAGGGCGAGCGCGACTTCGTGCTCGTCGACGTCCGCGAGCCCAACGAGGCCGAGATCAACTCGATCCCCGGCGCCGTGCTGATCCCCAAGGGCGAGTTCCTCAACGGCTCCGCGCTCGAGACGCTGCCGCAGGACAAGCAGGTCGTCCTGCACTGCAAGACGGGTGTGCGCTCGGCCGAGGTGCTGGCCGTGCTCAAGGGGGCCGGTCTCGCCGACGCCGTGCACGTGGGCGGCGGGGTCAGCGCCTGGGTCAGCCAGATCGACCCGAGCCAGCCCTCCTACTAGTCGGTCGCGCCGCAGCCGCCGAGGTGGACCCGACCCCCTTCGCCGAGCGCGTGCTCGAGCTCGTCGAGCGCGTGCCGGCGGGGTCGGTGACCACCTACGGCGACCTCGCCGAGATGCTCGGGGAGGGCGGCCCGCGGGGCGTGGGCGCCGTCATGGCCCGGTGGGGCGGCGGCGTGCCGTGGTGGCGCGTGATCCGCTCCGACGGCCGCCCGCCCGCCCACAAGTCCGACGAGGCGGTGCGCCGGCTGGTGGCCGAGGGCGTGCCGCTCGCGGGCGAGCGGGTCGACCTCTCGCGCGCCCGCTGGCGGGGCTGAGCCTGCGCTCGAGCCCGTCCGCGGAGCCGCTCGCCGGGACAGTGTCAGTGCCGTGTGGTGGCATGGCCCCGACATGGAGAGCACCACCACCTTCACCCTGCTGGCGCCGACGGCCGCCCCCGCGCTGCGCCCGGTCCTCGACCCGGCCCAGGCGGCCGTGGCGGCCCACCGGGAGGGCCCGCTGCTCGTGCTGGCGGGTCCGGGCACCGGCAAGACCACCACGCTGGTCGAGTCGGTCGCCTCCCTCGTCGAGGACGAGCAGCGCCCGCTGCGGCCCGACCAGGTGCTGGTGCTGACGTTCAGCCGCAAGGCGGCCGGCGAGCTGCGCGAGCGCATCACCGCCCGGCTCGGGCGGGCCACCGGCGAGCCCATGGCCTGGACCTTCCACTCGTTCGCCTACGCGCTGGTGCGGGCCCACTCGCCCGCCGACGCCTTCACCGAGCCGCTGCGGCTGCTGTCGGCGCCCGAGCAGGACGTCGTGGTCCACGAGCTGCTCGAGGGCAACGCCGCCGGCGAGGGCCGCGTCGACTGGCCCGAGCGGCTGCGCCCGGCGCTCTCCACGCGCGGCATGGCCGAGGAGGTCCGCGCCGTGCTGTCGCGGGCCCGCGAGCTCGGGCTCGACCCGCCGCGCCTGGCGCAGCTGGGCCGCGAGGCCGGCCGCGACGACTGGGTGGCCAGCGCGGCGTTCTTCGCCGACTACCTCGACGTGCTCGACGCCCGCCTCGCCGTCGACTACGCCGAGCTGGTGCACCGCGCCTGCTTGCTGGCCGAGCAGCCCGAGGTCCAGGCTGCCCTGCGCGCCCGGTTCGCCGCCGTCCTCGTCGACGAGTACCAGGACACCGACCCCAGCCAGGAGCGGCTGCTGCGCGCCCTCGCCGGCGGCGGACGCCACCTCGTCGCGGTCGGCGACCCCGACCAGTCGATCTACGCCTTCCGCGGCGCCGACGTCAGCGGCATCCTCGAGCTGCCCGACCGGTTCCGCCAGCTCTCCGGGGCCGAGGCGCCGGTGCGGACCCTGCGCGTCTCGCGCCGAGCCGGCGCCGAGCTGCTGGCCGCGAGCCGCACGCTCGCCTCCCGCATGCCGGTGCGGGCGCTGCCCCGGTCCGTGGTCGCGGCCCACCGCGACCTGGTGCCGGCGCGACCGCCGGCCGACGACGGGCCTCCGGCCGTCGTCGTGCGCACCTACCCGACGGCAGGGGCGGAGGCCGACGCGGTCGCCGACCTGCTGCGCCGCGCCCACCTCGACGACGGGCTGCCCTGGTCGCGCATGGCGGTGCTCTGCCGCAGCGGCCGGCGCTCGGTGCCCTTGCTGCGCCGCGTGCTCGGCGCCGCCGGCGTGCCGGTCGAGGTGGCCGGCGACGAGCTGCCCCTGAGCGAGGAGCCGGCCGTGGCGCCGCTCCTGCTGGCCCTGCGCGTGGCGGGCGGGCAGGCGCGGGCCAGCGTCGAGCAGGTGGGCGAGCTGCTCCTCTCGCCGCTGTGCGGTGCCGAGCCCGGCGCGCTGCGCGCTCTCGCCCGCGACCTGCGCGCGGAGCAGCGCGCCGCCGGGCGCACACCCGACTCCTCGGCCGAGCTCCTCCGCGGCGCGGTCGAGCACCCCGAGCGGCTGGTGGCGGCCGACCAGCGGCTGGCGGCTCCGGTGCGGCGGCTCGGCCTGCTGCTGGCTCGCGTGCGCGAGCAGCTCGACCAGGGCGCGACCGGCGAGCAGGCGCTCTGGACGCTGTGGAGCGGCACCCGCTGGCCGCAGCGGCTCGAGCGGGCCGCGCTCACCGGCGGCCCGGCCGGCCGGGCCGCCGACCGCGACCTCGACGCGGTCTGCGGGCTGTTCGACGCCGCGGCGCGCGTCGAGCAGCGTCCCGGCGTGCGCGGCGTGCGCCTGCTGCTCGACGAGGTCGAGGCCCAGCGCATCCCCGGCGACACCCTCGCCGAGCGGGCCGTGCGCGGCGAGGCCGTCCGCCTGCTCACCGCCCACCGCTCCAAGGGCCTCGAGTGGGACCTCGTCGCCGTGGTCGGCGTGCAGGAGCGCGTCTGGCCGGACCTGCGCCGCCGCGGCAGCCTGCTCGAGCCCGAGCGCATCGGGGCCGACGGCGTCGTCGAGCCGCCGTCGTCGGCGGACCTGCTCGCCGAGGAGCGCCGGCTCTTCTACGTCGCGGTGACGCGGGCGCGCCGCACGCTCGTCGTGTCGGCCGTGGCCAGCGCCGACGACGACGGCGAGCGGCCGTCCCGGTTCCTCGACGAGCTCGGCGTGCCGGTCGTCGCCGTCGCCCGCCGGCCGCGTCGCACCCTCAGCGTGCCGGGCCTGGTCGCCGACCTGCGCCGCGCGAGCGTCGACCCCGAGGCCCCGCCCGGCCTGCGGGCGGCCGCCGTGGCGCAGCTCGCCCAGCTGGCCGCCGCCGAGGACGACTCCGGCGCGCCGCTGGTGCCGGCGGCCCACCTCGGGCGGTGGTGGGGACTGGTCGACACCACCGACCCCGGCGTGCCGCTGCGCCAGCCGGGCGCGCCGGTCGTGCTGTCGGGGTCCTCGCTCGCCGGGCTGGCGGAGTGCCCGCTCAAGTGGTTCCTCGAGCACGAGGCCCAGGCCACGACGGCGCGCACGTCGGCGCTCGGCTTCGGCAGCATCGTCCACGTGCTGGCCGACCGGGTGGCCACGGGCGAGCTCGCCGCCGAGCCGGCGGTGCTCGAGGCCGCGATCGACTCGGTCTGGAGCGAGCTGGCCTTCGAGGCGCGGTGGCAGTCGGCGCAGCAGCGGGCCGAGGCCAGCGCCGCCGTCGGCCGCTTCCTCGCCTGGCACGTCGCCACGCCGCAGCGCGGGCGCGAGCTGCTCGCCACCGAGCGCGAGTTCCGCGTCGAGGTGCCGACGCCCGACGGTCCGGTCGTCCTGCGCGGGAGCGCCGACCGGCTGGAGCGCGACGCCGACGGCGGCGTGCACGTCGTCGACTTCAAGACCGGCCGCACCCCGCTCAGCGCCCCCGAGGTGGCGCAGCACGCGCAGCTCGGCGTCTACCAGCGCGCCGTCGCCGCGGGCGCGTTCGAGGAGCTGGCCCCCGGTGCACCCGCCGGCGGCGCAGAGCTGGTCTGGCTGCGGCGCGACGACTCCGGGATGCCCAAGGTCTCGCCGCAGGCAGCGCTGGCCTCCGGCGACGACGGCACGACGTGGGTCGACGGCCTCGTCGAGGACGGCGCCCGGCTGGTCCGCACCGAGGGCTTCGCGCCCACGCCGGGCGACCAGTGCAGCCGCTGCATCCACCGTCGGGCGTGCCCGGCCCAGGCCGAGGGCGCGCAGGTGGTCCAGTGAGCCGGCTGCGCGACCCCGCGCAGCTGCGCGACCTGCTCGGGGTGCCCTTCAGCGCGCCGCAGCTGGCGGCCGTCGCGGCTCCGCTCGAGCCGGGCGTGGTCGTGGCCGGCGCGGGCTCCGGCAAGACCACCGTCATGGCGGCCCGCGTCGTGTGGCTGGTGGGCAGCGGACAGGTGCGGCCGGAGCAGGTGCTCGGGCTCACCTTCACCAACAAGGCGGCGGCCGAGCTCGCCGGGCGGGTCCGCACGGCGCTCGCGACGGCCGGCCTGCTCGAGGGCGAGGTCGACGGCCTGCCGACGGTGTCGACCTACCACGCCTACGCGGGGTCGCTGGTGCAGGAGCACGGCCTGCGCCTGGGTGTCGAGCCGCGCGCCGCCCTGCTGGCCGACGCCACGCGCTTCCAGCTGGCCGAGCGCGTCGTCCGTGCCGCACCCGGCCCCTTCGCGGGGCTGACCAAGCAGGTCTCCAGCATCGTCGCCGACCTGCTCGCGCTCGACGGCGAGCTCTCCGAGCACCTGGTCACGACCGAGCAGCTGCGGGCCCACGACCGGGCGCTCGCGGCCGAGGTCGACGCCCTGCCCAAGCTGACCCAGAAGCTGCGCGACGTCCGCGACACGGCGGTCAAGCGGATCGAGCTCGCCGGCCTGGTCGACGCCTACCGCGCCGAGAAGACCGCCCGGGCGCTGCTCGACTTCGGCGACCAGCTGGCCCTCGCCGCCCGCCTCGCCGAGGAGCAGCCGGCCGTGGCCGCCGCCGAGCGCGAGCGCTTCGCCGTGGTGCTGCTCGACGAGTACCAGGACACCTCGGTCGCCCAGCGCCGGATGCTCACCGGGCTGTTCGGCGCGGGGCACCCCGTGACCGCCGTGGGCGACCCGTGCCAGGCGATCTACGGCTGGCGGGGCGCGTCGGTGGCCAACCTCGACGACTTCCCCCGCCACTTCGCCCGCCGCGACGGCACCCCGGCGACGCGCACGAGCCTGACCGAGAACCGGCGCAGCGGGTCGCGGCTGCTCGAGCTCGCCAACACCCTGGCGGCCGCGCTCCACCTGCGCCACGCCGTCGAGCCGCTGGTCCCGTGCGAGGCCCGGCTCGACTCGGGCGAGACGGTGTGCGCCCTGCTGCCGACCTACGCCGAGGAGGTCGCCTGGGCGGCCGACCAGGTGCGCGCCGCCCTCGACGAGGGCACCCCGCCCGGGGAGGTGGCCGTGCTGGTGCGCGCCCGCAGCGACTTCGCCGCGCTGCACGCCGCGCTGGCCGAGCGCGAGGTGCCCGTCGAGGTCGTCGGGCTCGGCGGGCTGCTCGCGCTGCCCGAGGTGGCCGACGTGGTGGCCCTGCTCGAGGTCGCCGTCGACGCCACGGCCAACGCGGCGCTCGTGCGCCTGCTCACCGGCCCCCGCTGGCGCATCGGCCCCCGCGACCTGGCCCTGCTGGGCCGGCACGCCCGCGAGCTGGTGCGGGGCCTCGACGGCGTGGTCCCCGGGGCGCTCGAGCCCGGTGAGGGCGTCCACGTGGCGCTCTCCGAGGCCGTCGCGGGCACCGACCCGGCCGACGTCGTGTCGCTGCTCGACGCGCTGGAGCGGCCGGGCCCCGGGCACAGCCCCGAGGCGCGGGTGCGCTTCGCCGCCTTCGCCCGCGAGCTGGCCGACGTGCGCCGCAGCCTCGGCGACCCGCTGCTCGACGTGCTGACCCGCGTGGTCACCACCACCGGGCTCGACGTCGAGGTCGCGGCCAGCCCGTCGGCCGTGTCCGCCGGGCGGCAGGAGTCGCTCGCCGCCTTCCTCGACGTCGCCGCCCGCTTCGCCGACCTCGACGGCGCCGCCAGCCCCACCGCGTTCCTGGGCTTCCTGCGGGCGGCGGACGAATACGACCGGGGTCTCGACGCCACCGCTCCCAGCACGGCCGACACCGTCAAGCTGATGACCGCCCACAAGTCCAAGGGCCTCGAGTGGGACGTCGTGGTGCTGCCCGACCTCACCAAGGACGTCTTCCCGTCCAGCCGCGGCCGCTCGCGCTGGCCGACGACCGCGTCCGTGCTGCCCTCGCCCCTGCGCGGCGACGCCGACACCCTGCCCGAGCTGCTCGAGCTGACCGGCAAGAGCCTCGACGCCTACGTCGCCGAGGAGAAGGACGCCTCAGCGCTGGAGGAGCGCCGGCTCGGCTACGTCGCCGTCACCCGCGCCAGGCGCCGGCTCGTCGCCAGCGGGCACTGGTGGGGCCCGACCCAGAAGCGCAGGCGCGGGCCGTCGGAGTACCTCCTCACCACGCGCGCGCACGCGCTGGCCACCGGCGGTGTGGTCGCCGCCTGGGCCGACCCGCCGCCCGACGACGGGACGAACCCCCTGCGCGAGCTGCCCGCCAGCGCCTGGGTGTGGCCGGCGGCGCTCGAGCCGGAGGCGCTGGCCCGCCGGCGCTCGGCAGCCGCCGCGGTGCTGGAGGCGATGCGCACCCCCGTGCTGGCGTTCGACCCGCCGGCGCGCGACGAGCGGGGCGCCGCGGCCGGCGCGGCCGGAGACGAGCCCGACGACGACGAGGCCGCCGTCGTGCGCGGCTGGGCGCGCGACGCGGCGCTGCTGGTCGAGGAGGCGCGCGCGGCCCGCGCCCGCAGGCGCGAGGTCGAGCTGCCCACCTCGCTGACGACCACGCAGGTGCTCCGCCTGGCCGCCGACCCGGGCGCCCTCGCGCGCGACCTGGCCCGGCCGATGCCGCGCCCGCCCGCGACCGGTGCCCGCCGCGGCACGGCGTTCCACGCGTGGGTCGAGTCGCTGTTCTCCCAGCAGCCGCTGCTCGACCCCGACGAGCTGCCCGGCGCCGGTGACGCGGGCATCGACGACGACGCGGCCCTCGAGCGGCTGCGCGAGGCGTTCCTGCGCACGCCCTACGCCGAGCGCGCGCCCTACGCCGTGGAGGCGCCGTTCGCGATCCTGCTAGGCGGGCGCATGGTGCGCGGCCGCATCGACGCCGTCTACACCACCGACGACGGGTTCGAGGTCGTCGACTGGAAGACCGGGCGCGAGCGGGCCGACCCGCTGCAGCTGGCGGTCTACCGCGAGGCGTGGGCGCAGCTGCAGGGCCTCGAGCCCGAGCGGGTCGGCGCGGCGTTCCTCTACGTCGCGAGCGGCGTCGTCGAGCGGCCCGACCCGCTGCCCGGCCGGGCCGAGCTCGAGGCGCTGCTCAGCTCGAGCACCAGCGCGGCGTGGTCGGAGACGGGCAGCGGCACCGCGCGCGGCTCCGACGCCGACCAGCCCGACAGCCCGTCGCCCAGCACCGCGTCGAACGCGAGGCGCGGCCGGGCCGACGGGTAGGTCGGCACCCGGCCGACCTGCTGCCACCCGGAGACCCGCCCGGGCAGCCCGCCCGGCAGGTTGAGGTCGCCGAGCAGCACGCGCGGGGCCGGCAGCTCGGCCCGTGCCCAGCGCACCACCTGCCGCAGCTGGCGCACGTTGAAGCCCGGGACGAACGACAGGTGCGCGGTCACGACCGAGACCGGGCCGTCCGCGGTCTCCACGACCGCGGCCAGGGCGGCGCGCGGCTCGTCCGGCACGACGACCACGCGCGGGCGGGGGTCGCCGGGCACCACGAGGGGCGCGCCGAACGGCGCCGCGGCCAGCCGCAGCTCGGCCCAGCGCAGCACCGGCAGCCGCGAGAGCAGCGCGATGCCGTAGGCCGGCGAGCCCTGCACGACCTCGCCGAGGACGGTCGGTCGCCACGTGCGGTGGCGCCCCGGCGTACCCACCAGCGTCGGCAGCCAGCGCCAGTCCACCGCGCCCAGCGCGTCGGCGGCGACCGCCGCCTCGCGCAGCCCGTGGGAGCGCGGCTGCTCGGAGTCGACCTCCTGCAGGCCGAGGACGTCGGCGTCGAGGGCGGTCACCGCCGACCGCAGCGCCGCCTCGGACACCGTGCCGTCCGTGGTCGACACCCCGTGCAGCAGGTTCCAGGTCGCGAGCCGCAGCGCGGTCACCGCGGCAGCACCGTCACGTCGCCGGAGTCGGTGTGCGCCGTCACCCGGTGCGCGGAGGCGGAGTCCTGGCGGACGCGTACGGTGCGGGAGCCCGAGTCGGTCTCGATGCCGACGCGGTAGCCCACCGTCCCGGGCACCGCCACCCGCACCGTGCCGGAGTCGGTGGTCACGGTGACCGCGTCGGGCACCGCCGGCAGGTCGAGCCGCACGTCGCCGGAGTCGGCGTGCGCCTGCACCGTGGCCGCCGACCCGCCGCTGGCGCGGACCGCTCCGGAGTCGGTGCCGAGGTCGAGGTCGCCGACGACGTCGGTGACCGTGAGCGAGCCGCTGTCCGTGCGCGCCTTGAGCCGGCCCCGGGTGCCCTGGACGCTGAGCCTGTCGTCGGCCCGCAGGTCGAGGCTGGTGGCGCGCGGCACGCGCAGGGTGAGGGTCACGGCGGGGGTCCATCCGATCGACGCGGGGCACGACATGCGCACCACGAGTGTCGTCCCCTCCAGCGTGACGTTGTGGCGGGGGCGCGCCAGCGACCAGGAGTCCTTCCACGACAGGGCCGCGTCGGTGCGGTCCTCGCCGACCACGTGCACCGAGCCGCCGCACCAGCTGGAGGGCGCGACGCGCACGGCGGTGACGGTGCCGGCGACCGACGAGGTCGACGACGCGGAGTGCCGCGCCATGACGATGACCAGGTTGAGCGCCGTCCAGCCGATGCCCAGGACGGCGAAGACCGCTCCGACCACGAGCAGGGGCGTACGGGCGGGGTGCCGGCTCATGCCTGCGCTCCTTCGGCAGGGGCGGGGAGCTCGGCCCGCACGACGGTCGGACCGCCCGGGGGGCTGGTGACGGAGAACGTGCCGTCGACGCCGGCGAGCCGGCCGGCCAGGCCGCGCAGGCCGCTCCCGCGGGCGGTGTCGGCGCCGCCCCGGCCGTCGTCGCGCACCTCGAGCAGCAGGGTGTCGCCCACGCGGCGGGCCAGGACGCTGGCCTCGCGGGCGTCGGCGTGCTTCGCCACGTTGGTGAGCGCCTCGACCACCGTGTAGTAGGCGACCGCCTCGACGTCGGGGGCCGGACGCGGGTCGACCGAGATGTCGAGGTGCACGGGCAGGGGCAGCCGGGCGGCCACCGGCGCGAGCGCTGCGGCGAGCCCGCGGTCGGTGAGGATCGAGGGGTGGATGCCGCGGGCGAGGTCGCGGATCTCGGTCATGGCGAGCTTCGCCTCGCGGTGCGCCTCGGCCAGCAGCTCGCGGGCGCCCTCCGGGTCGGTCTCGAGCCGGTTCTGCGCGCGGCCCAGGCTCATGGCGAGCGAGACGAGCCGCTGCTGGGCGCCGTCGTGCAGGTCGCGCTCGATCCGCTGGCGCTCGGCGTCTGCGGCGGCCACGACGCCGGCCCGGGTCTCGGTCAGCGTGTCGACGCGGGCAGCGAGCTCGGCCCGCTCGTCGCGCCCGAGCAGGGTGCGCGCCAGCCAGACGTCGCCCGCTGCTGCGGCGCGCACGCCCCACGGCGCCAGGAACAGCACCATGACGCCGAGGAAGGTCCAGGCCGGCAGCGTCCACCCGTCGCGCAGCACCGCCAGCTGCGAGCGGTCCATCCGCGCGCTCCAGCCGAGCACCGTCGCGAGCGCGAGACCGCAGCCCGGCACGCCGAACGCGAGCACGCTGGTCACGACCGCGAAGGGCAGCGCGAGCAGGTGGTAGGACAGCTGGCGCCACTGCGTGCCGCTCCTGATCTCGGCCCGGGCCCGCTCGACCAGCCCGCCGCCGCGCCGGGGCGGGCTGGGGGCGGGGATGCGCACGCCGAGCACCGCCTCGATGCGCCCGCGCTGCATCCGCGCGAACGCCCGGCTGGCCGCGAAGGTCAGCAGCAGCAGGGGAACCCCGAGCAGGAAGAGCACCATCAGGCTGAGCGACAGCGCCAGGAGCACAACCACGACGGTGAAGGGCACGACGGCCACCAGCAGGTCGAGCGCGACGTGCGCCACGCTCGGCAGCAGCGCCGGCAGCGAGGCGCCCTCGGCGGCCTCGGCCCGCGCGGGGGCGGGCGGGCTCTCGGCGGGTGGGGCGGGGGCGTCGCCGCCGACGGGTGCAGTGGTCTCGGACACGTCCTCGAGGCTAGGGAAGCGGTGGACCGGCCGCCATGAGGCGTGCTGGCCGGTCGGGGGTGGGGATGGCCCTACCCCTCGTGCCGGTACGCCGTCCCACGGTTAGTGTCGCCGGGTGACCACCGTTGCCGACGTCGTCGCCGCGCAGGCCGACCAGTGGCTCGACCAGCTCGTCGAGTGGCTGCGGATCCCGAGCCAGTCCGGCGACCCCGCGCTCGCCGGTGAGGTGCGGCGCAGCGCCGAGTGGCTCGCCGCCGCGCTGCGCTCGGCCGGGTTCCCCACCGTGGAGCTGTGGGAGACGCCGGGGCTGCCCTCCGTCTACGCGGAGTGGCCGGCCGACGACCCGGACGCTCCCGTCGCGCTCGTCTACGCGCACCACGACGTGCAGCCGGTCGAGCCGCTCGAGCAGTGGGTGCGCCCGCCCTACGAGCCGCGCGTCGAGGGCGACCGGCTCTACGCCCGCGGCGTCGCGGACGACAAGGGCCACGTCGCCATGCACCTGCTCGGCCTGCGCGCGCACCTGGAGGCCGGCGGCCGCAGCGCTCCCGCCGTCACGCTCAAGCTGCTCGTCGAGGGCGAGGAGGAGTCGGGCTCGCCGCACTTCCCGGCCCTGCTGGCCGCGCAGCGCGAGCGCCTGGCCTGCGACGTGGTGGTCGTCTCCGACACCGGCATGTGGGCCGAGGACGTGCCCTCGACCGTGATCGGGCTGCGCGGGATGCTCTACCTGCACCTCGACCTGGTCGCGCGCGACGTCGACCTGCACTCCGGCTCGTTCGGCGGCGCGGTGCTGAACCCCGCCACGGCTGTGGCCCGCATCCTCGGCCGGCTCCACGACGACGACGGCCGCGTCGCCGTGCCGGGCTTCTACGACGGCGTCGTCGACCCCAGCGACGAGGAGCGCGCGCTCATCGCGTCGCTGCCCTTCGACGAGCAGGAGTGGCTGGCGAACGCCCACTCCCGCGTCGCCTCCGGCGAGGCCGGCTGGACGACGCTCGAACGGGTGTGGTGCCGGCCGACCGCCGAGGTCAACGGATTCTGGGGCGGCCACGTCGGCGCCGGCAGCAAGACGATCGTGCCGCGCGAGGCCCACGCCCACGTGTCGTTCCGCATCGTCGCCGGCCAGGAGCCCGCGAAGGTTCGCGAGGCCGTCGAGGCCTGGCTGGCCGACTGCGCCCCGTCGGGCGCGCAGCTCTCGCTCGAGTGGGAGGGCGACGGCGTACGCGCCTGCTCCACCTCCCTCGACGCGCCGGCCCTGCAGGCGCTGCACCGCGCGATGGAGACCGCGTTCGGGGTGCCGGTGCGCGTGACGCGCGAGGGCGGCTCGGGGCCCGAGGCCGACATCCAGGAGGCGCTCGGCGTGCCGCTCGTCTACCTCGGCGCGACGCTGCCCGACGCCGGCTGCCACGCCCCCAACGAGAACGCCCACATCCCCACGCTGCTCAAGGGCGCGCAGTCCGCGGCGCACCTCTGGGACGAGCTGGCGGCGCTCGGCGCCGAGACCGTCCGCAGGGAGCACGCGTGAGCCTCGGCGAGCTGGCGCTCTCGCGCTCCGGGATCGACCGCGCGGCCGAGCTGCGCACCCGGCCTGAGGAGCTCGAGCTGCGGTGGAAGGACCCGGGCAGCCGGGTGCTGCGCGTCTACCCGGGCGGCCGGTTCGTCGTGCACGACGACGCGCTGGTCCTGGAGTCCGCCCTCGACGCGCCGCCGGAGCGCCGGGTGTTCCTCGGCCTCGACCCGGAGGACACCGCGTACTTCGCCCTGCTGCCCGTCGGCGAGCACGCGCCCGAGGGTGCGGTGACGCTGCGCGAGGTCGGCACCCTGCTGGCCGCCCGCGACGTCGGGCTGGCGGTGAACGCCGTCGCGCTCGCCAACTGGCACGCCACCCACACCCACTGCCCGCGCTGCGGCGCGGCGACCGAGGTGACCGACGGCGGCCACGTGCGCCACTGCCCGGTCGACGGCACACAGCACTACCCCCGCACGGACTCCGCGGTCATCATGGCGATCGTCGACGCCGACGACCGGCTGCTGCTGGGCCGGCAGGCGTCCTGGCCGGAGGGCCGGTTCAGCACGCTGGCCGGGTTCGTCGAGCCGGGCGAGAGCCTCGAGCAGGCCGTGCGCCGCGAGGTCGCCGAGGAGGTCGGCGTCACCGTCGGTGAGGTCACCTACCTCGGCAGCCAGGCCTGGCCGTTCCCCGCCAGCCTGATGCTCGGCTTCACCGGCCGGGCGCTGACCACCGAGCTGCGCGCCGACGAGGTCGAGATCGCGCAGGCCCGGTGGGTCAGCCGCGAGGAGTTCGGCCGCGAGACCGCCGCGGGCACCCTGCGCCTGCCGCCCGCGGTCTCCATCGCCCGGCGGCTGATCGAGCACTGGTACGGCGCCGAGCTGCCCGCCGAGGGCACCTGGCGCTGAGGCGCTCCTCCCGGGGCGTCAGCCCCGCGCCTGCCGGACTATCAGGCCGGTGGCCCGTGCTGCCGAAGCACCGGGCATGAGCACCCGCACCCGCCTCGTCGCCGCGCTGGTGCCGGCGCTGGTGGCCGTCCCGGTGGCGGCACCGGCAGCCCTGGCAGCCGGCTCCGGGCACACCGCCCACCGGACGCCGCACCGCACCGCCGTCCCGCGCTGCCTGGGGCACGCGGCCACCCTGGTGGTGACCCGCACCTCGCCCGCGACGGTCCGGGGCACCGCCCGCCGCGACGTCATCGTGGTCACCGGCGGGCGGCACACCGTCTGGGCGCTCGCCGGCGACGACCTGGTGTGCGGCGGGCCGCAGGCCGACGTCGTGCACGGCGGTCCGGGCGACGACGTCCTCGTCGGCGGCGGCGGCCGCGACACCCTGCTCGGCGAGGGCGGGCGCGACACCGTCGAGGGCGTGCGCGAGCCCGCCGCCCGGCGCGCACCGGCTGCGACGCCGCGGCCGGCCCCGTCGGCGGGCTCCGGCCGCGCGCCGGCGACCGGCACGTCCGGGACCGGCACCAGCAGCAGCCGGGTCGTGGGACCGGGCCCGGACGACAGCGGCGAGCCGCCCGAGCTGCCTGACCCGACGATCGACGACCCGGGGTCCGGCGGCACCGACGACGGCACGTCCGACGGCACTGGCGACAGCACGAGCGGCACTGACGACGCGACGTCCGAGGGCACCGACGACGGCGCCAGCGGCTGGGACGGCAGCGCGTACGACTGGCTGGACGGCGGCGGCGGCAGCGGGAGCGGCGGCGGGGCCGACGGTCCGGCAGACGCCTAGCGGGCTGTGGACGACGGCGGCAGACGCCGCGCCAGCCGTTAGCGTGGGTGGCATGCGACCCGATCTCGAGGCCCGCCTGCTCGCCCGTGCTGCGCGCTCGCAGCGGCAGGGCCGGCTGCCCTCGCTCGCCGCCGGCGTCGTGCAGGCCGGCGAGCTGACCTGGGCCGCGGGCCGCGGCACCGTCGACGGCACGCGCGAGGGAGCGGTGCCCGACGCCGACACGCAGTACCGCATCGGCTCGATCACCAAGACCTTCGTCGCCGTGCTGGTGATGCGGCTGCGCGACGAGGGACTGCTCCGCCTCGACGACCCGGTCGGCCGGCACGCGCCGGGCACTCCGGTGGGCGACGTGACCGTCGGCCAGCTGCTGGCCCACAGCGCCGGCCTGACCTCCGAGTCTCCCGGGCAGTGGTGGGAGCGCACGCCGGGCGCCGGCTTCGACGCGCTGGCGAGCTCGCTCGGGCAGGAGCACCGGGTCCACGACGCGGGCGTCCGCTTCCACTACTCCAACGTGGGCTTCGGCATCCTCGGCGCGGTCGTCGAGGCCCGGCGCGGCGCGCCCTGGGTCGACTGCGTGCGTCGCGAGGTCCTCGAGCCCCTGGGCATGACCCGCACCTCACCGATGCCCGAGCCGCCGGCCGCGACCGGGCTCGCCGTCCACCCGTGGGCCGACCTGGTGCTGCCCGAGCCGACACCTGATGCGGGCGCCATGGCACCCGCGGGGCAGCTGTGGTCGACGCTGCGCGACCTCGCCGCCTACTCGCGGGTGTTCCTGGGCCTCGCGCCGGAGGTGCTCGCGCCCGAGACGGTCGAGCAGATGGCCACCCCGGGCGTCGTCGACGCGCGGCCCAGCGGGTGGTCGGGCTACGGCCTGGGCCTCCAGGTGCACCGCACGGCGACCGGCGCGCTGCTCGTGGGGCACGGCGGGTCCATGCCGGGCTTCCTGGCCTCGTTCCTGGTCGAGCGCGAGCAGCAGACGGCCTCGCTGGTGGTGGCCAACTCGACGGTGGGGCTCGACGGCTCGATCGGGGCCGACCTGCTGGCCCTGGTCGCCGAGCACGAGCCCTACGTCGCCCCGGCGTGGCGGCCGGCGACCGAGGTCGCAGCAGCCGACCTCGAGATCGCGGGGCCGTGGTACTGGGGCGTCACGCCGCTCGCCGTGCGCCTGACCGGCCCCGACACGCTCGACCTCCTCACGCTGCAGGGCGTCGGCCGCGCCGCGCGCTTCCGCCGCAGGGGCGAGGAGTGGGTGGGGATCGACGGCTACTACGCGGGAGAGGCGCTGCGGGTCGTCCGCGGCGCCGACGGCTCGGTCACCTCGCTCGACATCGCGACGTTCGTGCTCACGCGCGCGCCCTACGACCCGCCCGAGCTCCAGCCCGGCGGCGTGGAGCCGCCGGGCTGGCGCACGGTCTAGGAGCCGGTCAGACGCCGGCGAGGCGCGACTGCACGTCGCGCAGGCTGGGGTTCGTCATGGCGCTGCCGTCGGGGAACACCACGGTCGGCACGGTGCGGTTGCCGCCGTTGACCTTCTCGACCAGTGCCGCCGACGCGGGGTCCTGCTCGATGTCGACCTCGGAGTAGGCGACGCCGGCGCGGTCCATCGCGGACTTCAGCCGGCGGCAGTAGCCGCACCACGTCGTCGAGTACATGACGACCGCGTTGCTGCCCGTCGGACTGGTCGACTCGCTCGTCATCGCTGCTCCTCGCGTCGGCGTGCGGCCGCGTCCCGGCCGCCCTGTGCACAACCGCGTGCACCCTGCGAATGCTTCCCCAGGCCGGGCACCGCATGCTCCCGCGGGGTGCGCGCGCCTGAGACGATGGGGCCGTGCGACCGACACCTGACGAGATCCTCGAGGGCCTCGACCCCGAGCAGCGCCAGGTGGCGCTGGCCCTCACCGGTCCGGTCGTCGTGCTGGCCGGGGCGGGCACGGGCAAGACCCGCGCGATCACCTCGCGCATCGCCTACGGCGTCGCGTCGGGCGTCTACGTGCCGCAGTCGGTGCTGGCCGTGACCTTCACCGCGCGGGCAGCGGGGGAGATGCGCAGCCGGCTGCGCGGGCTGGGCGCCGAGGGCGTGCAGGCGCGCACGTTCCACAGCGCCGCCCTGCGCCAGCTGCAGTACTTCTGGCCGCGCGCCGTCGGGGGCGAGCTGCCGACCATCGCGGCGCACAAGGCGCCGCTCGTGGCGGAGGCGGCCTCCCGCCTGCGCTTCCCCACCGACCGCAGCGCGGTGCGCGACCTCTCGGCCGAGGTCGAGTGGGCCAAGGTCTCGCAGGTCAGTGCCGAGGACTACCCGGCCGCCGCCGCGCGGGCCGGACGGGTGCCGCCGGCCGGGCTCGACGCCGCGAGCACCGCCCGGCTGCTCTCCACCTACGACGAGGCGAAGCGGGCCCGGGGGTTGATCGACTTCGAGGACGTCCTCGTGCTCATGGTCGGCCTGCTCGCCGACGACCGCACGGTCGCCGACGCAGTCCGCAGGCAGTACTCCCGCTTCGTCGTCGACGAGTACCAGGACGTCAACCCGCTCCAGCAGAGCCTGCTCGACCTCTGGCTCGGCGGGCGCGACGAGGTGTGCGTCGTGGGGGACCCCAGCCAGACGATCTACTCGTTCACCGGGGCCAGCCCTGAGCACCTCATGGGCTTCCGCCGCCGCCACCCGCACGCCACCGAGGTACGCCTGGTGCGCGACTACCGCTCGACGCCGCAGGTCGTCGCGGCGGCCAACGCGGTGCTCTCGCGCGCCACCGGACCGAAGGACCAGCGGCTCCAGCTCGTCGCCCAGCGCCCGGCCGGGCCGGAGGTGCGCTACCTCGAGCACGCCGACGAGGCGGCCGAGGCCGACGCCGTCGCCCGGGAAGCCGCGCGGCTGGTGGCGTCGGGGCTGCGTGCCAGCGAGATCGCCGTGCTGTTCCGCACCAACGCGCAGAGCGAGGCCTACGAGTCCGCGCTCGCCGAGGCCTCGGTGCCCTACGTCCTGCGCGGCGGGGAGCGGTTCTTCGAGCGGCGCGAGGTGCGCGAGGCGCACCTGCTGCTGCGCGGCGCGGCACGCTCCGGCTCGGGCGCAGACCCTGCGGGAGAGGCCGCCCGGGCCGTGCTGTCGAGCACCGGCTGGTCGAGCGAGGCGCCCCGCGGGGCGGGCGCGGTGCGCGAGCGGTGGGAGTCGCTGTCCGCCATCGTGCGGCTCGCCGACGAGCTCCCGGGGGGAGCGACCCTCGACGCCCTCGTCGTCGAGCTCGACGAGCGCGCGTCGGCCCAGCACGCGCCGACCGTCGAGGGCGTCACTCTCGCCTCGCTCCACGCCGCCAAGGGCCTCGAGTGGGACGCCGTCTTCGTCGTCGGACTGGTCGAGGGGCTGCTGCCCATCAGCTTCGCCGACACCCCCGAGGCGGTCGAGGAGGAGCGCCGGCTGCTCTACGTCGGGCTGACCCGTGCCCGGGAGCACCTCGTGCTCTCGTGGTCGCGGGCGCGGGGGCGGCGCCCGTCGCGCTTCCTCGACGGCCTGCGCCCGGAGACCCGCTCGGCCTCCACCGGCGCCGGCGGCAGCGGCAGCGGGCGCCGGGCCCTCGCGACCACGTGCTCGAGCTGCGGGCGCCCGCTCGGCTCGCCGGCCGAGCGCAAGACCGGGCGCTGCGACGACTGCCCGCCCGCCTACGACGAGGCCGTCTTCGAGCGGCTGCGCGCCTGGCGCGCGGCGCAGGCCAAGGAGCAGTCGCTGCCCGCCTACGTCGTCTTCACGGACGCCACCCTGGCCCAGATCGCCGAGGCGCTGCCGGCCGACGAGCGCGCGATGTCGCGAGTTTCCGGTGTGGGCGCAACAAAACTGGCGAAGTACGGCGCTGACGTGCTCGCCATCGTGCGCGGCGCCGAGCCCAGCGAGATCTCCCGCTAAATAGGGTTGCCCGCGTCACACCCGCGGCGCTACCGTCTTCTCACGCGCCGGGGAGCATCCCCGGACGCCCCGGAGCGGGAAGGCAGGTGGATCCAGTGCTGACGATGCTGACGACGTCGATCTCGCAGACGCGCACGCTCGTGGTCCACGGTGCCGCGCCCGTGCACGTAGCGGCCCCGGTGCAGGTCCCTGCCGCCGCGGTCGCGAACCTCTGCATGCCCGTGGCTGCCGGCGCAGCTGCGCGCGTCGCCACCGGTCCCTTCGCGGGCACCGATGCGGCCGCAGTAGCCACGTCGAAGCAGCGCTGGGTCTCCCCCCGAGTGCTGGGTCCCACGCCCTGGAAACCTCCGGCTTGACCACCGGACGGCGCCTCCAGGGCCGCGGAACCCCTCACCGGGATCCGCGGCCCTTTTGTTTGCTCGCAAGGGCAGCACCTGCCGAGGTGGATCTCCTCTCCACCGCTGAGAAGTCCACCGACGCACCGTCAACAGTCCAAGACCCGAGGTAGGAGGCACCGTGCAACTGCTGGAGCTATCGATGTCGATAGGGGTTGTCGACGACAACATCCCCTGTCGCGCCGACGACCCGGAGCTGTTCTTCGCCGAGTCGCCCCAGGACGTCGAGCAGGCCAAGGCCCTGTGCCGCACCTGCCCGCTGCGTGACGAGTGCCTCGAAGGGGCGCTCGAGCGTCAGGAGCCGTGGGGCGTCTGGGGCGGCGAGCTGTTCGTCCAGGGCGTGATCGTGGCGCGCAAGCGTCCGCGGGGACGTCCGCGCAAGACCGAGGTGGCCGCCTGATGCTCAGCTGCCTCACCGCGCTCACGGCCAGCGCGCCCACCACGCTGGACCACTCGGGCCGCCCGGTCATGCCACTGCACACCACTGTGGCCCGGTCGCCCGCACCCACCATCCGCACCACGATCCGGAGCACCGAGATGTTGCTGCTCAACGAAGCACTCGCACGCGCAGAGCATGCGCGGCGCCTCGACGAGGCGCAGGCCGGCCGCACCCGCCGCCGGCTGCTCGCCGAGGCTCGCACCTACCGCCTCCAGCGGCGCACGCCCGCCGGCTGAGGCAAGCACGGTCGTACCGCTCGGCGTCGTCACCTGCGCCGGGCGGTACGGCGCCTGCCCCGGGTTCGTCAGTGACGGGCCCGCTTCGCCTTGCGCGCACCCATGACGGCAACGGCTGCCGTGCCGAGGCACATCAGCAGCAGCACGAGCCCCACCGCGAGCAGGAACTCCATGACACCCACGATCCGCACACCCCTACGTTCTCGATCACTGTCCGTCTACGTCGTACGGCGGGCCCTGGCCGCCGCGCTCCTCGAGGCGCGACCGCGCCGCTAGGCCGACTTCTTCGCCGCCGTCTTCTTCGCCGGTGCCTTCTTGGCAGCGGTCGAAGCGGTGGCGGCCTTCTTCGTCGCGGTCTTCTTCGCCGCCGCGGTGGACCCGGTCGTGGTGGACTTCGTCGTGGTGGACTTCGCTGCCGCCCTGGCCGGGGCCTTCTTGGCAGCGGCCGTGCTCTTCGCCGGCGCCTTCGTCGCGGCGGCGGCCGTCTTCGTCGTCCCGCCGCCCGAGCTCGACGGCGACGCGGCCCGGGCGGCGGGCGCGGTCGCGGTGTCGGTGCCCGCGCGGCGCGACTGCGCGGCCTCGACGCTCGCGCGCAGCGCGGCCATCAGGTCGACGACCTGGCCGCCGCTGTCCTCGGGCTCCTCGGTCTCGGGCACCTCGCGCCCGTTGACCTTGGCCTCGACGAGCTGCTCGAGCGCCACGCGGTAGTCGTCGGTGAAGCCCGACGGGTCGAAGTCGCCCGACAGCGTCTCGATGTAGGACTGGGCCATCGCGACCTCCTGGTCGCGGACCGTGACTTCCTGCTCGGGCGCGAAGGGCGCGGCGTCGCGCACCTCGTCGGGCCACAGCATGGTCTGGACGAGCAGGGCGCCGTCCTTCGGGCGCATCACCGCGAGCGACTCGCGGTTGCGCAGCGCCACCTTGACCAGCGCCGCCCGGCCGGCACCCTCCAGCGCGTCGCGCAGCAGGACGTAGGGCTTGGTGCCGGGCCCCTCGGCCGAGAGGTAGTAGGGCTTGGAGAGGTAGACGCCGTCGACCTGCTCGAGCGGCACGAACTGCAGCACGTCGATGACGCGCTTGGTCGCGAGCGGAAGGGCGCTGAAGTCCTCGTCGGTGAGCACGATGGTGTCGCCGTCGGGCAGCTCGTAGCCCTTGACGATGTCGCGGTAGGCGACCTCCTCGCCGTCGACCGAGCACACGCGCTTGTACTTGATGCGCCCGCCGTCGGCGTCGTGGACCTGTCGGAAGGACACGCCCTTCTCCTCGGTGGCGGCGTAGAGCCGCACCGGGATCGACACGAGCCCGAACGACACCGTGCCCTTCCAGATGGCCTGCATGCGGCACAGTGTTCCCGATCTTCGGCCGCAGGGAAACTCTGCATGCCGGACGCGCGAGCCGGGGAGTGGGACGACATGGCCGCCACGAAGACGCCGGTCGAGGTCGACGGACGCCGGTTGATGCTCTCGAACCTCGACAAGGTGATGTACCCGGCGACGGGCTTCACCAAGGGCGAGGTCATCGACTACTACGCGCGGGTCGCGCCCGTGCTGCTCCCGCACCTGACCGGACGGCCCGCGACGCGCAAGCGCTACCCCGACGGCGTCGAAGGCGGCGACTTCTTCGAGAAGAACGCGCCGAAGCACACGCCCGACTGGGTGCGCACTGTCACGCTCGACTCGCCGGGCAGCACGAAGGGCCGCGAGACCATCGACTACGTCGTGGTCGAGGGGCTGGCCACGCTGGTCTGGCTGGCGAACCTCGCCGCCCTGGAGCTGCACGTGCCGCAGTGGACCGTGGGCCCGCGCGGCGGCGTGCGCGGTGCCGACCTCGTGGTGCTCGACCTCGACCCGGGCCCGCCGGCGACGGTCGTCGAGTGCAGCGAGGTGGCCCAGCTCATCCGCACCACGCTGGTCCGGCCCGAGTGGGGCGGTCTCGAGGTGTGGGCCAAGACCAGCGGCTCCAAGGGCATGCAGCTGTGCGTGCCGGTCGCGACGACGCCGTGGGAGCGCACGCACGCCTTCGCCCGCGCGCTGGCCGAGCACCTGGAGCGCGAGCGCCCCGACCTGGTCGTCTCGCGCATGACGAAGGCGCTGCGTCCGGGCAAGGTGCTCATCGACTGGAGCCAGAACAACGGCTCGAAGACCACGGTTGCGCCCTACTCGCTGCGCGCCCGGGAGGCGCCGACCGTCTCGACGCCGGTGACGTGGGACGAGGTGGCCGCGTGCCGCGCCCCGGAGGACCTGCGATTCACCGCGCCGGACGTGCTCGCGCGGGTCGACGAGCTCGGGGACCTGCTCGCCCCTCTGCTCGAGCGCCGCCAGCGGCTACTGGACCCACCGGCACCCGCACAGGGGGTGCGCTGACCAGCTGCGCCGGCGCAGCAGGCCGTGGGGCAAGGAGTACTCCAGCGCCCCGTCGCGCGCGGGCCCGTCCCTCGCGCCGTCGAGGTTGGCCAGGACCTGGGCGGCGGCAGCGGCGCTCCCGAGCGCGGCCAGCGCCGTGTCGCAGGGCTCGACGTCGGGTCCGCCGGCCATAAGCTGGGCCACCAGCACCGGCCAGCCGGGGTCGCGGTCGCGCCGGTGCAGGTCGAGGCAGCGCAGGCAGCTCGTGACGCCCGGCACCACCAGCGGCCCCACGACCGCCACGGTCTCCCGCACGCCGGCCAGCAGGTGGGGCACCCCGGCGCGCACCAGCGCGTCGACGGTGCGCTGGTCGGGCCGTCCGGCGCCGGCCAGCACCGCCAGGTCGGGGGAGGCCCGGGCGGCGGGACGCTCCGCTAGCGGGGTGTCCGCCGCCGCCGCGATCTCCGCCGCGCGCCCGCGCGGCATGCCCACGGCCGCTGCAGGCAGGCCCAGCGGCGAGACGTCGGCGGCGCCGGCACGGGCGGGGTCCTCGACGGTCACCCGGCCCACTCCGGACGCCGCGAGCAGCCGGGCCACGCCCGCACCGACCCGCCCGGCGCCGTGGACCTCGACCCAGCGGCGGCTGCGCGCCTCGAGCAGCGCGGTCGCGCCGTCCGTGCGGGCGGGGTGGAGCAGCGAGAGGCTGGCGAGGTCGGGGGCCAGCCGGGCGCGTACGTCGCCCCGCCACCCGGCCAGCGGGGCAGCGCGCGCACCGAGGTCGTCGAGCGCCCCGGCCCGCAGCAGCAGCGCCAGCAGCGCCCGGGCGCGCTCGGGCACCAGCCCGGCCCGTGCGGCCGAGCGCTCGAGGTCGACGGTGTCGAGCGAGCCGTCGAGACCGCTCAGCAGCGCGCGCTCGGCGGGCTCCAGGCCCTGCACGACGACGGCCCGCTCGGGGTCGACGCCGAGCTGCACGCTGCCCGGGTCGCGCCAGAGCAGGTGCAGGGCGGTCTTGAGGACGGGGTGCACCCGGTCAGCGTGGACCACCCGAGCCGGGCGCCGCGGTCGTCGTCCACAGGCCTGGGGAACGCACGAGGGCGGCTCCCCCTCAGGGGAGCCGCCCTCGAGGACGTACGGGGTGGATCAGGCCTTGCCGAGGATGCGGTTGAGCTTGGTGCCGCAGACGGGGCAGATGCCCTGCGCCATGCGACGGCCCGACTCGCTCACCTTGACCTCGCCGGTGAACTCGCGCTTCTCCTTGCACTTGACGCAGTACGCGTCGCCGCTGTAGCTCTCGGCCATGGGGGTCTCCTTCTTCGTCGACGGGAGCTGGCGGTTCCACCACGGGGCGCTCCGAGGCGTCACCCTACGACACGCGCGGCCGGGCCTGCCTGCGCCGCGCCGCTCCGGCGGCTCCGGCGGCCGTCCCCACCCTGTGGACAGAGCTGGGGAGAACCTGGGGACGCGACGGTGGAGAACCCCGCGCGCAGGGGGTGCGGCGCGGTAGCGTCCGGTCATGAGCGCGGAGGCCTCACCCACCGGACTGAGCGTCGAGGTGCGGCGCAGCGCCCGCCGCAGACGCACCGTCTCGGCCTACCGCGAGGGCGACACGGTCGTCGTCCTGGTGCCCGCCGGCCTCCCGAGCGCGCAGGAGCAGCGCTGGGTGCGGACCATGCTCGAGCGCCTCGACCTGCAGGAGCAGCGGCGCAGCCCCTCCGACGACGCCCTGCACGAGCGCGCCGCCGACCTCTCCCGCCGCTTCCTCGGCGGGCTCGCCCGCCCGCAGTCGGTGCGCTGGGTCGAGAACCAGGGCAGCCGCTGGGGCTCGTGCACGCCCACCGACGGCTCGATCCGGCTGTCCGCGCGGCTGCGCGGGGTGCCGACCTGGGTCATCGACTACGTGCTGCTGCACGAGCTGGCCCACCTGCTCGAGCCGGGCCACGGCCCAGCCTTCTGGACGCTGCTCGAGGGGTACCCCCGCACGCAGCGCGCGAGGGGCTTCCTGGAGGGCATCGACTTCGTCACGCAGGCCGGCCAGCCCGGGACGGCCGACCTCGACCCGCCCGGGCCCTCGCTGAGCTGACGGCGCGGCGCAGATCGGCCGCCGTTCGCCCGCCGTCCACGTGGTCGGGGTTGACCCCGCTGCGGCGCACCGTGAGACTCCCCGGACACCGACTCCCCGGGGGATCCCATGCGGCAGACGCTCGCTGCCTTCTGCACTGCGGTCGCGCTGACGTGCGCCGGCCTCTCGGTCACGCCAGCCACCGCCTCGGCTGCGCCGGCCGCCGACCCCGGTCCGGCGGCACCGCCGGTCCAGGTCCGGACCTACCAGTTCCCGGGTCTCGGCGGCGGCCTCAGCCACTACGTGGACTACAACTCGGTGCGCGACTTCGTCGGGTGGTCCGAGCTCCCCAACGGGCTGCGCCACGCGACGCTGTGGCGGGACTCGCGCGTCGTCGACCTCGCGCCCCGGTCCATCGAGTCCTACGCGACTGCCATCGCCGAGAACGGCGACATCAGCCTCTGGGCCGACTTCGGGCAGGGTCTGCGCCACTACCGGTGGCGCAGCGGCGGGCTCACCCGCACGACCCCGCCGAAGACGCCGGCCCCACCCGTCCCGCCTGTGCGGCCGCCAGGCACCGTCGCGACCAACGAGCACGGGGACGCCGTCGTCCGTGACGCCGCGTCCCAGCGGCTCTACCTCGTGCGCGCCGGCAGCAGCGCGCGCACCGAGGTCGTGGTCCCGGGCGTGGCACCCGCGACCATCAAGGGCGTCCTGCTGGCCGAGGACCGGGCCGTCGCCGTGAGCGTGCCCGGCGGGACCGTGGACTGCGAGCACGACGTCGCTCCGCCGTCGCGGTTCTTCGTCTGGCGGGCAGGCAAGGTCTCAGCGGTGCCCGTGAGTGACGGCCTCGCGCGCTCCACGACGGTGGTGCTGCGTGCATGGACGCCGGCCGGCGACCTGCTCCTGCAGAGCGACTACCCGTGCTTCGACGGACAGGCCGACTCCGTCGCGCTGGCGGTCTGGGACGGGACCTCGACGCACGACCTCGGCAGTGCCGGGGTCCGGGAGATCTTCGTCAACGCGCAGGGTGTCGTCGCCGTCCACGACGAGGCGGACCAGGCGCCTGCCCGCGACCGGGTCGAGGTCTGGTCCCACGGCTCGCTGACGCAGGTCGCCGGCCCCTTCAGCGACGGCCGCGGCTTCCGCCTGGTGGCCCTGGGCGCCCACGGCGAGCTGGTGGTCCAGGGCTCGTTGCTCGAGGTCTACCGCCAGGGCGCCTGGATCCCACTCTCCGCGCCGGAGGGCTCTGCCTCCGAGTTCCCCGACTTCGCCTCTCTCGACGGCCACCTGGTCACCGCGGGTGCCCAGTGGCGTTCTCCGGACGGCATCCTGTCCAGCACCGACATCGCCTGGGAGCTCCTGTCGGTCGTGGTGAGCCGGACGCTGCCCTCGCTGGGCGCCTCGTGGACGACCACGCCGACGCTCATCAGCCCGTCAGGGCGTGTCGTGGCGGGCACCGCCAC
The DNA here is from genome assembly GCF_003634695.1 of Motilibacter peucedani. Taxonomy (NCBI): domain Bacteria; kingdom Bacillati; phylum Actinomycetota; class Actinomycetes; order Motilibacterales; family Motilibacteraceae; genus Motilibacter; species Motilibacter peucedani. The sequence continues at coordinate 131,655 of NZ_RBWV01000013.1, forward strand.
CAAGCCCTACCCGGACGACCGCGTGCACGCCGTCGTCTGGATCGACGGCCGGATCACCGACGTGACCGTCTCCGCCCCCGTGGCCGACGTGGACGAGGTCACCGACGCCGGCGACGTGCTGGGACGGGTGGGGACCCACACGGGCACGGTGCCCTCGCGACCGTTCCGCTGGCACCGGGGCACCCTGACCTACCTCGACGGCCCGGGCGTGCTGGCCTACAACTCGCTCGGCGGGACCGTCCGGTCCACCTCCAGCGGAGTCGCCTTCGTCGACCCGGGCGGTGCGAGCCACCCCATCACCGTGCCCGGGCACGTCGTCCGCCCCACGGCGCACTTCGAGGTGAACGACGCGGGCACCGTCGCCTTCGACGTGCCCGGAGCGACGGTCGACTGCGGCGAGCGGAAGGCCGTCGCCACCGAGGTGTGGACCTGGCACGGAGGCAGGGCGGTACGCGCCTCGACCAACCACCGGCTGGGCGCGCAGCAGCGGGTCCTCTCCCTGAACCGGCGTGACGACCTGCTGCTCGCCGGGACCGACCCGTGCGCACCGGTGACCGACGCGCCGGTACTGCGCATCGGGCTCTCGGACGACACGGGGGTGCACCTGCTCGGCAGCGAGTACGCGGTCGACGCCGGCCGCGACGACCTCGACGACGAGGGCGACGCCCTGGTGGTGTCCAGCTCTCTGTTCGCGAACAGCCCGCTCGTCTGGGCAGGTGGCCGTGAGACGCGGCTCGGCCTGCGCAGTCCCTTCCGCGGCCCGCGGCTGGGTGCGGGTGGTCAGGTGGTCGCCGAGGTCTTCGAGGTCCCCAGCCCTCCCGTGTGGACGGCCGGCACCTACGTCGCGATGCCCTCCAGCGGCGGCGTCGACTCGGTCGCCACCGCGGTGAGCCGGAGCGGCGTCATCGCGGGGTGGCGCTACACCCGAGTGCAGTTGCCCAACGGCTCCTTCGAGATCACCCAGGTCACGCCCACGCTCTTCACGCTCAGGTAGGGCCCTCCGCCACGAGCTGCAGGACGGCACCGACCCGGCGAGCGGGGCGCCCGGGTCGGGACCGGTCAGTCCAGCTGCAGCGCCGCGCCGACCAGCGCGCGCACGGAGGCGTCCACGCCCTCGGGCAGCGCGTCGGGCGCGAACCACCGCAGGTCGATGGACTCCTCGCTGATCACCTCGACGGCGCCGGCGGGCGCGGTGGCGAGCCACTGCACGTCGAGGTGGGCGACCGAGCTGCCCGGCCCGGCGCAGGGGACGTGGTGGAGGTCGAGCCGGAGGGGCGAGTCGCTGACGACCAGCCCGGCGATGCCGGACTCCTCGCTCGCCTCCCGCAGCGCGGCCTTCGCCAGGGTGGCGTCGCCCGGCTCGCAGTGGCCGCCGGTCTGCAGCCAGCGGCCGAGCCGGCGGTGCAGCGTGAGCAGCACGCGGCCCTCGGGCCCGGCCACGAGCGCGCTGGCGGTGAGGTGCCCGGGCAGGCAGCCGCGGTCGAGGCCGTCGGGGTGGGCGCGCAGGTGCTCGAGGTAGTCGCGCCGCAGCGCGTCCTGCTGCGCGTCGGGCGCCGCCCACTGCTCCAGCACGCGCACCGCGTCGGCGTGCAGCGATCCTGGGACGGGCGTCACGCGTCGCCCTCGTCGGTGGGGTCGGCCTCGTCGGCCTCAGCCGTCTGCTCGGTGGCGAGCATGGCCTCGACGGAGATGTCCTCGCCGCCGCCGCGGGCGAACGCCTGCGGGTCGTCGAGGTCGGCGCCCGAGGGCAGCAGGTCGGGGTGCGCCCAGAGCGCGTCGCGCCCGTCGGTGCCCCGCGCGTCGGTGACGGCCTGCCAGAGGGCGGCCGCGTCGCGCAGGCGACGGGGGCGCAGCTCGAGGCCGACGAGGCTGGCGAAGGTCTGCTCGGCGGGCCCGCCGGCGGCGCGGCGACGGCGTACGGTCTCGCGCAGTCCGCCGGCGTGCTTGAGGTGCGGCTCGGCGGCCGAGGCGACCACCGCGTCGACCCAGCCCTCGACCAGGGCGAGCAGCGTCTCGAGGCGGGTGAGCGCCTCCTGCTGCGCCGGGGTGGGCGCCGGGTCGAAGAGCCCCGAGCCCAGCGCCTCCTGCATCCCGGCGGGGTCGGTCGGGTCGAGCTGGCCCATGGCCGCCTCGATGGTGCCGGCGTCGACCTCGATGCCGCGCGCGTAGGCCTCGACCTCCGCGGTCAGCCGCGCCCGCAGCCACGGGGCGGAGGCGAACAGCCGCTGGTGGGCGGCCTCGCGCAGGGCCAGGTAGACGCGTACCTCGTCCTCGGGGACCTCGAGGCCCTTGCCGAAGGCGGCGATGCCCGAGGGCAGCAGGGCGGTGCGCCCGCCTTCGGCGAGCGGCACTCCGACGTCGGTGGAGCCGACGACCTCGGCGGCGAGGGCGCCGAGCGCCTGGCCCACCTGGGCGCCGAACATCGAGGCGCTCATCGAGCGGATCATGCCGGAGAGCTGGCGGGGGTCGATCGCGGGCATGCCGAGCGCCTGGAGCTGGGCGAAGCCCTCGGAGCCCTCGGCGGTGGCGCCCTCCATCGCGGAGCCCATCGCCGCGACGACGCGCTCGGCGACCGGTTCGACCAGGCTCTTCCAGACCGGGAGCGTCCGCTCGACCCACTCGGCGCGGCTCCACGCCTCGGCCCGTCCGCCGGCGGCCGGCAGCGCGGTGACGTCGTCGAGCCAGAGGTCGGCCAGGCGCAGGGCCTGCTCGACCAGGCCGCGGTCGCCGAACGAGGGCGAGGGGTCGGAGCCGGCGACCGCGGCGCGCGCGGTGTCGCGGGCGAGGTCCCAGTTGACCGGGCCGCCCGTCCACGACAGCATCTGGCCGATCTGCGCGAACGCCGCGGCCATGTCGAAGGGCTCGCCCGAGCCCGTGCCCGGCCCGAACCCGAACGGGTTGTCGCTCATGACGTCGCCCTCCGCGCTTGTCCCTGGTCGCCGGGGGAGGATGGACCCCGATGAAGCCCGATCCCGCCGCCAGCGCCTCCACCGTATCCGCGCGCCGGGTCACCGTGGGGGTCACGGGCGCGGCGGGTGCCGTGGGCTCTGCGACGGTGCGCCGGCTGGCGGCCGACCCGCGGGTCCGCAAGGTCGTCGCCATCGACGCGAGCCGTGACGGCGCCGCTCCGCTCGAGGGCGTCGAGGGAGTCGTCTGGCGCACCGCCGACGTGCACGACCCGGCGCTCGCGAGCGCCCTGGGCCGCCTCGACGCGCTGGTCCACCCCTCGCCCGACACGGGCGCGGCGTTGGCCGCGGCGACCGTGCTGACCGCCGCGGCCGCCTCCCGGGTGGCCCGCGTGGTGCTGGTCACCAGTGCCGCGGTCTACGGCGCGCTGCCCGACAACCCGGTGCCGCTCGACGAGGACGGTCCGCTGCGCGCGCAGCCCGACGCCCATGAGGTGCGCGAGCTGCTCGAGGTCGAGGCGCTGGCCGAGCGGTCGCGCGGCACCCACCCGGGGCTCTCCGTGACTGTCGTGCGGCCCGCTGCGCTGGTCGGGCCGGGGGTCGAGACCAGCGTGGCCGGGCACTTCAGCGCTCCCCGGCTGCTGGTCGTGCGGGGCACCGAGCCGCGGTGGCAGTTCTGCCACGTCGACGACCTGGCCGACGCGCTCCTGCTCGCTGCGCTCGGCGCGGTCGAGGGCGTCCTGACCGTGGGGTGCGAGGGGTCGCTGAGCCAGGAGCAGGTCGAGGAGCTGTCGGGGCTGCGCCGCATCGAGCTGCCGGCCGCGCTGGCCTTCGGCACCGCCGAGCGGCTGCACCGGCTGGGCGTCGTGCCCGGGCCGGCGGCCGACCTGTCCTACGTCGTGCACCCGTGGGTCGTGCCTTCCGCACGGCTGCTCGCGGCCGGGTGGTCGCCGGCCTACGACAACGCGACCGCCTTCGGCCTGCTGCTCGAGGAGCTCGCCGGCGAGGGCCACCGCGCCATCCGGCGCGACGCGACGCTGGGGGCCGCAGGTGCTGCGGTTGCTGTGGTCGGCACGGCGGCGCTGGTGCGCCGCGCACGCAAGAGGAGGCGGGGATGAGCCGCGTACGGCTGACGGGGGTCCGCGACGCGCCGCTGGAGGTCGCCGAGGTGCTCGCGGCGGTCGACGACGTACGCGCCGGTGGCGTCGTCTCGTTCGTCGGCACCGTGCGCGTCTCGGACGGCGGGCGCGAGGTGACGAGCCTCGGCTACACCGCCCACCCCACCGCGCCGGCGGTGCTCGCCGAGCTGGCCGAGGAGGCGGCGGCGCGCGCGGGCGTCGTGGCGGTCGCGGTGCTGCACCGCGAGGGCGACCTCGGGCTCGGTGAGGTCGCGGTGGTGGCGGCCGTGGCGGCCGAGCACCGCGGCGAGGCGTTCGCCGCCTGCCAGCAGCTCGTCGACGAGCTCAAGGCGCGGGCTCCGATCTGGAAGCACCAGCGCTTCGCCGACGGCACCGACGAGTGGGTCGGCACGCCGTGAGCGCTCCGCGGCTACGCTGGTGGACGTGACGTCCCTCGCGTGGCTGGCGATCCCCGTGGTCGCGGTGGTGCTCGCGATCGCCTGCGTGAGCTGGCTGGGACGCACCCGGCGCCCCGCCGACGTCGCCGACACGGTGGAGAGCTACGCGCGCTTCCAGGCAGCTCTCAGCCAGGCCACGAGCCGCTCCACGGTGCGCGTCAAGGGTCCGGACGCTTCGTGACCCTGCGCCCGCGGACCGTGACCCTCACCTCGGGCGCGATCCTCATCGTCGTGCTGACCGCGCTCGCGTCGTGGCTGCCCGTGCCCTACGTCGTGCTCTCGCCGGGGCCCACGGCCAACACGCTCGGCACCGACGGCAGCAACGGCGAGGTCATCTCGATCTCCGGGCACGCGACCTACCCGACCTCCGGCCACCTGCAGCTGCTCACCGTCTCGCTGCGCGGCGGGCCGGGGCGGCGCATGGACCTCGTGACCGCGCTGCGCGCGTGGTTCGACCCGCACGACGCGGTCGTGCCGACCAAGGTCGAGTTCCCCGACAACCCGACGCCGCAGCAGGTCGAGAAGCGCAACGCCGAGGACATGGAGCTCTCGCAGAGCGCCGCCACGACCGCTGCCCTGACCCAGCTCGGAATCCCGATCGAGCGCGACATCGTCGTGAAGTCGATCCAGGAGGGCGCGCCCGCGCTGGGCACGCTCAAGGCGGGCGACGTCGTGCGCTCCGTCGACGGCAAGCCGGCCTCGACGCCCGAGTCGGTGAGCTCTGCGATCCAGGCACACACCCCGGGCGACCCGGTCTCGATGACGGTCGAGCGGGGCGGCAAGACCCTGACCCTGCAGGTGCCGACGGCGGCCAACGAGCAGGGCAAGGCCCGCATCGGCGTCGAGCAGGCGGTGCGCCAGACCTACCCGTTCCAGGTCAAGATCGGCCTGCAGGACGTCGGCGGCCCGAGCGCCGGCATGATGTTCGCCCTCGGCATCATCGACAAGCTGACGCCGGGCGAGCTCACCGGCGGCCAGTTCGTCGCCGGCACGGGCACGATCGACGACTCCGGCAAGGTCGGGCCGATCGGCGGCATCCAGCAGAAGCTCGCCGGTGCCCGCGCCGCGGGAGCGCGCTGGTTCCTCGCGCCCGCCGACAACTGCGGGGAGACCCACGGTGTCGTGCCGAAGGGCCTGCGGGTGGTGAAGGTCTCGACGCTGAAGGAGGCCTACGCCGACGTGACGGCGATCGGCCAGGGGAAGGCCGCGGCCCTCCCCACCTGCTGAGCTCGCCGCCTGCGCAGGGAGGGCTGCTCAGTCCGCCAGCGTGGCGGCGAGCGCCTCGGCGAGCGCCGGCACGAGGTCCGGACCTCGCAGGACCTCCTCCTCGTGCGCCCGCATCCGCAGCACGCACGCGCGTGGGCCGTCGCGCAGCACCGCCACGGCGACGCGCACCTCCTGGCGCTGGGGGTGGCTCGAGAGCCAGTCGAGCGCCTCCTGCTCGTCGCCCGGCATGCCGGCCTCCGCCTCGGGCGGCAGGACCAGGCGCTCGACGACCAGTGCCGCGCCGAGGACGCCCTCGGGCCAGCCGATGCCGGCGAGCAGCTCGTCGAGGGTGTCGTGCTCGGGCAGGTCCTCCTGCTCGACCGGTGTCAGCGCCTCGGGGTCGGCCGGGCCCAGCTGCACGGCGAGCGCCGGCTCGGCGGCGAGCAGCTCGGCGGTGGGGACGAGGGCGAACAGCCGGGGCGGCGCGTCCCAGCCGTCAGCGGCGACGTGCTGCTCGACCTCGAGGGCGGCGGTCTCGAGGGCGGCGAGGCGGGCGGCATCCATGGCCGCGAGTCTGGCAGAAGCGGAACTCCCAGGGTCGCTCGGTAAGTTGACGGACGTGAGCTTCTCCATGCCCCGAGATCCGGGGCGCGCGCCCCGGATCGCCCTGCCCCGTCGCGGCAGGGTGCTGGTGCCGACGCTGGTCATCCTCGTGGTGCTCGGGGTGGGCTTCGCCCTCTTCTCCACCTTCTACACAGAGCTGCTGTGGTACCGCTCGGTCGACGCCTCGGGCGTCTTCACCCGGCGCATCGGCGTGCACGTCGGGCTCTTCGTGGTCTTCGGCGGACTGCTCGGCGGCGCGGTGGCGGGCAACACGTACCTCGCCCACCGCCTGCGGCCCACCTACATCCCCGGCTCGGCCGAGCAGCAGAGCCTCGACCGTTACCGCATGGGCATCGAGCCGCTGCGCAAGGTCGCCGTCATCGCGCTGGGGGTGGTCCTCGGGCTGCTCGCCGGCCTGTCGGCGTCGTCGCACTGGAAGACCTACCTGCTCTGGCGCAACGGCACGCCGTTCGGCAAGAAGGACCCGCAGTTCGGCAAGGACATCTCGTTCTTCGTCTTCGACCTGCCGTGGATCCGCTTCGTGCTGAGCTTCGCGTTCACGCTGGTCGTGCTGTGCCTGCTCGCCTCGGCGCTCACGCACTACCTCTACGGCGGGGTGCGCCTGCAGGGCTTCGGCGACCGCACCACCGACGCCGCGCGCGTGCACCTCAGCGTGCTGCTGGGTCTGTTCGTGCTGCTCAAGGCGGTCGCCTACTACATCGACCGCTACTCCCTCGCCGTGCGCGAGAGCAAGGTCGGGCGGGCCGACTTCACCGGCCTGACCTACACCGACATCAACGCGCTGCTGCCGGCCAAGACGATCCTCGCGTGGGTCGCGCTGATCTGCGCGGTGCTGTTCTTCGCCAACGTCGTGCGCCGCACCTGGCTGCTGCCGGCGCTCGGCCTCGGCTCGCTGGTGATCGCCGCGGTGCTGATCGGCGGTCTCTACCCGGCGGTCTACCAGCAGTTCCGCGTGAAGCCGAGCGAGGCCGACCGCGAGGCCGCGCAGATCACCAAGAACATCCAGCAGACGCGCGCGGCCTACGGCCTCGACGCGGTCAAGGTGCAGGGGTACGCCGCTCAGCGCGCCGCCGACGTGCAGACCGCAGCGGCGTCCCCGACCCTGGCCAGCAGCCGCCTGATCGACCCCTACGTCGTCTCGCCGACGTTCACCGCGCGCCAGCAGGGCCAGACCTGGTACGAGTTCCCCGACCCGCTCGACATCGACCGCTACACGATCGACGGGAAGGAGACCGAGGTCGCCGTCGCCGTCCGCGAGGTCGACACCAGCAAGCTCAACGCCTCGCAGCGCAACTGGACCAACGAGCGCACGGTCTACACCCACGGCTACGGCTTCGTCGCCGCGGCCACGGACAACCCCAACACCGAGGGCGAGCCGAGCTTCCTGTCCTCCGACAGCTTCGGGAAGTTCGAGCCGCGCGTCTACTTCGGCGAGGAGTCGCCGGACTACTCGATCGTCGGCGCGCCCAAGGGCGCCCAGCCGGTCGAGGCCGACGACCCGAGCGGGTCCTCGCGCAGCAACACCTACCAGGGCGGCGGCGGGGTGGAGGTCGGCTCACTGTTCCACCGGGTGCTCTACGCGACGAAGTACCGCGACAGCAACCTGCTGCTGTCCAACCGCGTCAACTCCTCGTCGCGCATCCTCTACGACCGCGAGCCGCGCGACCGGGTCGAGAAGGTCGCTCCGTGGCTGACGGTCGACGGCGACCCGTATCCCGCTGTCGTCGGCGGGCGCATCGTCTGGATCGTCGACGGCTACACGACCTCGTCGTCGTACCCCTACTCCACGCGGCAGAAGCTGGGCGAGGCCACGGCCGACGCGGTCACCCAGACCTCCAGCGTCGTCGCGCAGCAGGACGACCGGCGGGTCAACTACATCCGCAACTCGGTGAAGGCGACGGTCGACGCCTACACCGGTCAGGTCACGCTCTACCAGTGGGACACCAGCGACCCGGTGCTCAAGGCCTGGCGCAAGGCGTTCCCCGGCACCGTGCACCCGCGCGCCGACCTCGACAAGAACACCGAGCTGCTCGCGCACGTGCGCTACCCCGAGGACCTGTTCAAGGTGCAGCGCGAGCTCTACACGCGCTACCACGTCAGCGACCCGCGGGTCTTCTACAGCAACAACGACTTCTGGAAGATCCCGCAGGACCCGACCGGTGACGTCAAGCAGGACCTGCCGCCCTACTACCTGACGCTGCAGATGCCCGGTACGAGCGAGTCCACCTTCTCGCTGACGACGCCCTTCTCGCCGATCGGCAACCGGGAGAACCTCACCGGCTTCATGTCGGTCGACAGCGACGCGACCGACCCCGACTCCTACGGGACGCTGCGGGTGCTCACGATCCCGGCCGCCTCGGCGCAGATCAACGGCCCGCAGCTGGCGCAGAGCGCCTTCAAGAGCAACACCGCCATCGCCCAGCAGATCAGCCTGCTGCAGCGGGGCGGTGCCTCCGAAGTGGTCTACGGCAACCTGCTCACCCTGCCTGCAGGCCGCGGGTTCCTCTACGTCGAGCCGATCTACGTGCGGCCCACGGCCGGCACGGCGAGGTTCCCGACGCTGCAGCTGGTGCTCGTCTCCGACGGCATCAACGCGGCCTACGGCAACTCGCTCGCGGCCGCGCTGACCGAGCTCGAGCGCGGAGGTGGTACGCCGTCGTCCGGCGACACGTCCGGCTCCGGCACGGCGCCGCAGACGAGCGCCACGCCGAGCCCGTCGGCGAGCACGGGCGCCACGCCCACGCCCGGCACCGGGACGCTGGCCGCGACGATCGCCGACGCCGAGGCAGCCTTCCAGGCGGGGCAGAGAGCCTTGCGGGACGGCGACTTCACGGCCTACGGCGAGGCGCAGAAGCGTCTCCAAGCGGCCATCGAGCGGCTGGCCCAGCTGAGCCCGAAGCCGACTCCCACGGGCTGATTTGGCTTCGCCCCGCGTCTCGCATATGCTGGACGAGCCGACGCGGGGTGGAGCAGCTCGGTAGCTCGCTGGGCTCATAACCCAGAGGTCGCAGGTTCAAATCCTGCCCCCGCTACCACGACGAAGGCCCAGGTCAGACGACCTGGGCCTTCGTGCTGTCCAGAACCCCGTGCTGTCCAGAACCCCGTGCTGTCCAGGGCCCGTGCCGTCCGGGAGTGCGGCGGTGCCTGCTGGTCAGCTGCCCGTGGTCCGCGTGGCCGCGAGCGACCCGAGCAGCGCGAGCGAGCGCTCGCTCGCAGAGCCGGGCTCGGCGTGGAAGACCACCAGCAGCTGGCCGTCGGTGCCGCTGACCGCGAGCTTCTCGCGCCGCAGCTCGAGCAGGCCGACCTCGGGGTGCTGGATGCGGACCCCCGCGCCCGCAGGCTGCTTGACGTCGTGACGCGCCCACAACGTACGGAACTGCTCGCTCGCCAGCGACAGCTCGCCGACCAGCCGGGTCACGCGCGGGTCGTCCGGCGAGCCGATCGAGGCGCGGAAGCTCGCGACCATGCCGCCGGCGATGTGCTCCCAGTCGGGGTGCCGGGCGCGCTCGTCCTCGTCGAGGAACGCCGAGCGCAGGCGGTTCTCGCCGGGGCGCGCGGAGGGGTAGAGCTGGGACGCGAGCGGGTTGGCGGCGAGCACGTCGAAGATGCGGCTCTCCACGAAGGCGGGCAGGCCGATGACGTCGAGCAGCTGCAGGATGCCGGTGGGCACGACGTCGGGCGACCTGCGCGCCGCCCGGTCCGACTGGGCGCTCGAGAGGCTGCGGAGGTAGCGCGTCGCGGCGGCGTCGAGGCCGAGGACGCGGGCCAGCGCGTCGAGCACCTGCGGCGAGGGCCGCCGGTCGCGGCCCTGCTCGAGCCGGAGGTAGTAGTCGGCGCTGATGCCGGCGAGCGTCGCGACCTCCTCGCGCCGCAGGCCGGGGGTACGCCTGGTGCCCGTCACGCGGATGCCGACGTCCTCGGGTCGGACGAGCTCGCGGCGGGCCCGGAGGTACTCGCCCAGCGTGTTGGAGGAGGCCACCCGACCACTGTAGGCAGCCGCATCCTGGGGGTGGCAGTCCTAGGGACAGCGGACGACTGGCTGCCTGCCCGCTCAGCCGCGAAGGTTGCAGCATGACTACTTCCACGCTCCCTGGCGGGACCTACCGCCTGGCTGACGACCTCGAGCTGACGCGCATGGGCTACGGCGCGATGCAGCTGGCCGGGACCGGTGTCTTCGGCCCGCCGCGCGACCGCGACGCGGCCATCGCGGTGCTGCGCCGGGCCGTCGAGCTCGGCATCACCCACATCGACACGGCCGACTTCTACGGCCCGCACGTGACCAACGAGATCATCCGCGAGGCGCTCTCGCCCTACCCGGACGGCCTGCACATCGTGACCAAGGTCGGTGCGCGCCGCGACGAGCGCGGGGGCTGGCCGCACGCGCGTACGCCCGACGAGCTCCGCCAGGCCGTGCACGAGAACCTGCAGCGGCTCGGGCTCGAGGCGCTCGACGTGGTCAACCTGCGGATCGGTGGAGTCGAGGGTCCGGAGCCCGGCTCGCTCGCCGAGCAGTTCGGAGCGCTCGCGGAGCTGCAGCAGCAGGGGCTCATCCGGCACCTGGGCCTGAGCACCGTCAACGAGGATCAGCTCGCCGAGGCCCAGTCGATCGCGCCTGTGGTCTGCGTGCAGAACCTCTACAACGTGGCCCGCCGCTCGGACGACGCCATGGTCGAGGCGACGTCGGCGCAGGGCATCGCCTTCGTGCCCTACTTCCCGCTGGGCGGCTTCTCGCCGCTGCAGTCGGACGCGCTGTCGTCGGTGGCGACCCGGCTCGGGCAGACGCCCAACGCGGTCGCCCTCGCGTGGCTGCTGCAGCGCTCGCCCAACATCCTGCTCATCCCTGGCACGTCGTCCGTCGAGCACCTCGAGCAGAACGTCGCGGCGGCAGCGCTCGAGCTGCCTGCGGACGCTGTGGCCGAGCTCGACGCGATCGGCGCCTGACCGCCTGGGCTGCTCGAGCTGAGCGGTAGCAACGGCGGGCCGGCGGTAGGCGATCTGCTACCGCCGGCCCGTCGCGCCTACCGCCCACCGCGGGGGTACTCAGCGCGTCGGCCCACCGCCCGTGCCCAGGTGCACCTCGAGCTCGTCCGCGCTCGGCACGGGCGGCCGTGCGGCCACCGGCCGGTCGAGGTAGAACAGCGCCGTGCTGGCGATGTCGTCGCGCAGCGGCAGGTAGCGCCCGCCGGAGCGCCAGCCCAGCGCCTGGATGTCGACGCGCAGCCGGCTGGCGAAGTGCACCGGGTCGGGCACGTGCCAGCGGTACATGCCGAAGCGCTGCTGCGCGACGTAGAGCCCGTCGGGGCGGATGACCTGCGGCACGCCGAGGCAGGGCGTGGTGTAGGTGGTATAGCCATGGCCGGGGACCTCGAAGTTCCAGGCCCCGCCGAAGTAGTCCTCCGTGCCGGTGCCGCAGATCGTCGGATGGTCGACGTCGCCGTCGAGGTAGAACTTCACCTCGCCCTCGCCCCACCAGCCGTTGCTGTTGACGCCCCAAGCGAGGTAGGTGCCGACGTAGTGCCCGCGGCCCTCGACGCCCTCGACGAGGACGTGCGGCGTTCGGTCGGCGAGCGGGTTGCTGCGCCGCCACTGCGCGTGGAGGTACGCCTGCCCGTCGGGGTCCTCGCCGCCCACCTCGTAGGTCACCTGGAAGTAGACCGTGGCCGGCACCGGAGCGAGGTTCTCGAGCGTCAAGCGGGCGCCGTCGCGGAAGGGCATCGGCCAGTAGGAGTTGAAGCCGCCGTGCGGGTTCGCCACCACCGGCAGAGAGCTGACCTGGGCGAAGGTGCCCCACCCGTTGCAGAAGAAGTCGCCCAGCGGCACCTCCACCGCCGGCTCCGCGGCGCCGTCCCAGTAGGCGCGCAGCAGCAGGGAGCGCCAGTGGTCGGTGTGGGTGGTGACCCAGACGTGCGTGATGCGGGCGGCGCCCTCGATGCGCGCCAGCTCGTAGGTCTCGCCGGGACCGACCACCACGCTGGGCGAGACCTTCCATCCCGGGCCGAGCTCGCGGGCGGCGTGCGCACCGGTGCCGTGCACGGCGCGCGCGCCCCCGCCGACCGACCCGTCGGGGTTCTCCGGGCTGATCGAGCGGGTCTGGACGTCGCGCAGCGCCGCGACGCTCGACAGTGGGCGCAATGCGACCTCCCAGACACCGACCGGCTCCTCCGCCTGCGCCGATCGTGCCACGCTGGCGCCATGCCCGACGACTCCGACCTCCAGCGATTCGTCACCGCCCAGGACTCCCGCGGCACCTACCCCGCCGCCCTCGCCGAGCTGCGCCGCGGGCGCAAGGAGAGCCACTGGATGTGGTTCGTGTTCCCCCAGGTCGCGGGCCTCGGGCGCAGTGCGATGGCGCAGGCGTACGCGTTGGCAGGGACCGCGGAGGCCGCTGCGTACCTCGCGCACCCGGTGCTGGGACCGAGGCTGCGGGGGTGCGTCGGCGTCCTGCTGGAGCTCGCCGGCGACGACCCCGTCGCCGTCTTCGGCAGCGTCGACGCGCAGAAGCTGCGCTCGTCGATGACGCTGTTCGCGCTGGCCGCGCCGGAGGAGACGGTGTTCGACGCCGCGCTGGAGAAGTACTTCGGCGGGGAGCGCGACGAGGCGACTACCGCCCGGACCTGAGCTCGTCGTAGGCCGGGCGCAGCAGGTCGTGCAGGTTGCGGCCGCGCACGGTCACGTCGGGGCGGCCGAGCGGCTCCAGCGCGTCGGGGCCCACCGGGTGCGGCGGCTCGGGCTCGTCGGGCGCGAGCCAGAACTCGGCGAGGCACTCCTCGAGCGGGCGCTCGGCGCTCATGCCTCGAGCTCCGCCACGGAGTCGGCCGACAGCGCCACCAGCTCGGCCAGCGCGTCGGTCGAGAGGTCGGCCAGCCAGTCGTCGGCGCCGCCCTGCACCGAGTCGGCGAGCACGCGCTTGCGCTCGATCATCGTGTCGATGCGCTCCTCCACCGTGCCGATGCAGACGAAGCGGCGCACCTGCACGTCCTTGGCCTGCCCCAGGCGGTGGGCGCGGTCCGTGGCCTGGTCCTCGACCGCGGGGTTCCACCACCGGTCGATGTGCATGACGTGGTTCGCCGCGGTCAGGGTGATGCCCGTGCCGCCGGCCTTGAGCGACATGAGCAGCACGGGCGGGCCCTCGCCGGCCTGGAAGCGCTCGACCATGCGGTCGCGCTCGGCGCGCGGCGTGCCGCCGTGGAGCCAGCCGATCTCGCAGTCGAGCCGCCGGGCCAGGTGCGGCTGCAGCGCCGAGCCGAACGCGGCGTACTGCGTGAAGCACAGCGCCCGGTCGCCCTCGGCCAGCGCCTCCTCCAGCACCTCCTCGAGCCGGGCCAGCTTGCCCGAGCGCCCGGCCAGCGGCGTCGAGTCGCCCAGCGCCAGCGCGGGGGAGTTGCAGACCTGCTTGAGCCGGGTCAGCGCCGAGAGCACGACGCCGCGGCGCGAGTGGCCGCGGCGGGTGGCGAGCTTCTGGAGCATGTCGTCGACGGTGCCGCGGTAGATCGCCGCCTGCTCGGCGGTCAGGTTGCACCAGACGGTGATGTCCTGCTTCTCGGGCAGCTGGCGCGCGATGGCGGGGTCGCTCTTGAGCCTGCGCAGCACGAACGGAGCGGTCAGCGTACGCAGTGACGCCAGTGCGGCGGCGTTGGAGTCGCGCTCGACCGGCGCTGAGTAGAGCCGCTTGAAGGCGGTGGGCGTGCCGAACATGCCGGGGTTGGCCTGGTCGAGCATCGAGTGCAGGTCGGCCAGCCGGTTCTCCACCGGCGTGCCGGTGAGCACCAGGCGGTGGCGGGCCGTCAGCGACCGCACTGCCCGCGCCTGCAACGTGGCCGAGTTCTTGACGTTCTGCGCCTCGTCGAGCACCAGGCGATGCCACTCCACTCCACGAAACACCTCATGGTCGCGGTGGACGAGGCCGTAGGTCGTCACCACCACGTCGGCGTCGAACGTCGCGGAGCGGGTGGCGCCGTGGTGCACCTGCACCCGCAGGCCGGGCGCGAACCGTGCCGCCTCGCGCTGCCAGCTGCCCACCACCGACATCGGGCAGACCACCAGCGTGGGCCCGCCCTCGCCGCCCGCGTGCTCGACCGCTAGCAGTGCCAGCACCTGTGCCGTCTTGCCCAGGCCCATGTCGTCGGCCAGGACTGCGCCGAGGCCGAGCCGGGTCATCAGGTGCAACCAGTCGAGACCACGCTGCTGGTAGGGGCTGAGGGTGGCACCGAAGTCGGGCGGCACCGGGACGTCGGCGACGCGTACGGCTGCCGCGCCCGCCAGCACGTCGGCGAGCCAGCCCTCGGCGTCGATGCCGACGAAGCTGACTCCCGCCGGCGGGCGGGCGGCCATCCGCAGCACCTCGGCGACCGTGCCGCTGCCCGACGGGGCCTGGGACAGGAACTCCAGCGCCTGCGCGATGCCGGCGGGGTCGACCTCGAGCCACTGGCCGCGGACGCGCACGAGCCGGCGTCCGGCCGCGGCCAGCTCGCGCAGCTCGTCCTCGCGCAGGCGGACCGCACCGACCGCCGCCCGCCAGTCGAAGTCGACGACGACGTCGCGACGCAGCAGGCTCGGGACGTCGACGGCGCCCGGCTGGTGCGGTCGGGCCGAGAGCGCCACGCTCAGGCCGCCACCCGCACGCCACCACGAGGGCAGCAGCACGCCGACGCCGGCCGCGGTCAGCTCGGTCGCCGCGAGCAGCAGCCCCAGCGCTCCTTCGCGGTCGAGCCGCAGCGTGGAGACCGGTTCGCCGTGCAGCGCGAACCGCAGCGTCGGCCAGACCGCCGCCGCCCGTGTGATCAGCTCGCCTGCGACATCGGGGTCGTCGGCGGGCAGGAGCAGCGAGGGCTCGGAGCTGCGCTGCAGCAGCAGGTCGACCGACCAGTCGTCCTCGTCGTCGCCGAGCGGCTCGACCAGTCGCAGGCAGAGCCGCAGCTCGCCGGCGGGCGGTGGCAGCGAGCGGTGCCACGCGCGCAGCCGCGCCCCGAGCACGTGGAGGTCGTCGGGTGCGGCCTCGACCACAGCCGTACGCGTCGTGAGCGCTGCGACCCACGCCTCCGCGGCGGGCGTCGACACCGCCGAGCTGCGCCCGGGCCGCAGCAGCGGCGCCTGCTCGCGCAGCGCCAGCCGGGCCTCGGCGTCGACCAGTGCCTCGAGGGCGCCGCCGAGGACCTCGGTGCCGGGGCGGCCTTCGGCGCGCGCCACCGGGGGAGCGGTACGCAGCAGCCCGCGCGTCTCGGCCCACCGCGGACCGGTCGTGGCCGGCACCCACCGCGCACGCCCGTCGAGCAGCGCCGGCAGCATCGCGCCCTCGCGCACGATGCGCCAGGCCAGGTCGTGCACGCGGACCAGCCAGCGCAGCGACGCGCCCACCCAGAGGTCGACCTGCTCGCCGTCGACCTCGGCGCCCAGCGCGGGCGGCGCGCCCCACAGCTCGCCGAGCAGCTGGGCCGCGTCCTCGGGCGCGAAGACCAGCGAGGGCACCGCGAACAGGTCGAGGGAGAGCCCCTCGGCCGTGCCGACGTGCTGCGCCCACCCCGGCCCGAGCAGCTCCGGCGAGGGCAGCGGGGCGCCCGCACGGCCAGGCATCAGCAGGGTCGTGTCGGCCGGCGCCGCCCGCCGGGCCAGCCAGCCGAGGCCCGGACCCACGCCGGCGAGCAGCTCGGTCAGCGACTCGGGAGCCAGCCCGTGACGTCCCGGACCCTCGGCCCACAGCGCGAGCCGGTCGTCGCTGCGCCACACGCCGTGCACCGCGACCATGCGGGCCATTCTGCCGGGCGGGACCGACGGTGCAGGAGCTACTCCGGCAGGGCGGCGACCACGGCGAAGTCCTCGTCGCCCCGGCCGGCGGCCGACGCGGCCTCGAGCCGGCGCAGCACCGCCTCCAGCGCCGGGAGCGGCGCTCCGGTGCTGGCCTTCATCAGCCGGGCGTCCTTGGCCAGCAGGTCGGCGGAGAACTGGGTGTCGGTGAACTCCCCGGACGCGACCAGCGGGCCCTTGACCGCGGCGAGTCCCGCGATCATGGTCAGCCCGAGGACGTCGAGCACCTGCCCGGTCTGGAGCTCGTTGGAGCCGCCGAGACGCAGCGCCTCGACCACGCCCTCCATCGCGACGCCGAGCGCCAGGTTGGCGATGAGCTTGGCGGCGGACGCTTGCGCCGGGGTGGCGAACTCGCGCACCTTCTCCGGGTCGCCCCACGTGACGACCTGGCGCGCCGCGGCCACGGCGTCGGCCTCGCCGCCCAGGAAGACGCCGAGAGCGCGGCGGCGGGCGGGCTCGAGCGAGCCGACGACCGGCGAGTGCACGTAGCGGACGCCGTGCTCCCCGGCCCACTGCGCGAAGGCGGTGGCGTCGGCGGGCGACACGGTCGTGACGTCGACCCACAGCGCGCCAGCTCGGAGGGGCAGGTCGCCCTCGAGCACCGTCTCGCGCACGGCGTCGGGCCCGAACAGCACCGTCACGACGACGTCGGCGCCCTCGACCGTCGAGCGCAGCTCGTCGCGGGTGCCCTGCGACCGGGTCCAGGAGCGGACGCTGTGGCCGTCCTCCACGAGGTGGTCGCGCATGATGCGACCCATGCGGCCGAGGCCGACGAATGCGATGTCCATGAACAGATCTTGCACGGGCACGTATCCCCGGAGAGCATTGCCCCTGTCCGGTCGCCCCGAGAGAGACGTGCCATGAGACTTCGCGCCATCGCCCCCGCCCTCGCCGTCGCGGCCCTCGCCGCCGCGGTCCCTGCCACCGCCGACGCAGCCGTCTCCACGCAGGCGCGCATCGAGCTGCCCGCGGGCTTCCTGCCCGAGGGCATCACCACCGTCACCGGCGGCTCCGCCTTCTTCGCCGGGTCCATGGTCGACGGGCGGATCGTCACCGGTGACGTACGCACCGGTGCCCTGCGCACGCTCACCCCCGGCACGACCGGGCGGGCGCTGCGCGGCATGGCCTACGACCCGCGCACGCGGCTGCTGTGGGCGGTCGGGACGCAGGGCTCGCAGGGCATCGTGCTGGCCGTCGACTCGCGCTCCGGCGCCGTGCGCTGGTCGCACCTGATCGCCGGCGCCGCCTTCGTCAACGACCTCACGATCACCCCGGGCGCCGTCTGGGTCACCGACTCGGGGGTCGACCGGCTCACGCGGGTCGCCCTCCAGGGCGGCCTGCCGGTGGGCGAGCCGACCTTCCTGCCGCTGACCGGCGCCTGGCCCACGGCCGGCGACCTGCGCGCCAACGGCATCCGCTCTCTGGTCGACGGCTCGCTGCTGCTCGACCACTCGAGCGCGGGCGGGCTCTGGCGCGTCGACCCGGCGACCGGCGTGACGACGGCGGTACCGATCAAGGGCGGCTCGCTGACCGGCGGCGACGGGCTCGAGCTCGCCGGCAACACGGCCTTCGTCGTGCGCGGCAACGACAACTACAGCGTCAGCGTGCTGACCCTGGGCTACGGCGCCGGGCGCTCGGTCACGGCGACCTGGCGGCGCACCGTCACCGACCCCGGGCTCGACGTGCCGTCGACGACCTCGCGGGCCGGCAAGTACCTCTTCACCATCAACGCGCGGTTCGGCGTGGCCGACCCGACGTCGGCGTCCTACTGGATCACGCGCCTGCCCGCGACGACGTAGCGCAGGAGACGCACGTCCGCGCGGTCGGCCGGGCCTCGAGCCGGCCGGCCGCGACGGGCTGCCCGCAGACCTCGCACGTGCCGTAGGTGCCCGCCTCGACCCGCGCGAGCGCCGCGTCCAGCTCGAGCAGGCGGGCGCGCGACTGCTCGAGCAGCGCGCTGAGCTGGGCGCGCTCGAAGCCGATCGTCGCGCCCTCGGGGTCGTGCTCGTCGTCGGCGTTGCTGTCGGCCGAGGCGGCCACGATGCCGGTGAACTCGCGCTCGAGCGCGCCGATGCGGGCCAGCGTCCCGGCCCGCTCGGCGTCGAGGAGCTCCTCGGGGCTCAGAGCGGTGTGACGTCGACCGCGTGGGGCCCGCGGTCGGTCGGGGTCGTGCCGAACGCGACGCGCTGGCCCTCCTCGAGCGTGCGGAAGCCGCCCTTCTCCGCGATGGCGGAGAAGTGCACGAACACGTCGGCGCTGCCGTCGTCGGGCGTGATGAACCCGAAGCCCTTGTCGGCGCTGAACCACTGCACCGTGCCGTTGCCGCCCGAGCCGCCGCCGGCGGGCCGGCGCGCGGGCGCGTCGCGCCGCTCGTAGGAGTCGCGGCGCGGTGCGGCGTCGCGCCGCTCGTAGGAGTCGCGGCGGGGAGCGGCATCGCGCCGCGGCGGGGCGTCGCGCTTGGGCCCGCGGGCAGGAGCGGCGACCGCGCCGACCACGCGTACCTTCTCGGCCTGCAGGCCGCGCTGGCCGGCGCCGACCGCGAACTCGACCTTCTGGCCCTCGTCGAGGGTGCGGAAGCCGGTGCCGCCGCTGATGGCGGAGAAGTGGACGAAGACGTCGTCGGGCGTGATGAACCCGAAGCCCTTCTCCTGGTCGAACCAGTGCACGGTGCCGGTGAACGTGAGCACGTCGCCCGCGGCGGGGTCGGCGACCGGGCGGACCTTCTCGGCCTGCGGGCCGCGCGGGCCCTCGGCCACCTCGAACTCGACCTTCTGGCCCTCGTCGAGGAAGTGCACGCCGACCAGCGAGGACAGGTGGACGAAGACGTCCTCGCCGCCGTCGTCGGGCGAGAGGAAGCCGAAGCCCTTGTCGGGGTCGAACCACAGCACCGTGCCGAGCGAGAGCCCGCTCGCCGGCTCGTGGACGGCCGGCGGCGCGTCCTGCGGCTCGCGCTCGGCCGCGACCAGGCGCACGTCCTCGGCCTGGGGGCCGCGCTCGCCGTCGACGCGCTCGAACTCGACGCGCTGGCCCTCCTCGAGGGTGCGGAAGCCGCCGTCGGCCACGATCGCGCGGAAGTGCACGAACACGTCCGCCTCGCCGTCGTCGGGCTCGAGGAACCCGAACCCCTTGTCTGCGTTGAACCAGCGCACTGTGCCCTGCATCGACAAACACTCCCTCAGCTGCCGGAGACCACGCGGCCCCGGTAGCGCAAGGATCGCGCACCGGGGCCGGTTGCCGGAAATCGTCCGGCTCGGACGGGGTCAGGCCGGGATGAGCCCGGTGTCGTCACGCACCTCGGCGCCGAGGGAGATCAGACGGGGGGTCGCCTCGCGGCCGTGGTGCCCGCAGAAGACGAGCTCGCCGCCCTCGCTCATCCGCGCCCGCACGAAGGCCTGGGCCCCGCAGCGGTCGCACCGGTCGGCGACGGCGAGGGGCGCGAGGACGGAGTCCGAGGTGTGGGAAGGCGTGATGTCGGGCCGGGTGTCGGAGATCGCGTTCGACATGAGCTTTCCCTTCGCTGGACCGACGTCGCGGTCGATGTCGGGAGGACGTCGGCTGTGACGCTAGTCGGTGTACCGGGTCAACGCCCTCACGTCACCCTGTTGTTCCTCGTCCGTGTCGCGCCAACCGCGGTGTGTCGCAGGTCATGCCCGATCGTTCGCTGGAGCACGACCTCAGCGCTGGACGAGCAGCACCGGCTCGCCCGTCACGCGCACCGCCGCCCCGGGGGCGACCTCCTCCCGCGAGCCGTCGAGGCGGCGCAGCTCGGTCGTGCGCGCCGGTGCGGTCACCGGCGCCCCTCCGGACTGCACCCAGACGACCTGGGCGCTCGCCCCGGCCGTCGAGGTCGTCGTAGCCGAGCTCGAGGCGCCACGTGCCGGAGCCGTCGGGGCCGTAGGGGCCCGGCCGCGCTCCTGCGACCCACCGCGCGGCCTGCGCCCAGGCGGTGCCGGCGCCCGACAGCGTCCGCCCGTCGTCGCCGGTGAGCCAGAGCCCGACCGCCTTGTTGGTGAAGCCGTACCAGTAGACCCGCGGCACCTGCGCGGCCACGAGCGCGAGGTAGGTGCGGGCGACGAGCCCCGGACCGTCGGCGGTCGGGACCAGCCAGGGGTGCGGGTCGGTCGGGCTCGTGTGCCCCCAGCCGGTCTCGGTGTCCCAGAGCGGCAGGTGGGCGCCTCCGGCGACGGCGCGGGCGCGTACGTCTGCGGCCACGTCCGCCAGCTGCTCGGGCGCCCAGCCCTCGCGCGGGTACGCGTGGAACCCGACGACGTCGGCACCGCTCGCCCCGCCGGCGGCGAGGAACGCGTCGAACCACTCGGGGCCGCCCGGCGACGTCCAGGCGACGCCCGGGGTGACGACCCGCGCCCGCGGGTCGACCTCGTGCACGACGGCAGCCGCCGCCGAGCTGAGCGCTGCGAGCGTCTGCGGGCTGCCGGTGTAGAAGGAGCGCAGGTTCGGCTCGTTCCAGGTCTCGTAGGCCTCGATGCGGCCGCGGTAGCGCGTCACCACGGCGCGGACGTAGTCGGTCCAGTCGGAGGCCCCTGCCGGCTCCGCCGGCGTGGTCGTGCCGCCGTAGGGCGAGGGGTCGCCCGGGCGAGCCGACGCCCACTGCGGCGACTGGCCGAGGGTGAGCAGCACCGGGGCACCGTGCGCGGTCGCCGCGTCGACGTAGGCGTCGAGCCGGCTCCAGTCCCACGTGCCGCGCGCCGGCTCGAGGTCGGGCCACGCGGTGCCGGAGTCCCACAGCCGCAGGGCGCCGACGGGCACGGACGGCCAGGCGGCGGGGTCGACCTGGTTCATGCCGAACGCCGTGCGGGGCACCGGCGCGCTGACCGGCAGCTCGAGCGCCGCAGGCTGCGGCGCACCGGTCGGCGGGGCCAGCGCGAGGACCGCGAGCAGCGTCGCGAGGCCCAGCAGCAGGCGTACGTGGCTGGCCCGGCGCATCCCCCGCAGCCTATGCGGCGCGGCAGGACGCGCGCGGCTGAGACACTAGGGGGACTGCAAGACCTCGAGGAGCGACGTGAGCGACGACGGATTCGGCGAGCTGGGCCTGCGGCCCGAGCTGCTGGCGGCACTGGTGACCCTGGGATACGAGGAGCCGACGCCGATCCAGCGGGAGTCGATCCCGCCGCTGCTCGAGGGCCACGACCTGCTCGGCCAGGCGGCCACCGGCACCGGCAAGACGGCGGCGTTCGCGCTGCCGCTGCTGAGCCGGATCCTCGACCGGCCCGACCGCCGCACGCCCGGCGCCCTGATCCTGGTGCCGACCCGCGAGCTCGCGGTGCAGGTGTCGGAGGCCACGCACAAGTACGGCAAGGACCTCGGCGCCCGGGTGCTGCCGGTCTACGGCGGTGCGCCCATCGGCCACCAGCTGCGCGCGCTCGAGCGCGGTGTCGACGTCGTCGTGGCCACCCCGGGGCGCGCGCTCGACCACATCAGCCGCGGCACGCTCGACCTGTCGGCGCTGCAGATGGTCGTGCTCGACGAGGCCGACGAGATGCTCGACATGGGCTTCGCCGAGGACATCGAGTCGATCCTCGAGAGCACGCCCGAGGGCCGGCAGACGGTGCTCTTCTCGGCGACCATGCCCGGGCGCGTCGACGCGATCGCGCGCCGGCACCTGCGCGACCCGATCCGCATCCAGATCGAGCGCGAGCGGGCCGCCGCGGGCGAGGCGCCGCTGGTGCGGCAGAGCGCCTACGTCGTGTCGCGCGCCTACAAGTCGGCAGCGCTGGGCCGCGTGCTCGACGTCGAGGCGCCGACCGCCGCCATCGTCTTCTGCCGCACCCGGGACGAGGTCGACACGCTCACCGAGTCGCTCAACGGCCGCGGCTACCGCGCCGAGGCGCTGCACGGCGGCATGAGCCAGGAGCAGCGCGACCGGGTGATGAACCGCCTGCGCTCGGGCACCGCCGAGCTGCTCATCGCCACCGACGTCGCCGCCCGCGGGCTCGACCTCGACCAGCTCACCCACGTCTTCAACTA
This sequence comes from Motilibacter peucedani, assembly GCF_003634695.1. Taxonomy (NCBI): domain Bacteria; kingdom Bacillati; phylum Actinomycetota; class Actinomycetes; order Motilibacterales; family Motilibacteraceae; genus Motilibacter; species Motilibacter peucedani. Next base: position 153,753 of record NZ_RBWV01000013.1, read on the forward strand.
CGACGTGCCCTCGGCTCCCGAGGCCTACGTCCACCGCATCGGCCGCGTCGGCCGCGCCGGCCGGGCCGGCGTGGCCATCACGCTCGCCGAGCCGCGCGAGCACCGCATGCTCAAGGTCATCGAGCGCGTCACCGGCCAGAAGATCGCCGTGGCCAAGGTGCCGACCGTGTCCGACCTGCGGGCCCGCCGGCTCGAGATGACCCGCTCCGCGCTCGAGGAGAGCCTGGTCACCGACGAGCTCGACGAGTTCCGCGTGGTGGTCGAGGCGCTCGCCGGGGAGTTCGACCTCATGGAGATCGCGCTCGCCGCGGTCAAGCTGGCCCACGAGGCGGGCGGCCCGACCACCGACGAGGAGGAGATCCCCGAGGTGGCGCCGCGCCCCGAGCGCGAGCAGCGCGCCGGTGGCTCCCACGCCGGCGGCCCGGGCGGCTCCCACTCCGGCGCCGGCCGCGGGGGCTCGGGCGGCTCCGGTGGCCCGAGCGGGCGGCCGCAGCGCTCGCTGGGCGCCGACTCGACCAAGCTGTGGATCAGCCTCGGGCGCAGCGCGGGCATCCGCCCGCAGGACCTCGTCGGCGCGATCGCCGGCGAGGCGGGGCTGCCCGGGCGCCAGATCGGCGCCATCGAGATCGCCGACCGGTTCTCGCTGGTCGAGGTGCCGGAGTCGGCGGCCGAGACGGTCATGCAGGCGCTGCGCGCCACGAAGATCAAGGGCCGCACCGCCGCCGTGCGCCGCGACCGGGGCCACCGCGAGCGCGGCTGAGACTTCGTCGCCCGTCCGGGCTAAGCCCGGGCGGGTGGGCGGTCGATGGGGAGAGCACACGTCCCCCGTCGGGCCACGCAGAAGAGGTGCTCATGAACACCACGGCAACGGACAGCACGGCTGACCCGGTCGCCCAGGCCCCGCTGGCGCCGCTCGTCGTCGCCGACCGCTGCGACAGCTGCGGCGCGCAGGCGTTCATGCGCGTGCGGCTGCGCTCCGGCGGCGAGCTGCTCTTCTGCGGCCACCACGGCCGCGAGAACGCCCCCGCCCTCGTGGCTGCCGGCGCCTCGGTGCGCGACGACACCGCGCTCATCAACGTCAAGCCCTCGACCTCGGCCAACGCCCTCTGAGCGGACGCCTCAGACCGTGCGGCCGAACTCCACGACCAGGGCGACGCCGGCGGCGACCAGCAGCAGGCCGGCGCCGGTGAGCGCCCGCCGGTAGCCGACCTCGCCCATCCGGCCGGAGCTGCGCCCGACCAGCACGGCGACGGCCACCTTGGCGCCGACCAGCGTCGCGTAGAAGCCGACCACGAGGGCCACCCCGTGCGAGGGCGCGTCGCGCCAGGCCGACACGGTGAGCGGGCCGAGGGCCGTCGCCCAGCTGATCCAGGGGTGCGGGCTCAGCAGGTTGACCACGGCGGCGCGGCGCAGCGCCTGCACCAGCGCGGCGGGGGCGGCGGCACGCGTACGCAGCTGTGCCGTCCGCGCCTCGCGCACCGTCGCGACGCCCGACCAGACCACGAAGACGCCGCCGACCACCCCGACCGCGCCGAGCGCGGCCTCGGGCAGGTGCTGCAGCACCAGCAGCACGCCCGTCACCACCAGCACGTCGCTCAGCAGTGGCGCGCACGCCGTGGCGGCGCCGGCCCGCCAGCCCGAGCGCAGGGTCTCGGTCACCACCAGGGCGAGCAGCGGGCCCGGGCTGATGCCGGCGGCCAGCCCGATGCTCAGCCCCAGGGCCAGCGCGTCCACGGCCGAGACCGTAGCGGGTGCACGTCCCCCGCCCGGACCTTCACACGGTCCTGCTAAGGTTGGGCCATGGAGCTCGCCACGGTGCAGGAGGCAGCGGCCACCACGGGGTGGTCGCCGCGCATGCTGCGCTACGTCGAGCAGCGCGGGCTGGTCGTGCCGCGGCGCTCCAGCGCCGGCTACCGCCTCTACGGCCCGGCCGAGCTCGACCGGCTGCGCACGCTGCGCACCCTGCTCGACGAGACCGGGCTCGAGCTCTCCGACGTGGCGGTCGCGCTGCGCCTGCGCCGGGAGCGCGCGCTGCACGAGGCCGTCGACGGGTGGCTGGACGGCGTACCCCCGGCGCCGCCCGCCGCAGGCGCCGCCGGCTCGGCCGACGCGCTCGACGCCCTGCGCTGGGACCAGGAGCGCCACCTGCGCCTGTTGCGCTCCGGCCAACATTCACGCAACAATGTCAAGGAAGCCCAGTGAACCACCCGAGGGAGACTGCATGACCGCCGCGACGTCCACCACGAGCGCAGCCGCACCGACAGCACACCTGAGCGTCGACACCCGCAACGGGCTCGACTTCAAGGTCGCCGACCTCTCCCTCGCGGAGTTCGGCCGCAACGAGATCCGCCTCGCCGAGCACGAGATGCCGGGCCTGATGGAGCTGCGGCGCGAGTTCGGTCCCAGCCAGCCGCTCGCGGGCGCACGCATCACCGGCTCGCTGCACATGACGATCCAGACCGCGGTGCTCATCGAGACCCTGACCGCGCTCGGCGCGCAGGTCCGCTGGGTCTCCTGCAACATCTTCTCCACGCAGGACCACGCCGCTGCCGCGGTCGTCGTCGGCCCCGAGGGCACCGTCGACGCGCCGGCCGGCGTGCCGGTCTTCGCCTGGAAGGGCGAGACCCTGCCGGAGTACTGGTGGTGCACGGACCAGGTCGTCTCCTGGCCCGACGGCGCCGGCCCCAACATGATCCTCGACGACGGCGGCGACGTCACGCTGCTCGTCCACAAGGGCGTCGAGTTCGAGGCGGCCGGCGCCGTGCCGGCCACGAGCGACGACGACTCCGAGGAGTACGGCGTCATCCTCGACCTGCTGCGCGCCTCGCTCGCCGCCGACCCGCAGCGATTCACCCGCGTCGCCGCCGGCATCAAGGGCGTCACGGAGGAGACCACGACCGGCGTCCACCGGCTCTACGAGTTCGCCCAGGCGGGCACGCTGCTCTTCCCGGCGATCAACGTCAACGACTCGGTCACCAAGAGCAAGTTCGACAACAAGTACGGCACCCGCCACTCGCTGATCGACGGCATCAACCGCGCCACCGACGTCCTCATCGGCGGCAAGGTCGCCATCGTCTGCGGCTACGGCGACGTCGGCAAGGGCAGCGCCGAGTCGCTGCGCGGGCAGGGCGCCCGCGTCATCGTCACCGAGATCGACCCGATCTGCGCGCTCCAGGCGGCGATGGACGGCTACCAGGTGACGACGCTCGAGGAGGCCCTGCCCCTCGCCGACATCGTCATCACGGCCACCGGCAACAAGGACGTCCTGACCGTCGAGGACCTCTCGCGCACCAAGCACCAGGCGATCGTCGGCAACATCGGCCACTTCGACAACGAGATCGACATGGCCGGCCTGGCCCGGGTGCCCGGCATCACGCGCACCACGATCAAGCCGCAGGTCGACGAGTGGACCTTCCCCGACGGCCACAGCATCATCGTGCTGTCCGAGGGCCGGCTGCTCAACCTCGGCAACGCGACGGGCCACCCCAGCTTCGTCATGTCGAACTCCTTCGCGAACCAGACGATCGCCCAGATCGAGCTCTTCACGAAGACCGCGGACTACGACAAGAAGGTCTACGTGCTGCCCAAGCACCTGGACGAGAAGGTCGCCCGCATGCACCTCGACGCGCTCGGCGTGAAGCTCACCGAGCTCTCCAAGAAGCAGGCCGCCTACATCGGCGTCCCGGTCGAGGGGCCCTACAAGGCCGACCACTACCGCTACTAGGCCTCCGCGCCTCCCGGCGGGCCCGGCACTGTGACGACAGCACGGCGCATCGAGCGTTCTGAGCGCTCGATGCCCGTGCTGTCGCGCGTCCGGGACCAGTGGAGCAGGAGCCGCCCGCTCACGGGTGTCGTCGTCGCAGGCTGCCTGCCGCTGACCGCGGAGACCGGGGCCCTGGCGCGCACCCTGCGGGCGGGCGGCGCGGAGCTGGTGCTGTGCTCGTCCAACCCGCTCTCGACCCAGGACGACGTCACCGCCTCGCTGCGCGAGCAGGGCATCGCGGTCCACGCCAGGCGCGGGGTCGACCGCGCGGGCTACTACGACGACGTGCGCGCCACGCTCGACGCGCTGACCGGTGCTGGGCGCGCGGTGCTGCTCGACGACGGCTGCGACCTCATCAGCACCCTGCACCAGGAGCGCCCCGACCTGCTGGGGACGGGTGCGCTGCTCGGCGCCAGCGAGCAGACGGGCACGGGAGTGCTCCGGCTGCGCCAGCTCGCCCGCGACGGCGCCCTGTCCCTGCCGGTCGTCGCCGTCAACGACACCCCGGTCAAGCGGGTGGTCGACAACCGGTGGGGGAGCGGGCAGTCCACCGTCGACGCGCTGCTGCGCGCCACCGGGATGCTTCTCGCCGGGCGGGTCTGCGTGGTCGCCGGCTTCGGCGACGTCGGCAGGGGAGTGGCGACCCGGCTGCGCGGGCTCGGCGCCCAGGTGGTCGTCACCGAGGTCGACCCCGTCGCCGCGCTCGACGCCACGCTCGACGGCTTCCGCGTGCTGCCGATGGCCGCTGCTGCGGCCGAGGCCCACGTGGTCGTCACCGCCACCGGCGGCGTCGACGTCGTGGGCGCGCGCCACCTCCCCCTGCTGCGCGACGGCGTGGTGCTCGCCAACGCCGGGCACTTCGACGTCGAGGTCGACGTGCGGGCGCTGCTGGCCGCTGCGTCCGACCGCGAGCCCGACGTGCGGCCGGCGCTGGACGAGTACACCCTGGCCGACGGCCGGCGGGTGCTGCTGGTGGCCGAGGGCCGGGTCGCGGGGCTGGCGGCGGCCGAGGGCAGCCCCCCGGCGGTCATGGACCTCGCCTTCGCGCTGCAGGCCCTCACGGTCCGCTGGCTGGTCGGCTCCGCCGGCACCCTCGCCGAGGGCGTCCACGAGCTGCCCACCGAGATCGACCAGCGGGTCGCCGCGCTGGCCCTCGAGTCCCTCGGCGTCGAGGTCGACCGGCTCAGCACGGCGCAGGCGACCTACCTGCGCTCCTGGCGCTCGGGGTCCTAGCCCCGAGAGCCAGCAGCGGCAGGCAGGTCGGGAGGGGGCCTAGTCGCGCCCGATGAGGTGCTTGAGCGCCAGGCGCTGCACCCGGGCGTAGCCGTAGCCCTTGGTCCGGGCGGCCTCGAGGTCGTAGTCCTCGAACGACGAGCGGTCGGCCAGCAGCTGCTCGTAGGACTCGCCCACGTCGAGCGTGGGGTTGGCGAGCTCGGCCACCTGCGCGGCCGCGAGCGCCTCCTGCACCTCGGGGTCGGCGCGGAAGGCCTGCGCCCGCTCCTTGAGCGAGAGGTAGAGCTCCATGTTGGCCGACGCCGACTGCCAGACGCCCTCCATGTCCTCGGTGCGCAGCGGCTTGTAGTCGAAGTGGCGGTCGCCGTCGTAGGTCGGGCCGCCGCCGGGCGCGCCGTTCTCCAGCAGGTCGACCGTCGAGAACGCCTGGAGCAGGTCGCCGTAGCCGAAGACCAGGTCCTGGTCGTAGCGCGGGCCCTTCTGGCCGTTGAGGTCGATGTGGAAGAGCTTGCCCTGCCAGAGGGCCTGCGCGATGCCGTGGGTGTAGTTGAGGCTGGCCATCTGCTCGTGGCCGACCTCGGGGTTGATGCCGACCATGTCGGCGTGCTCGAGCTCGTTGATGAACGCCAGCGCGTGCCCGATCGAGGGCAGCAGGATGTCGCCGCGGGGCTCGTTGGGCTTGGGCTCGATGGCGAACCTCATGCCGTAGCCCTTGTCGATGGAGTACTGCGCGAGCAGGTCGATGCCCTCGCGGTAGCGGTCGAGCGCCGAGCGGATGTCCTTGGCGAAGTCGACCTCGGAGCCCTCGCGTCCGCCCCAGAACACGTAGATCTGGGCGCCGAGCTCGGCGGCGAGGTCCATGTTGCGCATGACCTTGCGCAGCGCGTAGCGGCGGACCGAGCGGTCGTTGCTGGTGAAGCCGCCGTCCTTGAAGACCGGGTCGCCGAACAGGTTCGTGGTCACCATCGGCACTTCCATGCCGGTGTCCTGCAGTGCCTGCTTGAACTCGGCGATGATCCGGTCGCGCTCGGAGGAGCTGCTCCCCGGCGGGATCAGGTCGTCGTCGTGGAAGGTGATGCCGTAGGCGCCGATCTCGGAGAGCTTGTGCACTGCCTCGACGCCGGCGAGCACCGGCCTGGTCGCCTCGCCGAACAGGTCTCGGGCCTGCCAGCCGACGGTCCAGAGACCGAAGCTGAACTTGTCCTCGCGGGTGGGCTGCGGTGCCATGCGTCCTCCTGGTCGAGCTCCGGCGTGGTCCGGGTCTCCGCTCCCCGTTCCACCAGGCACCCCGGCGAAACGTCCGCGCGCGCGGCGGGCGGCGTCCGGGAGGATGGGGCCGTGCGGACGACTCTGACCTGGCGGGTGCCCCAGCTGGTGGTGGGGCTGCTGCTCTACGGCGCCTCCGACGCGCTGCTCGTGCGCGCCGGACTCGGCCTCGACCCGTGGACCAGCCTGCACCAGGGCCTCTCGGAGCGCATCGGGCTGGTCACGAACCTGGTGGGGCTGGTCGTGCTGCTGCTGTGGCTGCCGCTGCGCCGGCGCCCGGGCGTCGGGACGGTCGCCAACGTCGCGCTGGTGGGCACCGCGATGGACGCCGCTCTCGCCGTGCTGCCGACGCCGCACGCGCTCGGCGTGCGGGTGCCGCTGCTGCTGGCGGGCGTGCTGCTCAACGCGCTGGCCACGGCGACCTACGTGGGTGCGGGGCTCGGCTCGGGCCCACGCGACGGCCTGAGCCTGGGGCTGGCCGACCGCGGGCTGACGCTCTGGCGGGTGCGGACGACGATCGAGGTCGGCGTGCTGGTCACCGGCGTGCTGCTCGGCGGCTCGGCCGGGGTCGGCACCGTCGTCTACGCCGTGGCGATCGGCCCGCTGGTCCACCGCCTGCTGCCGGTGCTCAGCGTGCCGGCTCAGACGGGCGGGGCGAACCCCGAGCCGGTGCTCGCCGAGCCGCCCGTCTGCGGCACGGCGGCGGGGTAGGGAGCGGGCGCGTACCCGACGGGCGCGTGCTGCACCGGCGCGTACGCGGCCGGAGGAGGCGCGGGCACCGGGACGTACGTCGGGGTGACCCGCGCGAGCTCGCGCCGCCGGCGCTCGGCGAGCACGGTCGCGAGGTAGGGCTCGGCGGGCAGCCCGGGGGGCGGCGGCGGGGTGACCCGCGCGGCGACGGCAGAGGCCAGCTGGCCCGCCAGCCGGGCCCGGCTGCCGTCGTGGAGGAGCGGCGCGCGCGAGAGGAAGGTGCGCGCCTCGAGCGCCAGCCCGTCGGGCAGGGCCGAGAGCTCGAGCGCGCCCGCCCACTGCGCCAGCCCGGGCGCCACCAGCGGCACCGGCCGGGAGAGCGAGGGCACCCGCTCGCGGACCACCACCGTGCCGGCCAGCTGGTCGCCCAGCCGCTTGCCGCGCTCGGAGACCATCGAGGCGATCAGCGCGGCGCTGCCCGAGGTCAGGTAGAGCTCGCCGAAGCCGACCAGCGCCCGGACCAGCGCGTGGCGGAAGCGCTCCGGGCCGCCGTCGTCGCGCACGACGCGCAGCCCGAACGCGAGCTTGCCGAGGCTGCGCCCGCGGGTCAGCGTCTCGAAGACGACGGGGTAGCCGATGAGCACGCCGACCACCCCGACGACGGTCAGCCCCGCGACGACGGCGGAGTCGAAGGCGCCGAGGCCCAGGGTCACCGCCAGGAAGATCGCGTAGAGCGCTGCGAACTGCACCGCGAGGTCGAGGAGCAGCGCCAGCGAGCGCGACACGAAGCTCGCGGTCCGCAGGTCGAGGGCGACCGCCTCACCGGTCACGAGGGAGCTCACCGGGCTAGTCTGCCCGCGATGGACGTCGACGCCTACGTCGTGGCCCGCACCGCGGAGTGGGCGCGGCTCGAGGAGCTCGCCGCGCGCCGCCGGCTGTCGGGGCCCGAGTCCGACGAGCTGGTGCGGCTCTACCAGCGCGCGGCGACCTCGCTCTCGGTGGTCCAGTCCGCCTCGCCCGACCCTGCGCTGGTCGGCCGGCTCTCCTCGCTGGTCGCCCGCGCCCGGTCGGCAGTCACCGGCGCGCACACTCCGGCCTGGCGCGACCTCGCCCGCTTCTTCGCCGTCGTCTTCCCGACCGCGGTGTGGCGGGCGCGCTGGTGGGTGGCCGGAGCCGCGGGCGCGTCGGCGGCGGTGGCCGTGGCCGCGGGCGCCTGGGTGGCGGCCGACCCCACCGTGGCCGCGACGATCACGCCGCCCGAGGGGGTCCGGCAGTTCCGCCGCGAGTTCGTCGACTACTACTCCGAGCACCCGCACGGCGCCTTCGCCTTCTCGGTGTGGACCAACAACGCGTGGGTGGCGGCCCAGTGCCTGCTCACCGGCATCTCGCTGCTCTTCCCGCTGTGGGTGCTGCTCCAGAACGCGCTCAACGTCGGCGTGAGCGGCGGGCTGCTCGCGCGTGAAGGCGGCCTCGGCACGTTCTTCTCCTACATCCTCCCGCACGGGATGCTCGAGCTGACCAGCATCTTCGTCGCCGCGGGGGCCGGGCTGCGGCTCGGCTGGGCCTGGGTCGCGCCCGGTCGCCGCACCCGCGCGACCGCGCTCGGCGTCGAGGGCCGGGCCATGGCGGCGGTGGCGCTGGGACTGGTGCCGGTCTTCGCCGTGGCCGGCACGATCGAGGGCTTCGTGACCCCGAGCGGGCTGTGGTCGCCGGTCAAGCTCGCCATCGGCGCGCTGGCGCTGGGCGGCTTCCTGGCCTACGTCGGGGTCCTCGGCTCGCGCGGCGCGAGGGCCGGCGAGACGGGCGACCTGCTCGCGGACGAGGGAGCGGCCGAGCTGCCCTGGGCGGGCTAGCGGCCGGTCACAGCCGCCCGGCCGCCTTCACGCCGAGGTACGCGTCGGCGAGCGCGGGCGCCACCTCCGCCGGCAGCGCGTCGACCACGAGCGCGCCGTGCCGGCCGAGCAGGTCGGCCACCCGCCGGCGCTCGGCCAGCGCCGCCTCCGCAGAGGCGGCGGCGTAGGCAGCGGCCGCGTCGCCCCTGCCCGCGGCGAGCTCCGCGACGCGCGGGTCGCGCACGGAGGCGACGACCAGCGTGTGGCGGTGCACCAGCCGGCCGACCTGCGGGAGCAGCCCCTCCTCGACGCCCGCGGCGTCGAGACCGGTCAGCAGCACCACGAGGCTGCGGCGCGGCTCGGTGGTCAGCACCGTGCTGACCAGGCCCGCGAGGTCGGACTCGACCAGCCGCGGCTCGAGCGGAGCCATCGCCCCTACCAAGGCGGGCAGCAGCGCGGGGCCCTCGGCGCCGCGTACGCGTGCGCGCACCGCGCGGTCGTAGGCGAGCAGCGAGACGTGGTCGCCCGCCCGCGCCGCGAGCGCGGCGAGCAGCAGCGCGGCGTCCATCGCCGCGTCGAGCCGAGGGGCGTCGCCCACCCGCCCCGCCGACGAGCGGCCGGTGTCGAGCACGAGCAGCACCCGCCGGTCGCGCTCAGGGCGCCAGGTGCGTACGACGACCTCCGGACGGCGAGCGGTCGCCCGCCAGTCGACCGAGCGCACGTCGTCGCCGGGCACGTAGGCGCGCAGCGAGTCGAACTCGGTGCCCTGGCCGCGCAGGAGCAGGGCGCTGCGCCCGTCGAGCTCGCGCAGGCGGGCGAGCTTGCCGGGCAGGTGGCGCCGGGAGGTGAACGGCGGCAGCACGCGCACCGTCCACGGCACCTGCCGGGAGCGCTGGCGGGCGCCGAGGCCCAGCGGACCGGTGCTGCGGACGGTCACGCCGGCGGCGGCGCGGTCGCCACGGCGGGTCGGGTGCAGCTCGGTCGTCAGGCGCGCCCGGTCGCCCGGCGCCAGGTCGAGGGCGTGGCGCTGGGTGACGGCGCCCGCGGAGGGCGGCCAGGCGTCGCGGACGCTGCCGCGCAGCCGGCGGGGCGACTCGACGACCAGCGTGACCCGGGCGGTGTCGCCGAGGCGCGCTGCGGTGTCGCCCGAGCGCTCGACCCGCACGTCACGGACCCGGGCGGCCAGCCAGGCGTCCAGGCAGACGAGGGCCGCGACGAGCAGCGAGACGACCAGCACGCCCCACCACGACGGCGCGGCGAGCGCCACCACCAGCACCGAGGCGGCCGCCAGCAGGGCCGCGCGTCCGGTCAGCGCCACGGCGTACGCGTCCCGGTCAGCGCGGGACCGGGACGGTCGCCAGCACGCCGTCGAGCACCATGTCGGCGCTGACGCCGTCGAGCTCGGCCTCGGGGCGCAGGCTCACCCGGTGGCGCAGCGCCGGCCGCGCCAGGGCCTTGACGTCGTCGGGCGTGAGGTAGTCGCGGCCCGAGAGCCACGCCCAGGCGCGCGCCGCGGCGAGCAGGGCGGTCGCGCCGCGCGGCGAGACGCCCAGCCGCAGCGACGGGGACGAGCGGGTGGCCCGCACGACGTCGACGACGTAGGCCAGCACCTCGGGCGCCACCGACACGCGGCGCACGGAGGCACGCGCGGCGGCCAGCCCGGCGGCGTCCATGACCGGCCGCACGCCGGCCCCGGCGAGGTCGCGCGGGTCGAAGCCGTCGGCGTGCCGGCGCAGCACGAGGATCTCCTCGTCGCGGGCGGGCAGCGCCAGGGTCAGCTTGAGCAGGAAGCGGTCGAGCTGGGCCTCGGGCAGCGGGTAGGTGCCTTCGTACTCCACCGGGTTCTGCGTGGCCGCCACCACGAAGGGCTCGGGCAGCGGGCGCGAGACGCCGTCGACCGTGACCTGCCGCTCCTCCATCGCCTCGAGCAGCGCCGCCTGTGTCTTGGCGGGCGTCCGGTTGATCTCGTCGGCGAGCAGCAGGTTGGTGAAGACCGGCCCTGGCCGGAAGACGAACTCGCGGGAGTCGAAGACCAGCGAGCCGGTGACGTCGCCCGGCATGAGGTCGGGCGTGAACTGCACGCGCGTCGACTGCAGCGACAGGGCAGCCGCCAGCGAGCGCACGAGCAGCGTCTTCGCCACCCCGGGGACGCCTTCGAGCAGCACGTGGCCGGAGCACAGCAGGGCGACGACCAGCCCGGTCACCGCGCCGTCCTGGCCCACGACGGCCTTGCCGACCTCGGCCCGCACCTCGTGCAGCGCCGCGCGCGGGTCGAGCTCGCTCACGGGCGGCGCACCTCCTCCTCGAGCGCGTCGAGCGCGCCCGCCAGCCGGACGAGGGCGGCGTCGTCCCCCGGCGCCGCACCGTACAGGAGGGCGGCGACATCGGCGCCGGAGCGCCCGGTGGCCGCCGCGACCGCGCTGACCACCTGCTCGGGCGGCGCGCCGCGCGGGAGGCGGTGCAGGGCGGCCAGCCGGTCGACGCTCGCCCGGCGCAGCACGTCGGCGGCGTGCCCGCGGGCGCGACCGCGGCGGTAGAGCCGGGCCCGGCCCTCGACCGCCTCGGCCGCGGGCACGACGACGGGCAGCGGCTCGGTCACGACCGGGCCGAGCCGCCGCCCGCGCCACAGCGCCACGACCAGCGCGGCGAGCAGCGCCTGGAGGGCGCCGAACCGTACGCCGTCCGGCAGCAGGCTCGAGAGGGACCGACGCGCCTCGGCGGGCACGTCGTCGGGGGAGGGGAGGTACCAGACCAGCCTCGGGCGGGCGCCCAGCAGTCCGAGCACGAGGGCGGCGTCGCCCTCGTCGTCGAGCCCGTCGTTGGTGAGCGGGTGCTCCGAGCCCAGCACGGTGACCGTCCGGCCGGAGGTGGCGTCGGTGCGGGCGAGGACCGAGGCGGCGTCGCCCGAGCGGTAGCACTGCCTCGCCCCGGCGTCGCCGGAGCTGTAGAAGACCCCCGGCACGCGCGCGCTGCCGGCGCGGACGGCGGCGGGGAGGTCGCACTGCGGGGTACGCCGTCCCGACCCGCCCTCGCGCACCGCCTCCGCCCACGGCGCCAGCGCCTGGAGAGGCGCCTGGCCCGGTGCGACGAGCACGAGGTCGGACCGGAGGCCGGCGAGCGTGCGCAGCTGCGAGGCGGCGAGCAGGTCGGCGTCGACGACCAGCAGCGTGTCGCCCGAGCGGGCGAGGGAGCTGGCCCGCGCGGTGGTCCGGGCGAGCTGCACGTCCACGCCCTGGCCCGAGAGGACCCGGGCCAGCGCCCGGCTGCCGGCACCGTCGACCGCACGCGGGTCGAGCCGTCCCTTCCGGTCGCCGGAGGCGGTCAGCGCGAGCGCGAGCACGGCGAGCGCGACGAGAGCGACCAGCACGAGCGCGCCGCGCCGGCTCCGCAGCCGGCTCACCGCGGCGCTGCGATCGGCGGGCGGGCGCTGCGCACCTCGTAGTCGACCCGGCGCAGCAGCTCGTCGTCGCGCGCGAGGGCCGGTCGGCCGCCGTACCAGACGTCGTCGAACGTGGCCGCCGCCGCCGCCAGCCCCTCGCGCGCCGACGGGAGGGCGGCGCCGGCCTCGCGGGCGGCCTCGTCGACGGTGCGGCCGGGACGCACGTCGAGCAGGCCTCGCTCCTCGAGGCCGCGCACGACGGCGCGCAGCCGCTCGCGGACGGCGAGCTCGAAGCGAGCTGCTGCGGCGTGCTCGTCGGCACGCCGCCGGTGCCCGGCGGCGTCGAGGACCTCGGCGTCGAACAGCGGCTCGGCCGCGCGGGCCGAGCGGGCCACCGGACCGAGGCGGGCACGCAGCGCGACCGCGCCCAGGGCGGCGACCAGGACGAGGAGGGTCAGCGCGAGCAGCGCGTGGCCGCCGCTCGCCCGGTCGACGGTGCCGAACAGCTGCCCGATGCGGTCGAGCACCCAGTCGAGCGCCCGCTCGACCAGCCCGGGGTCGTCGCGGTGGTAGTCCTGGCGCGCGAGCTCCTCCGCGGCCAGCCGGTGGGCTGCCTCGCGGCCGAGCTCGACGGGGACCACGGGCCGGGGCTCAGCGCTGCGGAGCCGAGGCGGCCCGCGCGAGCTCGAGGTCGAGGCCCTCGCGGCGCATGCGCAGGTCGACGTAGAGCAGGGCCGTCGCCCCCGCGGCGATCGGGTAGGTGACGACCCCCGACGCCACCTGCCCGATGCCGGTCAGGACCTGCGGCAGCAGCGAGAAGCTCGTGGAGTCGGTGGCCGCGGCGAGGACGGCCGAGCCGGCGACGAACGGCACCGAGATGATGCCACCGGCGACCTGCGTGACGACCTGCACGAGCGCGAGCACGCCGAGGACCCGCCAGAACGACCCGCGCACCAGCCGGAACGAGCGGCGGAAGCCGCCGCGCACGCCCTGGCGCTCGAGCACGACCGCCGGACCGGCCACGCCGACCATGGTGGCGAGCCAGATCGCCACCGGGACGAGCGCCAGCGCCAGCAGCAGCCCGAGCAGCACGCCCGCTGCTGGCACGGTGGCCACCGCGACGAGCGCGGCGAGCCCGACGACGAGCCCCGCTGCCACGACGAGCACCACCACGGCGCTCAGCGTGAGGCCGAGCAGGGTCAGCAGGCGAGGCCGCACCTCGGACCAGATCTCAGCGAGGCGTACGGGTCGGCCGAGCACCGCGCGCCCCATGACCGCGGTCAGCACGCCGGTGAGCACCACCTGCCCGGCGACGGTGAGCACGGCGGTCACGGCGACCCACGGGATGAAGTCGGCGGCGAGGTGGCGCCACTGCGCGTCGGTCACCTCGGTCTCGTTGAGGACCGAGCTGCTGTCCGAGAGCAGCAGCACGCCGAGCACGACGCTGACCAGGGTCGAGACGGCCACCACGGCCGCCGTGAGCCCGAGCGTGACGCGCGGGTGGCGCCGGGCGGTCGACACCGAGCCGTCGAGGATCTCCATGACGCTGAGCGGCCGCAGCGGGATGACGCCGGGCTTGACGTCGGCGTAGGGCACCGGGGCCGAGCCGTAGGGCGCCGGGCCGTAGGGCGAGGGGCCCCAGCCGGGCGGCGGTCCCGCGTACTGACCCGGCGGCGGGCCGTACTGGCCGGGCGGCGGGCCCTGCTGGCCGGGCTGGCCGGGGGGCGGGCCCTGCTGGCCGTACTGGCCGGGGGGCGGGCCCTGCTGGCCGTACTGGCCGGGCGGAGGCGGCGGAGCGGCACCGGGCGAGGCCCACCGGGTCTCGTCGTCGCTCATCTGCACTCCGTCCGCTCGTGGTCGCAGCGGGTCACCCCGTGCGTCGTCCTGGTCACCGTCGTGCGCCGGCGGGTCGACGCCCGCTGCGCTGCGAGCGATCCTGCCACCCCTTCCGCGCAGCGGGGGTGCACGATGGAGGGGTGAAGGGACGCGTGCTCGTCGTCGACGACGACCCCGCACTGGCAGAGATGCTCGGCATCGTGCTGCGTGCAGAGGGTCTCGAACCCGTGTTCTGCGCCGACGGCGACTCCGCTCTGGAGATCTTCCGCGAGAGCCGGCCCGACCTGGTGCTGCTCGACCTCATGCTCCCGGGGCGCGACGGCATCGACGTCTGCCGGCAGATCCGCGGCGAGTCGGTCGTGCCGGTCGTGATGCTCACCGCCCGCGGAGACACCGTCGACGTCGTCGTCGGGCTCGAGGCCGGCGCCGACGACTACGTGGTCAAGCCGTTCAAGCCCAAGGAGCTCGTGGCCCGGGTCCGCGCCCGCCTGCGCCGCACCGACGAGCCGGCGGCCGAGGCGCTGCAGATCGGCGACCTGTCGATCGACCTCGCCGGCCACAGCGTGCGCCGCAACGGCGAGATCATCAACCTGACCCCCCTCGAGTTCGACCTGCTGGCGGCGCTGGCGCGCAAGCCGTGGCAGGTGTTCAGCCGCGAGGTGCTGCTCGAGCAGGTGTGGGGCTACCGCCACGCCGCCGACACCCGGCTGGTCAACGTCCACGTGCAGCGCCTGCGCGCCAAGATCGAGCGCGACCCGGAGCACCCCGAGGTGGTCGTCACCGTGCGCGGGGTCGGCTACAAGGCCGGTCCGGCCTAGTCCCGTGCACCTGCCCTCGGCCCTGCGCTCCGGGCGCCGGCCGCGACCCGTCCAGCCGCCGGAGCCGCCGCAGCCCCGCTCGCGCACGCCGGTCCTGCCGCGCGCGCCGCTGCCCCGCCACCCCGTACGCCGCGTCACCGCCGCCTGGCGCCGCTCGCTCCGCCTGCGCGTCGTCACCACGACCGTGCTGCTCTCGCTGCTCGTCGTCGGGCTGATCGGGTCGTTCATCTACGTCCGCGTGCGCGACGGCATCCTCTCGGCGCGGGTGCAGAGCGCGGTCGCCGAGGCGCTGTCGGGGGCGCAGCTGGCCACGGTGACCTGGAACGCCGCCGACCCGCCCACCTCGGCCGACGTCTACAACGCCGTCAACACCCAGCTCGGCAACCTCGCTGCCGCCGGCGGCGAGACCGGACGGCGTGAGGTGATGCTGCTGGCGCCGTCGAGCACCAGTGACGACGCCGTCCTCTTCAGCGGCTCGTCCGGGCGCAACCCGCCGAGCATCGTGCCCGAGAGCCTGCGCGCCAGCGTGCGTGCGGGGGTGGCGGGCTACGCCTACGTCACCGCTCGGGCCGTGGACACCGACGCCCGCGTGCCTGCGCTGGTCGTCGGCGCCCAGGTGCCGATCCTGCAGCAGGACTACGAGCTCTACTACGTCTTCTCGCTGGCCCCGGAGCGCGCGACCCTCGACCTGGTGCGCAACACCTTCGCCCTCGCCGGCGGCGCGCTGATCCTCATGATCGGCCTGATCGCCTACGTCGTGGCGCGCACGGTCGTCACCCCCGTGCGCCTGGCCGCCCGCATCGCCGAGCGGCTGGCGGCGGGCAAGCTCGAGGAGCGCATGCACATCCGCGGCGAGGACGACCTGGCCCGGCTGGCCGCCTCCTTCAACCGGATGGCCACCAACCTGCAGCGCCAGATCCGTGCGCTCGAGGACCTCTCCCGCGTGCAGCGGCGCTTCGTCTCCGACGTCTCCCACGAGCTGCGCACGCCGCTCACCACCGTGCGCATGGCCGCCGACGTGCTCCACGGCTACACCGACGACTTCCCCGCCGACGTGGCGCGCGCCAGCGAGCTGCTGCAGACCCAGCTCGACCGCTTCGAGTCGCTGCTGGCCGACCTGCTGGAGATCAGCCGGTTCGACGCGGGCGCCGCGCAGCTCGACCTCGAGCAGATCGACCTGGAGCCGCTCGTGCGCCGGGTGCTCGAGGCCGCCGAGCCGCTCGCCGAGCGCCGCGGCAGCGAGCTGACGCTCCAGACGCCGTACGCCGTGGTGCTCTGCGAGTGCGACACCCGGCGCATCGAGCGCATCGTCCGCAACCTGGTCGTCAACGCCATCGAGCACGGGGAGGGCCGCCCGATCACCGTCACGCTGGCGGCCAACGACCGAGCCGTCGCGGTGGGCGTGCGCGACCACGGGGTCGGACTCTCGCCCGAGGACGCGGCCCGCGTGTTCGACCGCTTCTGGCGCGCCGACCCCTCGCGCGCCCGGCACACCGGCGGCAGCGGGCTCGGGCTCTCGATCGCGCTCGAGGACGCCCACCTGCACGGCGGCTGGCTGCAGGCCTACGGCGAGCTGGGCCGCGGCGCCCACTTCCGGCTCACGCTGCCCCGCACGGCCGGAGCCCAGCTGCAGGGCTCGCCGCTCGAGCTCGGGCCGTCGCGCACCGACCCGATCGTCAGCATCGGCATGGCCTACCAGCGCCACGGACGGGCGACGTGAGGCGCGTCGCGCTCGGCGCCGCGGTCCTGGTGCTGCTGACGGCGTGCGCCGGCGTCCCGCACAGCGGTGTACGCACCGTCGCCACCGACCCGCAGAGCGCCGCGGACGCGTTCGTCCACATGCGCGCGCCCGGGCGCGAGCCGGGGCTGAGCCCCCGCGCGGTCGTCACCCGGTTCCTGGCCGCCTCCGGCGGCTTCGACGAGGGCTTCGCCACGGCGCGCGAGTTCCTGACCCCGGCTGCGGACGGCCGGTGGACGCCCGGCGCGGGCGAGCTCGTGTTCGACACGCTGACCGCGGTCGAGGGCGACCCCGCCGCCGAGGACCAGGTCTTCACCGGCAAGGTCGTCGCGGTCGTCTCTCCCGACGGCCACTACCGCACCGTCGAGGACCCGCAGCCCGCCACCCTCACCTTCCACCTGGTCAGCAGCGGGACCGGTGCCTCGCCCACCTGGTCGATCGACGGGCTCGTCAGCGAGGGCGGCGGCGTCCCGGTGGGGCTGGGTTCGGGGGTGCTGCTCGACCGGCTGGGGGTGTCGCACTCGATGGCGCCGCTCGACCTGTGGTGGCCCAACCGCTCGCTCACCGCTCTGGTGCCCGAGCCCGTGCTGCTGCCCCGGGGGGTCGGCGACCTCGCGACCGTGCTCACCGACCGGCTGGCCGGCGAGCCGGGTCCGGCGCTGCGCCGTGCAGTGCTGCCGGCCGTCCCGCCGGGCGTGCGCGTCGAGATCCGGCCGGCCGGCACCGGCGCCGTCTCGGTCGTCCCGAGCGGCGACGGGGTCCTGTCCGAGGTGCGCCGCCGCGCCATGCAGGCCGCCTACGTCCGGACGCTGACGCAGGACTCGCTCGGCATCGACAAGGTGCTGCTCGGCCCCGGCGTCACCGACATCACCGACTCGCCCGCGTCGTTCGACGGCGGCACCAGCGCGCCGCTGCGCACGCTGCTCGCCGTCGACGAGGCCGACCGGGCCGTCGAGGTCGACGTGCCGCAGCAGCCCGACTCCGCGCCCACGCCGGTGGCCGCGCTGGCCGGAGAGGCGGTCAGGCACCCCACGCGCTCGCGCACCGGTGGCGGCGACCGCTACGCGGCGCTGTCGTCCGACGGGCGGCGGCTGCTCGTCACCGACGACACCGGCACGCCGCAGGTCGTGCTGACCGGGCGGCGCGCCGTGCTGAGCGCCCCGTCGATCGACGCCTCCGGCACGACCTGGACGCTCGACCGCACGACGGGGACGCTCTACGCCTACGCGCGCGGCGAGGCCGCCGCCCGCCCGGTCCCGCTGCCCTCGCTTCCCGCGGGATGGTCCGTGGTGAACGCAGAGCCCTCGCCCGACGGCGCCCGGGTGGCGCTGGTCCTGCAGCAGCAGCGCGGGAAGGCGAGCTCGAGCCAGCTGGTGGTCGCGGCGGTCGAGCCGCAGCAGCCCGTGGAGGGTGGCGCCGCACTGCGGCTCGGCGACACGTCGCCGTTCGCGACCTCGGCGCTGAGCGGCAGCGTGCTCGACCTCGACTGGGCCGACCCGGCGGTGCTCAGCGTGCTGGTGAGCGCGACGACCGGCTCGACGCTGCTGCAGGTGCCGGTCGGCCAGCTGGTGAAGCAGCCGGGCCCTCTGGTGCTGGCCACCGCGGTACAGGTTGCCGTGCCCTCGACGAGCCAGACCAAGCTGCCGGTCGTCTACCAGGACGCGAAAGGAACGCTGCTGCAGGGCTCCGCCGGTCGCCGGCTCGGCTCGAAGCTGCACGACCCGTCCTACGCGGGCTGAGCGGCGGCCTCCGCTGGCTCGCGGGTGCGGGCCGCCGCCCGCACGGTCCAGGCCATCACCAGCGCGGTGCAGACCACGAGGGCCGCCGACGAGAGCCCGAGCGACCAGTGGACGCCGATCGCGCTGCCGAGCAGCCCGACGGTGAAGCCGCTGCCGGCGCGAAGACCGCTGGCCGACATGCCGTAGACGCCGACGACCTGCCCGCGCTTGCCCGCCGGGGCGAGCAGCTGGACCAGGGTCTGGCCGATCGACATGCTCGCCAGGTTGGCGACGCCGCCCACGAGGAGCATCAGCACCGCGAACGGGTAGTTGCGGGTGACGGCGAAGGCGAGCATCGACCCGCCGTAGACGAAGGTCGAGACGACCGCGGTCCGCACGGTCGGCCGCAGCCGGCCGGTCACCTCGAGCAGCAGCCCGCCCACCACGCCGCCGGCGCCGTTGGCGAACAGCAGCACGCTGTAGGCGGTGCCCGCCGACCCGGCGCCGTCGTCGTGGGCGAAGATCGGCATGGCCGACTGCAGCGACGCGCCGATGAAGAACGAGCCGAGCCCGCCCAGCAGGATCATCGCCAGGATCGTGGGGTTGCGGCTGACCTCGGGCAGGACGCGCAGGGCCTGCACGAACGTCACGCGGGTGCGCGCGACGGCCTCGTCGCGCGAGTGGCCGGTGACCTTGGTGCGGAAGAGGAACAGCGTCAGCGGCAGGTAGATCGCGACGTTGACGAAGATGCCGGCGGTCGAGCCCAGCCCGAGCAGCAGGCCCGCGCCGACGACCGGACCGCACAGGATGCCGAGGCTGCGCGCGGTCGCGTTCAGGCGCACCGCGCTGGGCAGGGCCGCGTTGCCCACGAAGTCGTGCAGCATCAGCTGCTCGGCGGGGCTCCACAGCGAGCCCGCCATGCCGTGGACGACGAGCAGCAGGCAGGCGGCGGGCACCGTCAGGGTGCCGGTCACGAACAGCACGCCCCAGGCGGCCGACACCGCCATGAACATGCCCTGCGCCACCTGGATGACGCGGCGGCAGTCGTAGCGGTCGGCGAGCCCGCCGAAGTAGACGGAGAACACCAGGAACGGCACCCAGTGGCTGATGACCGCGAAGCCGGCCAGCGCCGGGGAGTGGAACTCCTGCCAGAGGACCCAGTAGGTCAGGACGTGCTCGATGTTGTCGGCCATCATCGAGAGCATCCCGCCCACGAGGTAGGTGCGGCACTCCTTGTTGCGCAGCGCCGCGAACTTCGCCGGCACTCCCGCGCCGTCGGCGTCCGCGGCCCCACCGGCCGCGACGGCCCCACCGGCTGCGACGGCCTGCGCCGCCGTGGCGGCGGCCGGGTCGGACGAGGGCTCGGGAGCGCGCTGCGGCGAGGGAGCCGACGGGGGGTCGAGCTCGCCCGCGGAGAGGTGGGAGGAGACGCCGCACGCTGCACACATGGGTGCCATTCTCCGGCACGGCGGGCCGGCGCCCTGACGTGCACCTCGCCGCTGTGGACGGCGGCGCGCCGGCACAGCGGTCTGTGGACAGCTCGCCGCCCGTCCACAGCCGCGGCTCCGCCGCGTCCACAGCCCCCGCAGCGGTGGGGTGCGCAGTGGCGCCTCCCGCGGCACGCTCGCCGGATGCCCACGACCGCCAGTACCGCCGATCCCGCCAGTCCCGCCAGTCCCGCCAGTCCCGCCAGTCCCGCCACTGCCACCGCCACGCTGCCCGGACCCGCCCGGGGCTCGCTCGCGCCGGTGCGCCGCGGCCTGCGCGAGCTGCTCGGCCTGGTGCTGCCCGACGGCTGCGCCGGGTGCGGCGCGCGCGACTGCCCGGCGCTGTGCCCCTCCTGCGCCGGCGCCCTCGCCGGCTCCGCGGTCCGGGCCGACCCGACGCCGGCACCGCCCGGCCTGCCGCCGGTGTGGGCCGTCGCTCCCTACGCCGGGCCGCTGCGCCCGCTCCTCGCGGCCTACAAGGAGGACGGCCGCCGCTCGCTGGCCGCGCCGCTGGGTCACGCGCTCGCCCGCTCCCTGCTGGCGGCGGCAGCCGCGTCCCCGCCGGGGCGGCCCGCCGTCGTGGTCGTGGTCCCGTCGGCGCCGGCCTCCGTGCGTCGGCGGGGCCGCGACACCGGCGCCGTGCTCGCGCGGGCGGCGCTGCGCAGCAGCCGGAGCGGGGACCTCCTCGCCCCGGAGCGCGACCCCTGCCCCGTCGGCGAGCTCGCGCACGTGCTCCGGCTGCGCCGCAGGGTCCGCGACTCGGCCGGCCTCGACGCGCGGGAGCGCGCGGCGAACCTCGCCGGCGCGTACGCCGTGCCGCGCACCCTGGCGCCGCTGCTGGCGGGCCGCTCGGTGGTGGTCGTCGACGACGTCGCGACGACCGGTGCGAGCCTGGCCGAGGCGGCGCGCGCGGTCCGGGCCGCGGGCGGCACCCCGGTGGCCTGCGCGGTGGTCGCCGCGACGCCGCGCCGCTGCGCCTATCCAGGCGGTGGGCCGGACGACTAACGTTCCGTCATGGCACTCGCCCGAGCCCGTGGTTGCGTCCGGGCCGATCCCCGTGCCGGGGCTCCGGCTCCGACGCGGGACAGGTCCGGGCAAGCCGATGCCAGCCGCAGGCGAAACGGTCCACGTAAGGCGACTCCTCGTCGCTCGATCACGGTGCGGCTTAGGAGTAAGTCCTGCCCCGCCGGGGGTCCAGACGTCCCCCGACCCGGGAGAAGGCCAGTAGTGGCCGATGGGCTGCGAACGCCTCAGCAGGCGGATGTGGGGTCGAAGACCAGGTCGGTCGGGCGAGTGCCGCCCCGCCCGGCCACGACCCCGTCGGGGCACCGCCCGCCGGCACGGTCGAGGCTGCCCGGCGAGAACGGCCACTTCCGTGAGTGCATGACCGTTCACATTGGGTAGGCCGTAGTTCCCCGGCCCTGTCCGTCCGGGACGAGGGCCGGCACGTCGAGCACGAGGAGGCCGCATCCGTGGATGTCGTCGTCAAGGGCCGTCACACCGAGGTCACCGAGCGGTTCCGCACCACCGCCGTCGAGAAGCTCGCCCGCGTCGAGCGCTTCAACACCCGGGTCATCCGGATCGACGTGGAGGTCTCCGAGGAGCACAACCCACGACTCGCGGGTGAGTGCGAGCGGGTGGAGATCACGGTGCAGAGCAAGGGTCCGGTGATCCGCGCCGAGGCCTGCGCCGACGACCGGACGGCAGCGCTCGACATCGCGATCGGCAAGCTGGAGGCGCGGCTGCGCAAGGCAGCCGACCGGCGCCGGGTCCACCACGGCGGCAAGACGCCTGTCTCGCTCGCGGCGGCCTCGGCCGCTGCGGAGGCCGCCTCGGCCCTGTCGGCGCAGCCGCTCGACGACGAGGAGCCCGACACCGGCCCGGACCAGGGCGAGAGCCCCGTGGTCATCCGCGAGAAGGTGCACCAGGCCTCGCCGATGACGCTCGACCAGGCGATGTACGAGATGGAGCTCGTCGGCCACGACTTCTACCTGTTCGTCGACGCGGCGACCAAGCGCCCGAGCGTCGTCTACCGGCGCAAGGGCTGGGACTACGGGGTCATCGGGCTCGACCTCGACTCGGCCACCGTCTCGGCGGGCGGCCAGGGCGAGGACGCGGCGCTCGCGGCCGGGCTGCACCAGGGGGGCTGAGCGCCGCGCGTGGCATCATGGCGCCGAGCGGACCCGAAGGGCGGCAGGCGTGACGAATGCTTCGCGCGAGCACGGCGAGGGGTCTCCGGCGCCGGCCGGGGACCCCATCCGGGTGCTGGTGGTCGACGACCACGCCCTGTTCCGCCGTGGCCTCGAGATGGTCCTCGGCCAGGAGGAGGGCATCGAGGTCGTCGGCGAGGCCGGCGACGGCGCGCAAGCGGTCC
This sequence comes from Motilibacter peucedani, assembly GCF_003634695.1. NCBI lineage: Bacteria > Bacillati > Actinomycetota > Actinomycetes > Motilibacterales > Motilibacteraceae > Motilibacter > Motilibacter peucedani. The sequence continues at coordinate 175,887 of NZ_RBWV01000013.1, forward strand.
AGCTGGCCGCCGAGCTCGCGCCCGACGTCGTGCTCATGGACGTGCGCATGCCCCGCCGCAGCGGCATCGAGGCGTGCCTCGCGATCCGCGACGCGGTGCCCACCACCGAGATCATCATGCTGACGATCTCGGACGAGGAGGCCGACCTGTTCGAGGCGCTCAAGGCCGGCGCCAAGGGCTACCTGCTCAAGGACGTGCCGATCGACGAGGTGGCCGACGCGGTCCGCGCGGTGCGCGACGGCAACACCCTCATCAGCCCGGCCATGGCGTCCAAGCTGATCACCGAGTTCTCGGCGATGTACAAGCGCAACGGCGAGCGCGACCAGGTGCCGGCCCCACGGCTCACCGAGCGCGAGCTGCAGGTCCTGCGGCTCGTGGCCCGCGGCATGAACAACCGCGACATCGGCCAGGAGCTGTTCATCAGCGAGAACACCGTCAAGAACCACGTCCGCAACATCCTCGAGAAGCTGCAGCTGCACTCGCGCATGGAGGCGGTCGTCTACGCGGTGCGCGAGAAGCTGCTCGAGATCACCTGAGCGCCCGGGTGGGACTCTCGCTCGCCCAGGCTCGCCGGGTGGCGCTGGCCGCCCAGGGCTTCGCGGCGCCCCGCCCCGAGGCGCCCGGCGCCCGCCAGCTGCTCGCGACCGTGCGCCGGCTCGGCGTCGTCCAGATCGACAGCGTCAACGTCGTCTCGCGCGCCCACTACCTGCCGCTGTTCTCCCGGCTCGGCCCCTACGACCGGGCCGCGCTCGACCGGCTGGCCTCCCACGCCCCGCGCCGGCTCGTCGAGTACTGGGCCCACGAGGCGAGCCTGGTCCCCGCCGCCACGCGGCCGCTGCTCGCCTGGCGCATGGCGCGCTGGGGCACCGACGCGTGGGGCGGCATGCGCCGGGTCGCCGAGGAGCAGCCCGAGCTGGTCGCCGCGGTGCTGCAGGAGGTGCGCGACCGCGGCCCGCTGACCGCCGCCGCGCTCGAGCGGGCGCTCGCCGCCGACGTCCCGCGCACGAAGGACCACTGGGGCTGGAACTGGTCGTCGACCAAGCAGGCGCTCGAGCACCTGTTCTTCGCCGGCCAGATCACCTCCGCGGGGCGCACCGCGCAGTTCGAGCGGCGCTACGCGGTGCCCGAGGAGGTGCTGCCGGTCGAGGCGCTGGCGCCGCCGCCCAGCGACGAGGAGGCCGTCACCGAGCTCGTCGAGATCGCCGCCCGGGCGTGCGGCGTGGCGACCGAGCGCGACCTGCGCGACTACTTCCGGCTCACCCCGGCCGACGCGCGCACCGCCGTGGCCAACCTCGTCGAGGCCGGCACCCTGCTGCCGACCGAGGTCGAGGGCGTACGCCGCACCGCGTACCTCCACCGCGACGCCCGGGTGCCGCGCCGGGTCGAGGCCCGCGCCCTGCTCGCGCCGTTCGACCCGCTGGTGTGGGAGCGCACGCGCACCGAGGAGCTGTTCGGCTTCCGCTACCGCATCGAGATCTACGTGCCTGCGGCGCAGCGGGTGCACGGCTACTACGTGCTGCCGTTCCTGCTGGGCGACCGGCTGGTGGCACGCGTCGACCTGAAGGCCGACCGCGCCGTCGGCGTGCTGCGCGTGCAGTCCGCCCACTCCGAGCCGTCAGCGCCGCCGGAGACGGCCGAGGAGCTGGCGGCCGAGCTCGCGACCATGGCGGGCTGGCTGGGTCTCGACCGCGTGGAGGTCGAGCCGCGGGGCGACCTCGCCGGCGCGCTGCGCGGGCTGGTGCGCGCGGCGTGACCGCCTACGCCGTCCTCGGCCCGGTCCGTCCCGAGGTCCCCGGCCCGCGCGTGCGCGCGCTGCTCGCCCGGCTCGCCCTCGACCCCGGTCGGGTGGTCGCCCGCGAGGCGCTGGTCGACGCGCTGTGGGGCGAGGAGCCGCCCGGCGACTCGGCCAACGCGCTGCAGACCCTGGTGTCGCGGCTGCGCCGCACGCTCGGGGCCGGCGCCGTCACCTCGCACCCCGCCGGCTACGCGCTGGCCGCCGCCCCCGACGAGGTGGACGCGGTGCGCTTCGAGCGGCTCGTGCAGCGCGCGGGCGCGACGAGCGACGACGCCGACGCCCGGCGCACCTACGCCGAGGCGCTCGCGCTGTGGTCCGGCCCGCCGCTCGCCGGGCTCGACGCGCCGTTCGTCGACGAGGCGGTGCGACGTCTCGAGGACCTGCGGGCGCGGGCGGTCGAGGCGGACGCCGCGCACGCGCTCCGGCTCGGCCAGGCCGGCGAGGTCCTCCCCGCCCTCCAGGCGCTGTGCGCGGAGCGGCCGCTGCGCGAGAGCGCGCAGGCGTTGCTGGTCGAGGCGCTCGCTGCCGGTGGGCGCCAGTCGGAGGCGCTCGCGACCTACGAGGAGATACGCCGCCGGCTCGCGGACGAGCTCGGCGTCGACCCCTCGCCCCGGCTCGCGGCCGCGCACCTCGCGGTCCTGCGCGGCGAGGTCGCCGCGGTCGCGCCGCCCGCGGTGCCGGCGAGCCCGCGCCGGCACCTGCGTACCTACCTCACCAGCTTCGTCGGACGCGAGGACGCGCTGCGCGACGTCGCCGCCGCCGTCGCCGGCTCCCGGCTCGTCACCGTGCTCGGTCCGGGCGGGATGGGCAAGACCCGGCTCAGCGTCGAGGCAGCCGCGCGGCACCCCGGCAGCCGCGTACGCATGGTCGAGCTCGCGTCGGTCGCCCCCGGTGGCGACGTGCTCGGCGCGGTGATCGCCGCGCTGGGCCTCCGCGAGACCGCGCTGATCGAACGGGCGGGGCCGTCGACCGAGGCCGGCGACCCGGTGGCGCGGCTGGTCGAGCACCTCGACGGCGCCGAGTCCGTGCTCATCGTCGACAACTGCGAGCACCTGACGGCGGGCGCCGCGCAGCTGGTCGCCGAGCTGCTCGCGCACTGCCCGGGGCTGCGGGTGCTGGCGACCAGCCGCGAGCCGCTCGGGCTGACCGGCGAGGTCGTCGTGCCGCTCGCGCCGCTCGAGCCGGCTGCCGCCGTCGAGCTGCTGGTCGAGCGCGCCCGCGCCGTGCGCCCGGGGATCGAGCTGGACCCCGAGCTCGCGTCGCGCGTGTGCCAGCGGCTCGACGCGATGCCGCTGGCGATCGAGCTCGCCGCCGCTCGCCTGCGCGGCATGTCGCTGGAGCAGCTCGCCCAGCGCCTGGACGACCGGTTCCGGCTGCTGCGCGCCGGCGACCCGACCGTCGCCGAGCGCCACCGCACGCTGCGCGGCGTCATCGACTGGAGCTGGGACCTGCTCGAGCCGCCGGCGCGCCGGGTGCTCGCCCGCCTGTCGGTCTTCGCCGCGCCGGTGTCGCTGGAGGCGGCCGCGCACGTCTGCGCCGGTGAGGACGTCGACGCGGCCGACGTGCCGGACCTGCTCGCCGAGCTGGCCGAGCAGTCGCTGCTGGTGCCGGGCGCCGACGGCCGCTACGGCGTCCTCGAGACGGTGCGCGAGTACGCCGCGGGCCGCCTCGCCGAGTCCGGCGAGCTCGCCGACGCGCGAGCCGCGCACCTGGCGCACCACCTGGCGTTCGCGGAGGCCGAGGAGCCCCGGCTGCGCACGTCGGCACAGCGCGACGCGCTCGCCCGGCTGCGCGGCGAGCGCGACGAGCTGCTGCTGGCGCTCCGGCACGCCGAGGAGGCCGGCGACGCCGGCTCGGCGGTGCGCCTCGCCGCGGCGATGGCGTGGATGTGGACCCTGCTCGGAGCCCACACCGAGGCCACCCGTGAGCTGGCACGGGCGCTCGGCGTCCCGGGCGAGTCCCCGCCCGGCGCGCGGGCGGTGGCACTGGGCCTCTGGGCCGTCTCCTCGAGCGCAGCGACGCAGGGCGACACGCCGCGCGAGGGCTGGGTGGAGGAGGTCCGCCAGCTCGCGGCCCGCGTCCCGGAGCCGGAGCGCAGTCCGCTGCTGACGCTGACCGAAGCGATGCTGGCCATGGTCGAGGACGACAACGCCGGCGTGCTGCGGGCGACCACCGAGGCGCTGGAGCGCGACCTCGGCGACTGGGAGCGGGCGGCGCTGCACCTGATGCAGTCCTTCTCGGCCGAGAACTCCGGCGACGTGGCCACCCAGCGCCGGGCGCTGGCGCTGGCGCACGAGGAGTTCGAGCGGCTGGGCGACACGTGGGGCCGCGCGATGACCATGTCGCTGCTGGCGTCGCAGGCGGCGCGCGAGGGGCGCCTCGGCGAGGCGCTCGAGCAGTCCAAGGCCGGCCTGCACCTGCTCGACGAGCTGCACGCCGACGACGACGCGGCGTTCCTGCGGGTGCGGGTGGCGACGCTGCTGGCGGCGCAGGGCGACGCCGAGCAGGCGCGCCGGTGGCTCGAGGGGGTGCTCGAGAGGGGAGCCAGCGACCTGGACGGGCCGTCCGCTCTGGTCGCGACGCACATGCTGGTCGAGCTCGACCTCCTGGACGGCGACGTGGCCGGCGCCGAGCGCCGGCTCCGCGGGACGCGGGGGCGCTACGTCCACGGAGCGCCCGGCGGCCCCGCCCAGCTGCGGGCGCTGATGAGCGGGGCGGAGGCGCTCGTCGCCGCTGCGCGCGGCGACGGGGAGGCGGCGGACAGGCTGATGGCCGAGGCGCTGGAGACGGGGGAGGCGGCCCGGGACATGCCGGTCCTGGCCGACCTCGCCGTCCTGCGCGCCTCGATCGTGCTCGACCGCGGCGCCCCCCGCGACGCGATGCGCGTGCTCGGCGCAGGAGCGGCCGTCCGAGGGACGGGCGACCTCGGGTCCCTGCGCGCCATCCGCGTGCGCGAGGCGGCGACCGGGCTCCTCGGCGCCGACGCGGTGGAGGCGGCCTACGCCGAGGGCGCGGCGCTCGACCGCGCCAGCGCCCTCGAGCTCGTACGAAGCGGCGGCGCTCAGGCCTTGCGGCGGTAGGCCCGCGTGGCGAGCGGCAGGAAGACCACCACCAGGCCGACCGCCCACGCCGCCGAGACGAGCAGCGGCTCGGCGACCGCACCGCCAGTCGTGAGCCCGCGGACCGCGTCGACCAGGTGCGTCACCGGGTTGACCCGGGTCCAGCTCTGCAGCCAGCCGGGCAGCGTGTCGGCCTGCACGAACGCGTTGCTGCCGAAGGTCAGCGGGAACATCACCAGGAACATCACGCCCTGCACCGAGCCCGCCGTGCGCAGCACCAGCCCGAGGAAGACCGAGACCCAGCACAGCGAGAGCGCGAAGAGCACCGCGACCACCAGAGCGAGCAGGCCCTCCACGGGGTTGGTGCCGAGCCGGAAGCCGAGCGCGAAGCCGACGGCGGTGAGCACCGTGCACGACACGACGTACCTCACGACGTCGCCGAGCACCGCGCCGATGAGCGGCGCCGAGCGCGGGATCGGCAGGCTGCGGAACCGGTCGAAGACGCCCTTCTCGACGTCGGCGTTGAGGTTCACGCCGATCGCCACCGAGGAGAAGACGACGGTCTGGACGAGGATCGCGGGCAGCACGTACTCGAGGTAGTCGTGGCGGGAGCCGGTGATCGCTCCGCCGAAGACGTAGACGAAGAGCAGCACGAAGATCACCGGTTGCAGCGTCACGTCGATCAGCTGCTCCGGGGTGCGGGCGATCTTGCGCACGGCGCGGCCGGCGAGCGTGACGCTGTGCCGGGCGGTCGCCGGGAGGGCGAGGGCGGTGCTCACGACTGCGCCGCCTCGCTCGTCGAGGTGGCGTGCGACCCGCTCGTGAGCGCGAAGAACACCTCGTCGAGGCTGGGCAGCGCGAGCGCGACCTCGGTCACCGCGATCCCCTCCCGGTCGAGCTCGGCGAGCACGCGCCTGAGCACCTGCTCGTCGGCGGGGGCGCTGGCGACGCCGCGACCGGGAGATTCCGGCCGCCGGCCGGTGACCGCCTCGAGCAGGCGCATCACCGCAGGCAGGGCGCTCGGGTCGCGCGGGCGCACGTGCACCGACGAGACGCCCACGACGCCCTTGAGCTGGGCCGGCGTGCCCTCGGCGACGACCGCGCCCTTGTCGATCACGGTGATGGAGTCGGCGAGGGCCTCGGCCTCCTCGAGGTACTGGGTCGTGAGCAGCACGGTGGTGCCCTCCGCGACCAGCGTGCGCACGACCGCCCAGACGTCGTCGCGCTTGGCGGGGTCGAGCCCGGTCGTCGGCTCGTCGAGGAAGATCACCTCGGGGCGGCCGACGAGGCTCGCTGCCAGGTCCAGCCGGCGGCGCATCCCGCCGGAGTAGGTCTTGGCCGGCCGGTCGCCCGCCTCGGCCAGCCCGAACTCCTCGAGCAGCCCCGCAGCGCGGCTGCGGGCGTCGCGGCGGCTGAGCTCGAGCAGCCGCCCGATCAGCACGAGGTTCTCGCGCCCGGTGAGGTCCTCGTCGACCGAGGCGTACTGGCCGGTCAGCCCGATGGAGCGCCGGACCGCGTCGGGGTCCCGGGCGACGTCGTGGCCGGCGACCACCGCGGTGCCCGCGTCGGGGCGCAGCAGCGTCGCGAGGATGCGCACGGCGGTGGTCTTGCCGGCGCCGTTGGGGCCGAGGACCCCGAGCACCGTGCCGCGGGGCACCGAGAGGTCGAGGCCGTCGAGCGCCCGGGTCGAGCCGTAGGTCTTGACCAGGTCCTCGGCACGCACGGCCGCGTCGGCGCTGCGGGCGCCGGGAGCCGCGGGGGAGGGGGCAGGAGGTGGTGGGGTGGCGTAGTCCGTCGTCATGCCGACGACGGTGCCCGGCGGCGCTGTCAGGAGGCGTACGCGTCGCTGGCAGTGCTCCTGTCAGCGGTCGTCAGCGGCCCCCGTCGGCTGCCAGCGGCCGTCGCTGCGGCGGCCCGGCTAGTGGACGTCGCTCAGGATGCCGGTGAACAGCGAGGCGAGCCCGGCGAGCACGAAGCCGGCAAACCCGATCCAGAAGACGACCCAGGAGCCGGCCGCGAGCCCGACGCCGCCCACGATGAACAGGACGACCATCAGCAGGACCCAGAGCCAGGAGATCGGCCGACCGCGGGTGCTCGCCTGCGCCATGTCCAGAACCTCTCGTCGCTCCACGTGACTGCGCTGCCAGCGTAGTGCTCCAGGGGGGCCGGCCCCACGGCAGGCACCCGGGGCGCGTCGCAGCGGCATAGCATGAACGTCCACGGCGTCATGGCGGCGCCGCTCGTCCTGACGAGAACTGGTAGGAGTCGATCGGGTGCCCGCGATCATCGACAAGATCCTTCGCGCCGGCGAGGGCAAGGTGTTGCGCAAGCTCCACAGCATCGCGGCCCAGGTCAACGCGATCGAGGACGACTTCGTCGCGATGACCGACGCGGAGCTGCGCGAGCAGACCGAGGAGTTCCGCTCCCGGCTGGCCGAGGGCGAGACGCTCGACGACATCCTCCCCGAGGCGTTCGCCGCCGTGCGCGAGGCGGCCAAGCGCACGCTCGGCCAGCGCCACTACGACGTCCAGCTCATGGGCGGCGCGGCGCTGCACCTCGGCAACATCGCCGAGATGCGCACCGGTGAGGGCAAGACCCTCGTCTCGACGCTGCCTGCCTACCTCAACGCCCTCTCCGGCAAGGGCGTGCACGTCGTCACGGTCAACGACTACCTCGCCGAGCGCGACGCTGAGTGGATGGGCCGCGTGCACCGCTTCCTCGGCCTGAGCGTCGGGACGATCCTGTCGTCGATGACCCCGGCCGAGCGCCGGGTGGCCTACGACTGCGACATCACCTACGGCACCAACAACGAGTTCGGCTTCGACTACCTGCGCGACAACATGGCCTGGTCGCGCGACGAGCTCGTGCAGCGCGGCCACAACTTCGCCATCGTCGACGAGGTCGACTCGATCCTCATCGACGAGGCCCGCACGCCGCTGATCATCAGCGGTCCGGCCGATCAGGCGACCAAGTGGTACTCCGAGTTCGCGACGCTGGTGCGCCGGATGACCCGCGGCGACTCCGAGACAGGGCTCGACGGCGACTACGAGGTCGACGAGAAGAAGCGCACCGTCGGCGTGCTCGAGTCCGGCGTCGCCAAGGTCGAGGACTGGCTCGGCATCGACAACCTCTACGAGTCGGCCAACACCCCGCTCGTCGGCTACCTCAACAACGCCATCAAGGCGCAGGAGCTCTACAAGCGCGACAAGGACTACGTCGTCATGGACGGCGAGGTCCTCATCGTCGACGAGCACACCGGGCGCATCCTCGCCGGCCGCCGCTACAACGAGGGCATGCACCAGGCCATCGAGGCCAAGGAGGGCGTGCCGATCAAGGACGAGAACCAGACGCTCGCCACCGTCACGCTGCAGAACTTCTTCCGCCTCTACACCAAGCTCTCCGGCATGACCGGCACGGCCATGACCGAGGCCTCGGAGTTCCAGCAGATCTACAAGCTGGGCGTCGTGCCGATCCCCACGAACCGGCCCGCCCAGCGCCGCGACCAGGCCGACCTCATCTACAAGTCCGAGGACGCCAAGTTCGACGCGGTCGTCGAGGACATCGCCGAGCGGCATGAGAAGGGCCAGCCGGTCCTCGTCGGCACCGTGAGCGTCGAGAAGTCGGAGTACCTCTCGGGCAAGCTGCGCCGTCGCGGCATCCCGCACGAGGTCCTCAACGCCAAGCACCACGAGCGCGAGGCCTCGATCGTCGCGCTCGCCGGGCGCAAGGGCGCCGTCACCGTCGCCACCAACATGGCCGGCCGAGGCACCGACATCATGCTCGGCGGCAACTCCGAGTTCCTCGCCGACGTCGAGCTGCGCCGGCGAGGGCTCGACCCGGTCGACACGCCCGAGGACTACGAGGCGGCCTGGGCCGACGCCGTGGCGAAGGCCAAGCAGGCCGTCGCCGACGAGCACGACGAGGTCACCGATCTCGGCGGTCTCTACGTGCTCGGCACCGAGCGCCACGAGTCGCGCCGCATCGACAACCAGCTGCGCGGTCGCTCCGGGCGCCAGGGCGACCCCGGCGAGTCACGGTTCTACCTCTCGCTCGAGGACGACCTGATGCGGCTGTTCAACGCCGCGATCGTCGAGTCGTTCCTGACCCGCTTCAACATCCCGGACGATGTGCCCATCGAGTCCAAGATGGTCACCAACGCGATCCGCTCGGCGCAGAGCCAGCGCGAGGCGCAGAACTTCGAGATCCGCAAGAACGTCCTCAAGTACGACGACGTGCTCAACCGCCAGCGCGAGGTCATCTACGCCGAGCGGCGCCGGGTGCTCGAGGGCGAGGACCTCCACGAGCAGATCCGCCACATGGTCGACGACACGATCAGCGCCTACGTCACCGGCGCGACCACCGAGGGCTTCGCCGAGGAGTGGGACTTCGACCAGCTCTGGACCGCGCTCAAGACGCTCTACCCCGTCGGCGTCACCGTCGAGGAGCTCGAGGAGGAGTCGGGCGGCGACCGCGCGGGCCTCACCCAGGAGTTCCTGGTCGAGCGGCTGCGCCAGGACGCGCAGGACGCCTACGACGCGCGCGAGCAGGCTCTCGGCGAGGAGGTCATGCGCGAGCTCGAGCGTCGCGTCGTCCTCTCGGTCCTCGACCGCAAGTGGCGCGAGCACCTCTACGAGATGGACTACCTGCAGGAGGGCATCGGCCTGCGCGCGATGGCCCAGCGCGACCCGCTGGTCGAGTACCAGCGCGAGGGCTTCCAGCTCTTCACCGCGATGATGGAGGGCATCAAGGAGGAGTCGGTCGGCTTCCTGTTCAACCTCGAGGTGCAGATCGAGGAGACGCCGGAGACGGCCGAGGCCGAGGGCGAGGAGCACGCGGGCCACGACCACGCCGGCCACGAGCACGTCGAGGTGCACGCCAAGGGCCTCGACCAGCCCAACCGGCCCGCGCGCCTCGAGTACACCGCTCCCAGCGTCGACGGCGAGAGCGGCCGCGGCGGCGTCGTGCACACCGACTCCGCCGAACCGGTCGACCTCGACTCCCTCGAGCACGGCGACGTGCCCCGCAACGCGCCCTGCCCGTGCGGGTCGGGCAAGAAGTTCAAGCGGTGCCACGGCGGGTCCGCCGCGACCCGCGAGGACAGCGAGGTCTAGCACCCGTCCCTCAGCCCGCCGAGGCGGCGGGCAGCTGGTCCTCGAGCCCGGCGGCGTAGGCGCTGCCGGGCTCGAGCACGTCGAAGGACGTGCACAGCCAGCGGCCGTTGAGCCCTTCGAGCCGCATGGCGACCGCCAGCGCCCGGCCGGCCCGGGTCGCGACCGCGCTGACCTCCGCCACGCCGTCGGCCGGCTCGCTGACGTGGACGGAGCGCACGCGCACGGGTGCCCGGCCGGAGCCCGCTGCCACCCCAGGCACGCCCGGGGTGGTCGGCGTGCCCGTGCTGCGCGCAGCGAGCGCGCTGCGGCGACGCAGCTCGGCGGCGAGGTCCTCGCGCAGCCAGCGCACCAGCTGACCGGCCGGCCGGTGGCCGGCCTGCGCCTCGAGCACGGCCTGCGCCAGCCGCTGGGCCCAGGGGCCGGGGTCGGGAAGGTCGGCGCGAGGAGTGGTGCGCGGCCCCCAGCCGTCCTCGTCGTCGACGACGCGCAGCCGCTCCACCACCGGTGCCGCGGGCAGTCCGCTCGGCAGCGTGAAGGTCAGCGGCAGGGGGTCCTGGACCGCGTCGTGCGATCCGCGCCGCGGCTCCGGGACGACCGGGAGAACCGGGTCGAACGGCGCCTCGGCGCGTGGTGCGGGGACGAGCACGAGCGGTGCCGCGGCGCGGCGGGGAGCGGGGAGCGTGGCGGTCGGCATGGGAGCTCCTGGAGTCGTCGAGCGTGGTGGGGACGTCGTGGGGAGTGCGCGGTGCCTCAGGGCGCCCTGAGGACCTGGCCGGGCAGGAGCACGGAGGGGTCGGCGCCCACGACGTCGCGGTTCGCGTGCCACCAGCGCGGCCACTCGGCGGCGATCTGGGCGGCCGTGGCGTGGGCGCCGAGGTGGCGGGCGCTGATCGACCACAGGGTGTCGCCGCGCAGCACCACCACTCCGGTGGCCGCGTCGGCACCCGCTGCGTGCACCGGCCGGCGTGGGGCTGTAGCGAGCCCGGTACGCGGCTGACGGACGGGCTCGGCCCGGACATCGGCGTGCGGCGGGGCGGCGGCTGGGCGGTCGGGCAGGGACAGGGCGGCTGCGTACGCCGTCGCTCCGTCTGCCGCCCGTCCGTCCAGCGGCGCTGCGACGGTGGCGCTCACCGTGGCGCCCCGGCTCGGTGCCGAGTCTGGGGCGGCGAACGCGGGCGCCGCTGGGCCGACGAGGACCGCCGCGCCGGTGAGCGCGCTCGCCGCCCGGCGCAGCAGCTGCGGCGCGATGCGGGCGGCGACGGAGTCCGCTGCGCGGCCCAGACGGCCAGGGAGGGTGGCGAGCAGCGAGCAGGCGGTTGCAGCCGCGAGCCACGTGAGGCAGGCGAGCCCTGCGGCCGCCGCGCCCGCGGAGACGAGGTCGTCGAGGTCTGCAGTCGTCGTGGCGGCGTCCGCGACCGCGGCGCGGAGAACAGCTCCGAGCACCAGGCCGAGCGCAACCGGTGCCCCGCAGGCTGCAGCAGCGACCGGCGCGGTGAGCCACCGGCACGTGCTCTCTCGCTTCATCTTGGCCTCCGTTACGTGCGTTTGCTTGCGTTTGCATTCGACCACGCAGTCTTGCCGTTGCCTAGTGCACGGAAGGGTGGGGACGACGGCCCCGGAGGACCGGTCCGACCGCGTACCCTCGCGCGCATGTCATCGGCGCCGGACGCTCCGCGCGGCCGATGGGCGGGCTTGTTCGACGACTTGGAGGCGCAGCTCGAGGAGTCCGAACGGCTGGAGCAGGCGGCGGAGGTGGCCGACCGGACGCGCCGCGAGCTCGCGTCCGTGCCCCTGGCCGACCGTCTGCGTGCTGCGGTAGGGAGCCGGGTGGTGCTGCGCCTGCAGGGCGTGGGCCCGGCGGGTGGCGTCCTCGAGGATGCCGGCCCGGGCTGGCTGCTGCTCCTCGACGAGGGTCGCGAGGTGCTGGTCGCCACCGCGGCGGTCGTCTCGGTGACGGGTCTGCCCTCTCGTGCGGCGAGCCCGCTCCCGCCGGGTGCCCTGGCCGGTCGCATCGGGCTGGGCTCGTGCCTCCGCGGGCTCGTGCGCGACCGGGCTCCCGTGCGCGTCGAGCTCACCGACGGCAGCACGCAGACAGGCACGTTCGACCGCGTCGGCGCCGACTGGGTGGAGCTGGCAGTGCACGACGCCGGTTCACCGCGTCGGGCCGGCGAGGTACGGGCCGTCGTCGTGCTGCCCTTCGCGGCGCTGGCGCGGGTGCGCCCCGAGCGCTGACCGCTGGCTGCGCGACCGAGCCAGACGCGTGCGTCAGGCTCCGCGCAGCACCGGCACGCCGAGTGGGCGTGGGCGGGCTCGGCCGCGTCCCGGCCGGGTCAGGTCGGGTCGTCGAAGAGCAACGGCGTGGTCGCGCCGGGGTTGCGGTCCACCGCATGCTTGGCGGGCACGGGTGGTCCACCCCGCGGCGACCGGATCTGGAAGAGGCCGGGGCGCCTGGGGTCGGGCTCGATCACCCAGCCGTCGTCGTGCACGAGGTGGTGGCAGCGTTCGCACAGCAGGCACAGGTTGGGCAGCTCGGTGGGTCCGCCGTGCCCCCAATGGACGACGTGGTGCGCCTGCACGGTGCGTCCCTCGCACCCGGGCGTGATGCATCCGCCGTCGCGGACCCAGAGACCCTTGACGTGGGCCGGGCCGGCGAGGCGGGAGTCCCGACCGACCGCCAGTGGCACGCCGAGGTCGTCGATGAGCACAGGTGTCACGTCGCAGCTGCAGGTCAGCCGCTCGAGGGCCGCCTGGCCGAACGAGCGTCCCAGCACCGACGCCAGCCCACCGGCCACCAGCCCCCGGGCCGCCGCGCCGGCAGCGCCTGCTCCTGCTCCTGCTCCTGCTGAAGATGCGCCGGCAGCCTCGGCCCGCAGCGTCTCGAGGTCGAGCACCAGCGTCACGTGCGCAGTGGTGCCTCCGACTGTCGGCGCGTCACCGGCGGCGAGAGCCGCGGCGGCGAACTCGACCAGCGCATCGGCCATCCGCTGACCGCGCGTGCGCTCGTCCGGGCTGCCGTCCGGCAGGGGGCGGCGTCGCGAGTGCGCGTCCACGGCGGCCTTGACCAGAGCGCCGTCGGCCGGGTCGAGCAGCCCGGTCACCGTCCAGGTGCCGTCGAAGCCGGGCGCGACGTGCAGGTGGCGCGACGCTCGCTGCCGCTCCGCGCGCTCGGTGGCCGTCTCGTCCGGGTCGACCACCTGCACGAGCCGGTCGACCGCCAGGCGCACCTGCTCAGGGCTGCTCGTGCATGCCAGGCCGAGGAGCGTCTCCTCAGCCGCGGCCATGGTGGGGACGCCGAGCTTCCGTCGCCCCCGCGTGAGCGCGTCGACGTGCCGGGCGCTGATCTGCCCCGTGCGCAGGGCGTCGGCCGTCCGGGGCAGTGCGCCCAGCGTCTCGGCGCGTGCGAGGCGCGTGCCGGCCTCGCCCTGGTCGAGGCGGAGGTGGTGGCGCAGCCACGCCTTCGTCGTCGGTGCTGCGTCGAGGCGGTAGGCCTCGCGGGAGTCGACCTCAGCCAGAGCTGCGGCCTCGACCGCGTCCAGCTCGGCCCGCACGCGCGCGGCGCGGCGCGGGTGAGCCTCGCGAGCAGGCCTTCGGGGGTCGGAACGCCGACGGTCGCCGGGTCGCCGGACAGCACGGAGTCGAGGGCGTCCGCCGTCGATTCCCACGCGTCCTGCTCCGCCGTTGCGATCATGCGACGAACCTACGAGGCGGCACTGACGAGGTCGGCTTGTCCACAGGAGGGCCTGTGGGGCAACGACTTCTCCACAAGCAGTCCGTGCGTGCGGTCGACGAAGCGCGACTCACGGCTACGGTGACAGGCATGCCGATCAGGACCAGCAAGGACGAGAACCGCTGTGGTGCAGCGCTTTCTCGAGCAGGTGCTGCCGGTGTCGCGAGGGTGAGACCCTCGCGCGTGCGCAGAAGTCGTTGCGCAGCAGCACGTGCGGCGACGTGCGCGCGACGAGCACTGCGCTCGCTAGTCCGGCTGCTCCTCGTCGGCGCCGAACGGGTGCGCGTTGACGAAGGCGCGCGTCTCGGAGTAGAGCCGGGCGATGTAGTCCTCGAGGACGGTCGCCTCGACGCGCCACTGGCCGCGGCCGCCGACCTTGATCGCGGGCAGGTCGCCGTTGCGCACGAGCGCGTAGGTCTGCGACGCGGAGATGTTGAGGATCTCTGCCACGTCGGAGAGCTGGAGGAAGCGTCGTTGGGCTGCCATGTCCTCACCAGTGTCTCAGGCGTCGCACCGTGTCACGTCGGTTCTCCACAGGGTGTGTCACCCGCCCGTCCGGCGGTCACCCGATGGTGGACAGCGGCGGCGGGCCGCGGGGATGGCGCTCCACCATGCTGCGAGCGCCTCACCGTCGGTAGGAGGCCGCGCGTCCGCTCGAGGAGACACCCATGCCCGACCTGCCCGTCCCCACCGCCGCCAGGCTCGCCCGGCCCCGCTGGCTCGACCCGCGCTTCGCCGCAGGTCTGCTGCTGGTGCTGGTCTCCGTGGTCGCCGGCAGCCGGGTCGTGGCCGCCGCGGACGACACCGTGGCGGTGTGGGCCGCGGGGCGCGGCCTCGCCGTCGGTGCACCGCTCGACCGCTCTGCGCTCGTCGTCGCGCACGTGCAGCTCGACGGCCGCGAGCCCGGCTACCTCGCCGCTTCGGTCGACCCCGCCGGCCTGGTCGCCACCCGGCCGCTGGCCGCCGGGGAGCTGCTCGCGGCCGCGGGCGTTGGGAAGGCGCAGCCGCGTACGGTCCGGGCAGTGAGCGTCGACGCCGAGCCCTCGTCGGCGAGCGGTCTGCGCGAGGGCTCCGTGGTGGACGTCTACGTCGTGCCCGACGACGCGCAGCGGAGCTCGGACCAGGCCTCGACCGCGGGCAGCGACGGCCTGGCGCCGGTGCTGCGCTCGGTGCCGGTGCGGCGGGTGGGCGACGACGGTGGGCGGTTCTCCTCCTCGGGCACGGTCAGCGTCACGCTCGACGTGCCCGAGGGCGAGGTGGGCGGCTTCCTGGCTGCCGTGCCCACCGGGTCCGTGCAGCTGGTGGAGGTCCCGGCGGGCGGTGCTTCGTGATCGAGGTCCTGACCGCGCTGCCGGGGCAGAGCTGGGAGGGCGAGCTGGTCGCCCGCCTGGAGCGGGGAGCTGGCGGCGTACGCGTCGTCCGCCGCTGCGTCGACCTGCCCGACCTGCTGGCGGTGGCCGCCGCGGGCATCGGCGACGCCGTGATCGTGTCCGCGGGGCTGCGTCGGCTCGACCGCGAGGCGCTGGGCCAGCTGGCCGCGTCGGGCGTCGCCGTCGTCGGCCTGTGGCCTGCCGACGACCCGGAGGCCGAGCGCACGCTGCTCGCCCTCGGCGTCCGCCACGTGCTGCCTGCCGAGGCACCCAGTGAGCAGGTCGCGGCGCTGGTCCAGTCGGCCGTGCTCGCACAGCAGGAGGATCCGCGCGGTCCTGCCGAGCCGCGCCGAGACGGCCAGCTGGGCGACTACCACCTCGGCGGACCGCACGACCCGGACGACACCGCACCAGCCGGCGGCCGGGGTGACGGGCCGGCGCAGGAGCCCGGACGGGTCGTCGCGGTGTGGGGACCCGTGGGCGCGCCCGGCCGGTCGACGGTCGCGGTGACGCTCGCGAGCGAGGCGGCGCGCCTGGGCGCGGAGAGCCTGCTCGTCGACGCCGACCCCTACGGCGGCGTGGTGTCGCAGCTGCTCGGGCTGCTCGACGAGGCGCCCGGGCTCGCGGCCGCGGCTCGGCTCGCCGGGTCCGGCGGGCTCGACCTGCCGTCACTGGCGCGGGTGGCGCCCGAGGTCGAGACCCGGCTGCGGGTGCTCACCGGCATCCCGCGGGCGCAGCGCTGGCCCGAGCTGCGGCCGAGCGCGCTCGAGGAGGTGTTCGCCCTGTCCCGGTCGCTCGCCGCGCTCACGGTCGTGGACACCGGCTTCTGCCTCGAGACCGACGAGGAGATCTCCTTCGACGTGGCGGCGCCCCGGCGCAACGGCGCGACGCTGACGGCGATCGAGCAGGCCGACACGGTCGTCGCCGTCTGCGCGGCCGACGCGGTCGGCGTGCAGCGCTTCGTCCGCGCGCTCGGCGAGCTCCGCGAGGTCGTCCCGGGCACCGACCTGCGGGTGGTCGTCAACCGCGTACGCCGTGGTCCGGTCGGCGCGCGTCCTGAGCGCCAGCTCGCCGACGCCCTCGAGCGCTACGCGGGCGTCACCGACGCGGTGTTCGTCGCCGACGACCGCGACGGCGTCGACGCCGCCCTGCTCCAGGGGCGCACGCTCGCCGAGGCTGCGGCGGGCTCACCGGTGCGGCCTCCGCTGCGCGCGCTCGCCGCCGAGCTGGCCGGAGTGGCCGCTCCCACCGGTCGCCGCGGCCGGGCCGGCCGACCCCGTCGACGCGCCGGAGCAGCGTGAGGCCGCCCTCGGTAGGTTCGCCGGCATGACGCTGCGCTTCGGCCTCGTGGGCACCGGCCAGTGGGCCCGTCGCACCCACGGCGCCTCGCTGGCCGCGCACCTCGGTGCGGAGCTCGCCGGGGTGTGGGGCCGCGACCCCGGCCGTGCCGCAGCGCTGGCCGAGGAGCTGGGAGCCCCGGCATACGCCGATGCCGATGCGCTGTTCGACGCGGTCGACGCTGTCTCGTTCGCCGTGCCGCCGGACGTGCAGGCGGAACTGGCGGTCCGCGCGGCCGAGCGCGGCTGCCACCTGCTGCTCGACAAGCCGGTGGCGATCCGCGCCGAGCTGGGCACCGCTCTCGCAGCAGCGGTCGCCCGAGCAGGCGTCTCCACGGTGGTCTTCTTCACACGCCGCTTCGTCCCCGAGACCGAGCGGTGGATCGCCCGACTGTCAGCGACAGGAGGCTGGACGGGCGCGCACGCCGAGTGGGTCGCGAGCCTGCCGCCCGAGCTGGCGGCGCAGTCGCCGTGGCGCCGCGAGCAGGGCGCGCTGTGGGACATCGGCCCGCACGTGCTCTCCCTGCTCCTGCCGGTGCTGGGTCCTGTCAGCAGCGTGGCCGCGTACGCCGGCCCCGGCGACACCACCCACCTGGCGCTGCGGCACGCCGGCGGCGCGAGCTCCACCGCGACCGTGACGCTGACCGCGCCGCCGGAGGCGGTCGGCCAGGAGCTGCGGTTCTACGGCAGTGCGGGGCGCGAGACCGCGCCGGCCGTGCGCTTCGACGCGGCCGAGTGCCACGCGCACGCGGTCGACGCGCTGCTCGCTGCCGTCGGCGGCGTGCCCTCCGAGCTCGACCTCGGCTTCGGGCTCGCGGTCGGCGCGGTGCTCACATCCGCTGCCCGGTCGCGGAGCACCGGCGGCGCCGAGGTCCGGCTGGGCTGAGCCGCTAGGTCGCCAGCGCGAGGCGCAGCTCGGCGTCGCTCGCGACGCCGAGTGCCGCGCGCACGTCCCCGAGCGCCGTCTCGACCGAGTGCGGGGTGAGGAAGAGCGAGGCCGCGATCTGCAGCGGGTCGGCACCTGCCGCCGCCATCGTCGCGACCCGGCGCTGGGTGGTGGTGAGCCGTACGCTGCCCGCCACCTGCACCGGAGCGCCGGCTCCCGCCGCGGCGAGCGCCGACGCAGCCTGTGCCGCGAGCCCGTCGGCGCCGCAGGCGGTGGCCAGCTGCAGCGCGCCGGTGAGCAGCTCGACCGACTCGGCGCCCGAGCTCACCAGTGCCAGGGCGTAGCGGGCCCGGGCCAGCTCCAGCCGCCACGGGCTGGGCTCGAGCATGGTGACCGCCTCACGCAGCTGCTCGACGCCCGCGGCCCCGCGCAGCCCGCCGAGCAGGCGCAGGCTGCGCCCGACCGCGCGGGTCGAGCCCCACTCGCGCCCGGCGGCCAGCTCCTCCGCCAGCAGCTGCTCCGCCTCGGGTCCCCGCCCCAGGGACGTCAGCGCCCGCGCCCGCAGCGAGCGCCACGGCGACCAGACCGGGTTGCGGACCTCGGTCAGCACGATGCCGGCGCGCTCGAGCCGGGCCAGCGCCTCCGCCGGCCGGTCCTCGGCGAGCAGCAGGGCCACCTCGGCCTCCACGTGCAGCCGCTCACCGTCGCCCATGCGCGGGTGGTCGTCGCGCGAGTCGAAGAACGCGCGGGCCTCGGCGGTGCGTCCGCGGTCGAGCAGCACCGCGACGACGAACCCCTCGCCGTAGGACGTGCCGATCGGCGGTCCGCCCCAGCGCTCGATCTGCTCGATGGCCGTGCGCAGCGACTGCTCGGCCTCGGGCAGGTCGCCCCGGTGCCACAGCGAGTGCCCGCGCCACATGTGGGTGGCCATGGCGGAGAAGAGCGAGCCGCGCTGGTGGGCGCTGCGGAGCATGTCGTCCCAGAACTCGCCGAGGTCCTCGTCGGCCATCTCGAGCAGGAAGGCGGCGACGACCCAGAACAGCCCCGGGTCGGTGCGCTGCAGGACGCCGTCGCGGAGGGCCGCGCGGCACAGGGCCACGACCTCGTCGCGGTCGGCGCCGGCGATCATCAGCTCCCAGGCGCGGGCGACCGAGAGCATCCGGGCGCCGGCCCCGTCGCCCTCGATCGCGGGGCTCGCGGGCCAGGGGCCGACCGGGAGCCCGTGCATGTGGGCGCCGACCCGGTCGAGCGCGACCAGCGCCTGCTGCGCGTCGACGGACGCCGGCCCGAGGTCGGGCGGCAGGTCGGCGGCGGCCCGGCGGGCGAAGGCACTGGCGGAGCCGCGCTCGCCGCCGAAGACCAGGGTGTGGGCCAGCACCTGCGCCGCGCGGGCCCGGGTGCCGGGGTCGGCGGCCAGCGCGTAGGCCTGCTCGAGGTGGCCGACCGCCGCCCCCGCGTCGGCCAGCGTCTCGAGCTGGCCGAGCTCGAGCAGCAGGGTGGCGCGCAGGTCCTCGGACTCCGGCGGCTCGGCGAGGGCACGGGCGAGGTACGCGGCGGCCCCCTCCGCCGCGCCCCTGTCGGTCGCGATCGCGGCGGCGCGCCGCAGGGTGCGCACGACCCACGCGTCGGCGCGCGCCGGCACCTGGAGCAGGTGCGCCGCCACCCGCTCGGCCGGCTCGCCGCGCTCGTCGAGCACGCGGGCGGCCCGCTCGTGGGCGAGCACCCGGTGGCCGGGCGCGATGCTGCGGTAGACCGCGTCGCGCACGAGCGGGTGGACGAAGCCGAGCGGCGGCTCGGGCCGCAGTATCTCCGTGCGCGAGAGGTCGGCCACGGCGTCGGCCGCCGTCTGCTCGTCGAGGCGCGCGAGGGACGCCACCGCGGGCAGCGACGCGCCCTCGCCGAGGACGGCCACGGCCCGTGCGGTGTCGCCGACGTGCGCGGGCAGCCGCCCGAGCCGCATCACGACGATGCTCGAGACCGCGCGCGAGCCGATCGCGACCACGGTGTCGGCGTGGGCGGTGTCGGGCGTGACGCCGTCCTGCTCGAGCGCGCGCACGAGCTGGCGCAGCAGCAGCGGGTTGCCGCCCGTGGTGCGGTGGCACGCGGCGACGAAGGCGGGCGAGGGCGCGCCGCCGAGCCGGTCGGCGACCAGGCGCCCGACGGCCTCCGGGCCGAGCGGTCCGGGGGACAGCGTCAGCGTGACCGGGTCGTGGGTGAGCTCGTCGACCAGCGTCGGGTCGCCGCCGGTCTCGCCGGTGCGCAGGGTGGTGACGAGCAGCACGGGCAGGCCCTCGAGGCGGCGCGCCAGGTAGGCGAGGAACCGCAGCGACGCGGCGTCGCACCAGTGCAGGTCGTCGACCGCGAGCACGAGCGGCCGCTCCGCAGCCATCGTGACCACCAGCCAGTAGAGCCCGTGCAGCGCCGCGAACGACCCGTCGGCCCGCGGCTCGCCGGCCCCGGTGTCGTCGAAGACCGCAGCCGCGGGCGCTGCGGCGCCCGCGAGCAGCCGGGCCCTCGCCGGCGGGTCGAGGAGCAGCGGCTCGACGAGCTGGCGGACCACGCCGAAGCCGTACTCCCGCTCGAGGGCGCTGCCCCGCGCACTCAGCACGAGGGCGTCGTGCGCGAGGGCCATCCGGCGCGCCTCGACCAGCAGCCGGCTCTTGCCGATGCCGGCGGGCCCCTCGACGACCACGGCGCCTCCCGCACCCGCCAGCGCATCGGCCACCACCGCCCGCAGCGCCGCCAGCTCGGCGTCGCGGTCGGCCAGGTCGCCGGGCTCCGGAGCGGCGAGCTGGGCGGGACGCGCGCGGCCCGCCGACGCAGCCGCCTGCCGGGCGGCCGGCACGTCGGGGCGGGGCGCCGGGTCGACCGGAGCGTCGAGCCCGGCGTCCTGCGCGAGGATCCGGGCCTCCAGCTCGCGCAGCGCCGGGCCCGGGTCGACGCCGAGCTCGTCGGCGAGCAGCCGGCGGGCCCGGCGCAGCGCCCCCAGCGCGTCGGACTGGCGCTGCGCCCGGTAGAGCGCGAGGGCGAGCAGCCGCCAGCGCTCCTCGCGCAGCGGCTCCTCCGCGGTCAGCGCCTCGAGCTCGGGGACGAGCACCGCGGGGTCGGCGGTGTCGAGCCGCGCGCCCAGGAGCCGCTCGCGCCCGACGTCGCGCAGCTCGCGCAGCCGGGCGCACTCGGCGTCGGCCCACCGGGAGCCCGACCACTCCGAGTACGCGTCGCCGCGGTAGAGCGCCAGCGCGCCCTCCAGCAGCGGCACCGCTTCGGCGGGCGAGGCGGCGAGGGTGCCGGCGCGGACGAGCTGCTCGAAGCGCCAGGCGTCGACGGCCTCGTCGGGCAGGCGGCAGGCGTAGCCCGCCCGCTCGCGCACGAGGACCGCCGCGCGGGCCCGTGCGTCGCGGTCGGGCTCGAAGGCGCGGCGCAGGTGCGAGACGTACGACTGCAGCGCGCCCTGCGCGCCGGGCGGCGGAGCCTCGCCCCACAGCAGGTCGGCGAGGCGCTCCGGCGACAGGGCCGACCCGCGCGCCAGCAGGAGCAGGGCGAGGACGCCGCGCTGGCGCCGGCCGCCCAGGTCGAGCTCGCCGCGGTCGGACCACCCGGACAGCCCGCCGAAGACCTGCAGGCGCACGCCGACCGCCGGGGGAGCAGCCTCGCCTGCGCGCACGGAGCAGACGCTAGGGCCTCGGTGCGCCCTGCGCGAGGGTTTCGCACCGTTCTGACGGCGGGTCGTCGCCCGGCTCAGCCGTGGAAGAGCAGCAGGAGCCCGCCGACGGTGTAGGCGACCATCACCAGGAGGAGGGGCAGCTGGCCGACGACCGCGCGCCGGCGGTCGAGCACCGCGACGGCCCGGTCGTGCGCCAGCACGACGCCCACGACGTGCCCGGCCACCACCGCCACCACCTGGAGCCCTGCGACGGAGCCCGGCCGGAGCAGGCTCGTGTCGACCGCTCGGTCGCGCAGGCCGAGCAGGTCGGAGCCGCGCTGCAGCGGGTCGGTGGCCAGGATCAGCGTGCGCTGGCCCTGGTAGACGAGGAACGAGAAGTAGTGCGCGACGACGTAGCCGAGCGCGATCGGCACCAGCGTGTGCGCGAACCGCCCGGGCAGCTCCCGCCGGGCCGGTCCACCGGTCGCCAGCGCACCCCCGGACGCCCACGTCGCGAGCCAGAACGCGCCGCCGACGGCGACCACCGTCCCGAGCAGGCCGGCCGTGCCGACCAGGGTGCGGTGGTCGGAGGTCTGGGCGTAGGCGATCCACCGGGTCGAGCCGGCCCACGCGTCCCACGCCGTCGACCCCAGCATCACCGCCACGACGCCGACCGTCCCCGGCCCGACCGGCAGGGTCGTCATGCCTGCGAGCGGGTTGCGCAGCACCAGCCGACCGTCGGGGCGCCGGGCCACCGGGGCCAGCCGGCCGAACGCCCCTGACCACGCCTCGAACGGGTCGGCCGCCGCGAACCACGCGTTGCCGAACACCGCCGCTCCGACGAGCAGCACGCCGGCGTAGAGCGCCGTCGCCACCCGCAGGGTCGGCAGGCTCGAGGCGTCCGGCTTCACGAGCTCGAGCCAGACGAACCCGAACAGCGCCGCCGCGGCCGGCCACCGGCCGACCCAGCGCGGCAGGGCCGCGAGCCCCTCGTCGACGGGCGTGGCGAGCAGCCGCGAGAGGAGGGCGTGCAGCGTACGCAGCGGGCTGACCGCCCGCCAGACCGGTCCGAGCAGCACCGAGAGCGGGACGACGCCGACCCACAGCAGCACGAACACCGCGCCCGGGTAGGGGTTGGTGTCGACGTCGCTGCCGCCGACGGCGGAGGCGAGGAACCACCCGCAGACGACCAGGCCGAGCACCCGCACGGTCCAGGCCGTCGCCGGGGCGGCCAGGGCGCGGTCGAGGGACCGCGGCAGCTCGACGCCGGACGCGGCGCGCAGCCGGGGCGTCGACCACAGGGCGCCGAGCGCGACGAACGACACGACCAGCGCCACGGCGGCGCCGATGACGACGTCGTGCAGGGGCAGCGGCAGGTCCTGGCGGCCGGAGAGGCCGTGCGCCACGACCGCGGGCGCAGCCGCCGTCATGCCGTGCGGCTCATCGCACCCGCAGCTGGAACAGCGTCAGCCCCGACTCGTGGGTCTCGACGTCGAACGAGCCCGACGTGTCTGCGACGAACGAGAGCACCGCCGGCACCTTCGCCTGGAGCGGCACCTCGCGGTCGTAGCCGTGCACGTGCAGCTCGTCGGCGACGTCGCTGGTGACGCGCAGGGTCACGTAGGTGCCCTTCGCGACGTCGACGTGGCTCGGCGGGGGCGAGACTCGGCCGCCGGTGATGCGCACGTCGACCTCGCGCTCAGCGCTGCCGCCGGGGCTGGTGTCGCCGCCGGCCCCGCGGGGGGACGTGCTGGGCGACGGGGTCGGGCTGGCGCTGGGGCCGCGGGTGGGCGACGGCGTCGGCGTGGCGGTCGGCGAGGCGACTGCCGACGCGGTGGGCGAGGTCGACGGCGAGGGGGCGGGCACCGCGGACGCCGGCGCGGAGTCCTCGGGCGAGGGGACCGGCGCCTCGGTCGGCGCCGCAGCAGCGGTCGCGCTGGTGCCGACCGTCGGCTCGTCGGCGAGCGGCTTGTCGCCGCTGCCGGAGCAGGCCGCGGCCCCGAGGGCCAGCACCGCGCCGAGGCAGGCGGCGCGCAGGGGGCGGCCGACGCGTACCTCTCTCACACCGCCCAGGCTAGGCCACGGACGCCGACCGCCCGTCACCCGGCGTGACAGCATGTGCGCTCCCGACCGAGCGAGAGGACCCCGCGATGACCGAGCCGCGGCGTGCCCTCGTGCTCGGTGCCGGCGGCGTGCTGGGTGCGGCGTGGATGACCGGCGCGCTCTGCGCGCTGGAGCAGGTGTGCGGCGTTCGCCCCGCCGAGGCGGAGGTGCTGCTCGGCACGTCGGCGGGCTCGGTGCTGACCGCCATGTTGGCCGCCGGGCTCACTCCGGAGCACCTGCGCGACCACCAGCGCGGCCTCCCGCTCCCGCCCGGGCTGGGCGCCGAGGGCGCGGGCATCACGTGGGACCACGAGACCGGGACGGGTGGCTGGCTCCCCACCCGTCCCGCGCCGCCGCCCGCCTCGCCGGTGCTGCTCGCCGCTGCCCTGCGCCAGCCGGGCAGCGTGCCGTGGCTGACGACGCTGTGGGCCGCGATGCCCCGCGGCCGCGGCGACCTCGGCGAGCTGCGCCGCGCCGTCGACGACGCCGTGGGTGTCGGCCGCTGGGCGCCGCGCCCCGGCGTGCAGGTCGTCGCCACCGACTTCCGCACCGGGCGCCGCGTCGCGCTCGACGGCACCGACCCGGCCTGCTCGCTCTCCGAGGCCGTGGCGGCCTCGTGCGCCGCGCCGATCTGGTACTCGCCGCAGCGCGTCGGCGGCGAGACGTTCGTCGACGGCGGCGTGTCGTCGGTGACCAGCGCGGACCTGCTGGCCGGGCGTGGTCTCGACGAGGCGTACGTGCTGGCCCCCCTCGCCGCGACCCGTCCGGACCGCCCGGTCGAGAGGGCTGCGCGGCTGGAGCGGCGCTGGCGCCGCCGCACCACCCGGCGGGTGCTCGCCGAGGTGCGGCTGCTGGCCGCCTCGGGCACTCGCGTGGTGCTCGTGACCCCCGGGCCGGAGGACCTTGCCGCCATGGGTGCGAACCTGATGGACCCCCGCCGACGCACCGCTGTGATGGAGACCGCCCTGCACACCACCGAAGCCGCCCTGCGCCGGCGCGTGGCGCCGTGACGACCCGCGTCTACCTGCCGGGCACCGCCGCCACGCTGGCCGTGCTGCTGGCCGAGCGCCGCCTCGGGCCGGCGCCGCTCGCCGCGCGCGCCGTCACGCGCGCCCTGCGCGAGGCCTGGCCCGAGGGCGACGAGGAGGAGCTGGAGTTCTCCGCCGGCGCCGACGCCGCCTACGACTCGCTCGAGCTGCTGGCCGCCGACCCGGGCGTGCCGCGGCGGGTGGTGCTCGCCGCCGACGTCGACGACAGCACCGTGGAGCTGGACCCGGAGCGGGGGCTCAGCGCCGTCGTCGTCACCGCTGAGGTCCGGCTCGCGGCCGTCGCCAGCGTCCATGCCGACGAGGCGCCCGCCGAGGAGCGCGTCCGCGCAGCCCTCGCGGCGCTGCCGGCCGCCGCGGCGGGCGACGAGGCCGCCGAGCGCGTCGTCGACGCCGTCGAGGACGACGACCTGCTGTGGTGGGCCACCCAGGAGGTCGGCGACCTGCTGTCCGAGCTCGGGCTCCCGGGCTGAGCGCCGTCGCACCGGCGCGGCCGGTCCGGCGCGGCGGGCAGCTGGTCGGCGGCTCGGCGCTCATCGGCGCGGGTGTCGCGGTCGTGCTGACGACGCACCTGGGCACCGACCCGTACGGCCTGCTGGTCTCGGGCGTCAGCGAGTCCTCCGGCCTGAGCTACGGGCTCGCCAACGCGGTCGTCGGGCTGCTGCTCGTCGTCGCGTGGTGCGGCCTCGGTCGCCGCCTGCCGGGGCTGGGCAGCGTCGTGCAGCCGCTGGTGACCGGTGCGACCGCGAACCTCGCGCTCGACCTGCTGCCCGACGCGCAGGACGCACCGCTCGCAGTGCGGATCGGGCTGCTCGCGCTCGGCATCGTCACCATGGGCACCGGCGCCGGGCTCTACCTCGGCGCTGCGCTCGGGCCCGGACCGCTCGAGGGAGCCGCCGTGACCGTCTCGGAGCTGCGCGGCTGGAGCTTCGCCCGGGTCTACACCCCGCTGCTCGTCGTCTGCGTCGTCACGGGCGCCGCGCTCGGCGGCACTCTCGGCGCGGGCACCCTGGTGGCGGCGCTGTGCCTCGGCCCGCTGGTCGAGGCTGTGCGGAGCCGCACCGACGCGGGCGGCGCCGAGCCCCCGGTGCGAGGATGAGCCGTTCCCGCCACCGACGCCGAGGAGCACGAGCATGACGGACGACCCGCTGCGCACGGCCTACCTCTCCGGGCTCGCGCCCGACGAGCGGCGTGAGCTGGGGGACCGGGCCGAGGCCGCCCTGGCCGCGCACGGCGAGCTGGCCGCGACGCGCCGGCCGGGCGAGACGCTGGTGCGCTCCTACGCGCCGGGGCCCCGCACGCTGGCGCTCGACGTGGTCACCGACGACATGCCCTTCCTGGTCGACTCGCTCACCGCGGAGGTCACCCGCCGCGGCTGCGCGATCTCGTGGCTCGCCCACCCGCAGCTCGCCGTGCAGCGCGACGACGACGGCCGGCTCGCCGAGGTGGTCGGCCCGGCCGGCGAGGCGTGCCCGTCCGGCTGCCTGCCCGAGTCCTGGATCCACGTCGAGGCGGTCCCCTCGCGGCCGGTGGCGCCCGAGGAGCTGGCCGAGGCCGTGCGCGCGGTGCTGGGCGACGTGCGCGTCGCGGTCGAGGACTGGGAGGCGATGCGCTCCGTGGCCGAGCGTCTGGCCACCGAGCTCGCGCAGGACCCGCCGGTCGCCCACGCGCAGTCGGAGGTGGACGAGGCCGTCGAGCTGCTGGGCTGGCTCGCCGGCGGGGCGTTCACCTTCCTCGGCTACGCCGAGTACTCGCTGGTCGAGGGCGAGGAGTCCGACTCGTTGGTGCCGGTGCCGGGCAGCGCGCTGGGCCTGCTGCGCCCCCACGAGCCGGCCACCCGCCCGGGCGGCGCCTCCGGCACCGAGCTGCGGTCGCCGGCGATCCGCGCCAAGGCCCGCGAGCCGCGGCTGCTGCTCATCACCAAGGCCAACTCGCGCAGCACCGTCCACCGGCCGGCCTACCTCGACTACGTCGGCATCAAGGTGTTCGACGCCGACGGGCGGGTGGTCGGCGAGCGCCGGTTCGTCGGCCTGCTCTCGACCACCGCCTACTCCGACAGCGTGCGCCGCATCCCCGTCGTGCGGCAGAAGGTCGCCGAGATCCTGCGCCGCGCCGGCACGACGGCCCACAGCCACTCGGGCCGCGGGCTGCTGCAGGTGCTCGAGGCCTACCCCCGCGACGAGCTGTTCGGCGTCGGCGTCGACACCCTCGCCGAGACGGTCGGCGCGGTGCTGCGTCTGCAGGAGCGCCGCCGCGTACGCCTGTTCGTCCGCCGCGACGACTACGGCCGCTTCGCGTCGTGCCTGGTCTACCTGCCGCGCGACCGCTACGACACCCAGGCGCGCATGCGCATGGAGTCGGTGCTGCGCAAGGCGTTCGGCGCCGAGAGCGTCGAGTACTCCACCCGCGTCACCGAGTCCGTCCTCGCCCGGCTGCACTTCGTCGTGCGTGTGCCCGCCGGCCGCGAGGTGCCCGAGGTCGACGTCGTGGAGCTCGAGGGCCGGCTCGCCGCGGCCGTGCGCACCTGGGGCGACGAGCTCGCCGAGGCGCTGGCCGACGCGCTGCCCGGCCCGTGCGGCGACGAGCTGCTGGCCCGCTACGCCGACGCGTTCCCGGAGGCCTACAAGGAGGACTTCGACGCGATCACCGCGGTGCAGGACCTGCGCCGGCTGGAGTCGCTCTCCGACGAGTCCACCCGCGGGCTCGTGACCGCGGTGAGCCCCGGCTCCGGCGGCCTGCGCCGGTTCACGGTCTACCGCCGCTCACCCGTCTCCATCTCGAGGGTGCTCCCACTGCTGGCCCGCATGGGGGTGGAGGTCGTCGACGAGCGGCCCTACCAGCTCTCGCCGGCGGACGGTGGCAGCGCGTGGATCTACGCGCTCGGCGTGCGCTACCCCTCCGACCCGGCCCCCGACGTGCCCGAGGGCGAGGCGCTGCGCCTGTTCCAGGACGCCTTCGCCGCGGCCTGGCACGGCGAGGCCGACTCCGACGGCTTCGACGAACTGGTGGTCTCCGCTGGTCTGTCGTGGCGCCAGGTGCTCGTCGTGCGCGCGTGCGCGAGGTGGCTGCGCCAGGCGTCGGCCGGCTTCGCCGCCTTCAGCCCCGCCTACCTGGAGCGTGCACTGGTGCGCAACGCCCAGGTGGCGCGACTGCTGGTGCAGCTGTTCGAGGCGCGCTTCGACCCGGCCCGCGAGACCGGGCGCTCCGAGGCGGTGGAGCACCTGCACGCCCGCACGCTGGAGGCGATCGACGCGGTCGAGAGCCTCGACGAGGACCGCATCCTGCGCGGCGTCCTGGCTGTGGTGACCGCCGCCCTTCGCACCAACTACTTCCAGCTGGGCACGGACGGGCGGCCCAAGCCGTACCTCTCGCTCAAGCTCGACCCGCACCGGGTGCCGGACGTCGCGGAGCCGAGGCCGGCGTACGAAGTGTTCGTCCACTCGCCGACGGTGGAAGGCGTGCACCTGCGCTTCGGTGCAGTGGCACGCGGTGGCCTGCGGTGGTCCGACAGGCGTGAGGACTTCCGCACCGAGATCCTGGGCCTGGTCAAGGCGCAGGCGGTCAAGAACGCGGTCATCGTCCCCGTCGGCGCCAAGGGCGGCTTCGTGGTACGCCGCCCGCAGGCCGATCCCCGTGACCGCGAGGCGTTCGTCGCCGAGGGCGTCGAGTGCTACCGGCTGTTCATCCGCGGCCTGCTCGACATCACCGACAACCGCGTCGAGAGCCGCGGGCACAGCGAGGTCGTGCCGCCGCCCCGGGTGGTGCGCCACGACGGCGATGACCCCTACCTCGTCGTCGCGGCCGACAAGGGCACGGCCACCTTCAGCGACATCGCCAACGGCATCGCGGCCGACTACTCCTTCTGGCTCGGCGACGCCTTCGCCTCGGGCGGGTCCGTCGGCTACGACCACAAGGCGATGGGCATCACCGCGCGCGGCGCCTGGGAGGCCGTGCGCCGCAGGTTCCGCGAGCTCGGCCACGACACGCAGACGACGCCCTTCACGGTCGTCGGCGTCGGCGACATGAGCGGCGACGTCTTCGGCAACGGGATGCTGCTCAGCGAGCAGATCCGCCTGGTCGCCGCGTTCGACCACCGCCACGTCTTCCTCGACCCCGACCCCGACCCGGCCGTCAGCTTCGCCGAGCGCGCCCGGCTCTTCGCGCTGCCGCGCTCCTCGTGGGCCGACTACGACGAGTCGCTGCTGTCGTCCGGCGGAGGCGTCTTCCCCCGGTCGCTCAAGCACATCCCGGTGAGCCCTCAGGTGCGCGCCCGCCTCGGCATCGAGCCCGACGTCGAGCAGCTGACGCCGGCCGAGCTGATGCGCGCGATCCTGCTGGCCCCCGTCGACCTGTTCTGGAACGGCGGCATCGGCACCTACGTCAAGGCGACCGGCGAGACGCACGCCGAGGTCGGCGACAAGGCCAACGACGCGCTGCGCGTCGACGGCGCCCGCCTGCGGGTGCGGGTCGTCGGCGAGGGCGGCAACCTGGGCGTCACCCAGCTCGGTCGCGTCGAGGCGGCGCTCGCCGGCGTACGCATCGGCACCGACGCCATCGACAACTCCGCCGGCGTCGACACCTCCGACCACGAGGTCAACATCAAGATCGTCGTCGACTCGGCCGTGCGCGCGGGCGCCGTCGCCTCCGACGAGCGCGTTCCGCTGCTCCAGGCGATGACCGGCGACGTCGCCGCCCTGGTGCTGCGCGACAACTACCTGCAGAACTACCTGCTCGGAGTCGGTCGCACCCTCGCGCCCTCCATGCTGCCCGTGCACGAGCGGGTGATGCGCACCCTCGAGGAGCGCAAGGTCCTCGACCGCCGGCTCGAGCGCCTGCCCGGCTCGGCGCAGGTGCGGGTGCGGCTGGGCGAGGGCGGGGGGCTGACGACGCCGGAGTACGCCGTGCTGGTCGCCTACGTCAAGAACGTGCTGTCGGGCGACCTGGTCGCCACGCCGGTGCCCGACGAGGCGTGGACGACGCCCGTGCTGCGCGGCTACTTCCCGCCGCTGCTGCGGGAACGGCTGGGCGCCCGGCTCGACGAGCACCCGCTGCGGCGCGAGATCGTCACCACCGAGGTCGTCAACGACCTGGTCAACCGGGCGGGCGTGACCTTCGCCTTCCGTGCGCAGGAGGAGACCGGCGCCAGCGTCGCCGACGTGGTGCGCGCCTACGTCGTGGTGCGCGAGGTCTTCGGTCTCGACGCGCTGTGGCGCGAGGTGGAGGGGCTCGACGGCGTGGCCGACACCGGCGCGCAGACCGCCCTCGTGCTCGAGACGCGCCGGCTCGTCGACCGCGCGACCCGCTGGTTCCTGCAGAGCCGGCCGCCCGGGCTCGACGTCGAGCAGGAGGTGGCGCGCTACGCGTCGACCGTGCGGGAGCTCTCGGCGGAGGTGCCGCGGCTGGTCGGCGCCGAGGCAGCGGCCCGGCTGCGTACGCTCGGCGCCCGGCTCGCCGCGCCCGGGGTGCCCGCGGAGCTCGCCGACCGCGTGGCTGCGCTGCTCGACGTGTTCGCCCTGCTCGACGTGGTGGAGGTCGCCCGCTCTGTCGAGGTCGCGCCCGGCCAGCACTGCGAGCCGGCCGAGGTGGCGCCGCTCTACTTCGCGCTCGACGACCGCTACGCGATCGAGTCGCTGCTCTCGCGCATCGCGGGGCTGCCGCGCGGCGACCGGTGGCAGGCGATGGCCCGCGCGTCGGTGCGCTACGACCTCTACGCGACGCTCGCCTCGCTCACGACCGCCGTGCTGCGCGAGACCCCGGCGGGAGAGCCGCTCGGCCGCATCACCGCCTGGGAGCAGGTCCGCGGCGAGCTGCTCGCCCGCGCCCGCGGCACCGTCGACGCCGCGCTCGCCGCCGAGCCGGCCGACCTCGCCACCCTCTCGGTGGCCCTGCGCGCCCTGCGGACCCTCCTGCGCTGACCGCCCCCGCGGGTCGGGCAGCGGGCGGGGGAGCGGAGGCGCACTAGAGTCGCCGGGTGCCGACGCTGTCCGACCTCGCCCGGGACCAGGGCCTCGACCCCGCCGACGTGGCGCACCTTCAGGCGCTGACGGCCGACTGGCAGCTGCTGGCCGACCTCTCCTTCGCCGACCTGGTGCTGTGGGTGCCGTGCCCGGACGACGCGGACGGGTACGTCGCGGTGGCCCAGATGCGCCCGACCACCGGGCCCTCGCTGCTGCACGACGACGTGGTGGGCCAGTGCCTGGCGCGCGGCAAGCGCCCGCTGGTCGACCACGCGTTCGACGAGGCCAAGATCGCCCGCGGGCGCGAGCTCGAGTGGCGCGACGACGTGCCCGTGCGCGAGGAGACGATCCCGGTCGTCCGCGAGGGCAGGGTCCTCGCGGTCATCAGCCGGCACACCAACCTGGCCACGGCGCGCACCCCGAGCCGGCTCGAGGTGACCTACCTGCGCTGCGCCAACGACCTGGCGCTCATGATCGCCGACGGGGTCTTCCCCTACCCGGGCTCGAGCGACGGCGGTGCCGCCTCACCGCGCGTCGGCGACGGCCTGCTGCGGCTCGACGCCGCAGGGCTGGTCACCTACGCGAGCCCCAACGCGCTGTCCGCCTACCGCCACCTCGGGCTGGCGGCCGACCTGGTCGGCGCCCACCTCGGGCGCACCACCGCGGTGCTCGCGCCCTCGCAGATGCCGGTCGACGAGGCCGTCGAGTGGGTGGCCGGCGGCAGCGCGCCCCGGCAGACCGAGGTCGAGGGCCACGGCGTCATCGTGCTGCTGCGCGTGCTCCCGCTGCTGGTGGAGGGCGCCCGGGTCGGTGCGCTCGTGCTGGTGCGCGACGTCACCGAGCTGCGCCGGCGCGAGCAGGAGCTGCTGAGCAAGGAAGCCACGATCCGCGAGATCCACCACCGCGTGAAGAACAACCTGCAGGCGGTGGCCGCGCTGCTCCGGCTGCAGGCCCGGCGCGTGTCGGCACCCGAGGCGCAGGCGGCGCTCGCCGAGGCGGTGCAGCGGGTCGGCTCCATCGCCGTCGTCCACGAGACGCTCTCGCGCTCGACCGACGGGCTGGTGGGCTTCGACGAGGTGGCCGAGCGGCTCACCTCGGGCGTGGTGGAGGTGGCGCAGACCGGCGCCACCGTGCGGCTGCGGCGCACCGGCACCTTCGGCACCCTGCCCGCCGAGACCGCGACCCCGCTGGCCATGGTGCTCACCGAGCTGGTGCAGAACGCGGTCGAGCACGGCAGCGGCGCCCGCGGCGGCACGGTCGAGGTGCGGGCCGAGCGCCACGAGCGCAGCCTCACCGTGAGCATCTCCGACGACGGACCCGGGCTGCCCGAGGGCTTCAGCCTCGAAGGCTCGGCCAACCTGGGCCTGCGGATCGTCGCCGGCATGGTGCGCACCGAGCTGCGCGGCGACCTGGTGCTGGCCGCCGGGCCCGAGGGCGGCACGGTCGCCACCGTGACCCTGTGGGTCCCGGCCGGCGACGCGGACCCCGCGCTCGCCTGAGCGGGCCGCCGGGCTCCCCGCCCACCGGCCCCGGACGCGCCGAACCCCCGGCGGGCGGTGGCCCGGGCCGGGGGTTCGGGAGGTGCGGGGGAGGTCGTCCCTAGGCGGTGCGTACGCGGTTGCGCGCCGCGCGGCGCTTGAGCGCCCGCCGCTCGTCCTCGCTGAGCCCGCCCCAGACGCCGGAGTCCTGGCCGGACTCGAGCGCCCACTGCAGGCACGTGTCGGTGACCGCGCAGCGCCGGCAGACGGCCTTCGCCTCGTCGATCTGGGAGAGCGCCGGGCCGGTGTTCCCGATGGGGAAGAAGAGCTCCGGGTCTTCCTCACGACAGGCAGCCTCGTGGCGCCAGTCCATGTGTCTACTCCTCGCACGTCGACGTCGTGGGGCGCCGTGCCCCTCGACGGTGGGTGTCCTGCTCGTGAACGACGTCACGAGCAGGGGCGTTCCACGGCGCTCCCACGGTGTGTGGGAGCATCGGTGAACGCTGGTCTCCGCCAGCGGGTGGAGACGCGCTGCGCTCGTCCCGACCCGCTCTGCTATGAGCCTTCCATCGATGAGTGGCGTTCCACAAGCGTTTCAGGCTTGTTTCCCTCAGCGGTGCGCTGTCTCCTGCATCACAGTACGGTCACGATCAGCGCCTTCGTGCCCCTCTGTCCGCCTCGCCGTGGGTCTCCGTCCGCCCACGGCAACGCGCCGCCACCACCGCCCTTGCCCCCGTGCGGCGCCGGTCAACCGTCCTCAGGCGCGCAGCCGCAGCGGCAGCCTCCGACGCCGCTGCGCCGGCTGCGGACCGGCGACCACCGGGAGCACCGCGCGGAAGCCCTCCAGCAGCAGCCGGGTGCGGGGCTCGAGCGCCTCGCCGTCGAGCTCGAGGGGGAACGCGCGCTCGGCCGACACCTCGACGCGGCTGACGTCGTGCAGGTTGACCATCTGGCGGCCGCGCGGCGAGGTGGCCCGCAGCATGCCGGCTGCGGCGCGGGTCACGGTGACGGGACCGATGCGGTGGACCGCGAAGACGTCGAGGCCCGACTCGAACGACGCCCGCGGGAACGGGTCCACGGGCCGCGGGCCGAGGTACGTCCACGGCCGGGTGTTGGCGACGACCGCCATCCGCGCGGGGAACGGGTCGGCGCCCTCGACGCTGACCTGCATGACGGGCACCCGGCCGGCGCCCACGGCCAGGGCAGCGGCGGCCTCGCGCAGGTAGAGGACCGGGGTCGCCGCCGCGCCCTGGGCGCGTCGGCCCTCGACGCGGCGCACGACCTCGGCGTCGAGACCGACGCCTGCCGCGAAGGTGAACCAGCGCCCGTCGGCGCGGCCGAGCCCGACGACGCGACGGTGCCCGGCAGCGGCCGCGCGCACGAGAGCGGCTGCCGCCTCGAGCGGGTCGCGGGGCAGGCCGAGCGCGCGGGCGAAGACGTTGGTGCTGCCGCCGGGCACCACGCCCAGGGCCGGACCGCCGGCGGCGGGGGAGCTGCCGCTGCCCAGCAGCCCGTTGACCAGCTCGTTGACAGTGCCGTCGCCGCCCAGCCCGACGACGAGCTCGAAGCCCCGGGCGCCGGCACCGGCCGCCAGCTCGACGGCGTGGCCGCGGGCGCGCGTCCAGGCCACCTCGACCTCGAGGCCGCGGGAGAGGACGCCGACGACCGCGTCGCGGGTGGCCTGCGTGGTGGTGGTCGCCACGGGGTTGGCCACCAGCAGCGCACGCACGCGGCCACTCTAGGGGCGGGCCCGCGCTCTACAGTGACGCGGTGTCCGCTACCTCCCCGCCGCCCGCCACACCTGGGACCCCGGGGCGCACCCGCGAGCCCGGGCTCGTCGTGCTCGCCGCCTGCGTCGCGCTGGAGGGCGCCGCGCTGGTGGTGCTCGGCCTGCTGGTGCTGGCGTCGGTCGTCGCCGGCGGCGGCGGCAACGTCGGGCTCTTCCTGTCGCTCGTGCTGCTGTTCGGGCTCTACGGCGGGGTGCTGCTGCTCGCCGCGCGCGCGATGCTGCACCGCCGGCGCTGGGCGCGCTCGCTCGGGATCCTGTCGCAGCTGATCGCCCTGCTCATGGCGCCGACGGTCCTGGGCGCCGGCGTGTGGGCCGCGGGCGTGCCGATGCTGGTCGTCGCCGCCGTGGCGCTGGTGCTCGTGCTGCTGCCGCAGGTGGGCGGCCGCCTCGACGACGGCGCCCGCCCGTAGCCCTGTCGCACGCCACCGCAGCGAGTGCGGGCCCTCAGTCCTCGGTGAGCAGGCCCTCGCGCAGCTGGGCCAGCGTGCGGGCGAGCAGCCGTGACACGTGCATCTGCGAGATGCCGACCTCGACCGCGATCTCCGACTGGGTCATGCCGCGGAAGAAGCGCAGCAGCAGGATCTTCTGCTCGCGCGGGGGCAGCCGCTCGAGCATCGGCTTGAGCGACTCGCGGTACTCGACGCCCTCGAGCGCCTCGTCGTCGACGCCCAGGGTGTCGACGACCGCCACGGAGTCCTCGTCGCCCTGGTCGCTGGCGTCGAGGGAGAGGGTGGAGTAGGCGTTGGCCGACTCGAGGCCCTCGAGGACCTCCTCGTCGGTGATGCCGAGGTGCTCGGCCAGCTCGTGCACCGTGGGGCTGCGCCCGTTCTTCTGCGACAGCTCGCCGGTGGCCTGGGTGAGGGTGAGGCGCAGCTCCTGCAGGCGCCGGGGCACGCGCACGGCCCAGCCCTTGTCGCGGAAGTGGCGCTTGATCTCGCCGACGATGGTCGGGGTCGCGTAGGTCGAGAACTCGACGCCGCGGAACGGGTCGAAGCGGTCGACCGACTTGATCAGCCCGATCGTGGCGACCTGCACGAGGTCGTCGTAGGGCTCGCCGCGGTTGCGGAAGCGGCGGGCGAGGTGCTCGACGAGCGGCAGGTGCTGCTCGACGAGCGCGTCGCGGACCCGCTTGTGCTCCGGGGTGTCGGCCTCGATGCCGGCGAGGGTGGCGAACAGCGCCTTCGTGCGCTCGCGGTCGACGCCGACGCCCGAGGAGGCGGGGATGACGACGCGTGCCGGCGCCTCGGGGGCGGCCTCGGCCGGCCCGGCGGTCTCGTCGACGAGCTCGACGGTGCCCTCGGGCGACACGACGACCTCGGGACCCGCGACGGGGCCGCCGGTCACGCGCCCACGCCCGCGAGCTGCTCGCGGCGCTTGTGCAGCGAGATCCAGACGGTCAGGCCCTCGCCCACGCCGGCGTCGACCTCGCCGGCCAGCGCGGTGAGCACGGTCCAGGAGAAGGTCTCGCGCTCGGGCAGGCTGCCGCGCGTGGTGGGGGCGCTCACGGTGATGAGCAGCCCGTCGGCCTCGAGCTCGAAGGTGCAGCTGAGGTCGGCGCCCGGGGCGGCCTGCGGCAGGAGCATCGCGCAGGCCTCGTCCACGGCGATGCGGAGGTCCTCGATCTCGTCGAGGGTGAAGTCGAGGCGGGCGGCGAGCCCGGCCGTCGCGGTGCGCAGCACCGAGAGGTAGGCGCTCGACGCGGGCAGCGTGACCTGCACGGCGTCGGAGCTCGTCCCCCACGGTCCCTGCTCGGTCTGCTGGGTCGTCTGCTGCGGGACAGCTGACAGGCCGCTCTCGCTCAACCCGGACTCCTCTGCGGACGCGCACTGCGGACGCGCGGGGCGGGTCCCCGAGCGGCGCTGCCCACGGTACCCCGTGACCGGCGGCCCGCACGCGAGCGCACCGGGGGGCTTCCGCCCGCGCCCGCGCAGGCCTAGCGTGCCGGAGGTGGTCGTCCCGCTCGCCGCCCGGCAGGCCGCGCTCGTCGGCCGGCTGGCGCGCGCCTACGCGGCGCTGCTCGGCGCTGCCGCGGAGGAGCACGACGGCATGCACGTCCGGCACGGGCTCCCGCGCCGCGCCTACCCGCGCGGCGGCGTCACCTGGGGCGACACCTACGTCTGCGGCAGCGCCCCCTGGGCGCGCTCGCCCGAGCGGCTGCGGCACGAGCGGGTGCACGTCGAGCAGTGGCGTACCTACGGGCTGTGGTTCGCTCTGCTCTACCTGCGCGCCGGGCGGGACCCCCTGCACAACCGGTTCGAGATCGAGGCAGGTCTCCACGACGGGGGCTACGTGCGGTGAGCGACGGCGACGGGACCGGCCTCGGCACGGTCGAGGTGGGCGAGCGCGGCATCCGGCTCGGGCAGCTGCTCAAGCTGGCCGGGCTCGTCGACACGGGCGGCGAGGCCAAGCTGGCGGTCGAGCAGGGGCGGGTGCGGGTCAACGGCGCGGTCGAGACGCGGCGCGGCGCCCAGCTCGCGGCCGGTGACACCGTCGAGTGCGACGGCCGCTCGGTGCGCCTGGCCTGATCCGCGCCCGGCCTGGCGCCCGGGGACGGGCGACGCCTGTGGCATCCTTGGCGGAGGTCATGAGCGCCAGCGACAAGCCCCGGCTCGCTGGCCGGCAACCCTCCGCCACGGTGGGGTGCTCCGGGTGACGACCAGGCGGGCCGCGCAGGGCGGTCGGCAAGCGTGGTCCTCGGGACGTCCCGAGCGCCAGAGGGCTGGAGCGGAGCGCACAGTGAGCCGGAGCGCACAGTGACCGGGGCCGAGCGGTCGGCCTCGACGGCCAGCGACGTCGCGGTGGCCCGGGCCGCGGCGGGCGAGGCCGCCGACGTCCTGCTGGCTCTGAGGGCGACCTACCCCGACGCGCCCGACCTGCGCGACCGCGGCGACCGCGCCGCCCACGAGACGATCGTCGAGCTGCTGGCGCGGCTGCGCCCCGGTGACGCCGTGCTCTCCGAGGAGGGCGTCGACGACCCGGCCCGGCTGTCCGCGCGCCGCGTGTGGATCGTCGACCCGCTCGACGGCACCCGCGAGTTCGGCGAGGCGGGCCGTCCCGACTGGGCCGTGCACGTCGCGCTCTGGCAGGACGGCGAGCTCACCGACGCCGCCGTCGCGCTCCCGGGCCTCGGCACCGTGCTGGCCACCGACGACGTGCCCCCTCCGCCGCCGCGCGACGGCAGGGCCGCCCCGCGCTTCGCGGTCAGCCGCACCCGCGCGACAGCGCTGGTCACGGGCGTCGCCGAAGCGCTCGGCGGCGAGCTGGTGCCGCTCGGCTCGGCGGGCTACAAGGCCGCCGCCGTCGTCCGCGGCGAGGTGGACGCCTACGTGCACACCGGCGGGCAGTACGAGTGGGACAGCGCCGCGCCCGTCGCCGTCGCCCGCGCGGCAGGGCTGCACACCAGCCGCGTCGACGGCTCGCCGCTCCTCTACAACCAGGCCGACGTGTCGCTGCCC
Organism: Motilibacter peucedani; assembly: GCF_003634695.1. NCBI lineage: Bacteria > Bacillati > Actinomycetota > Actinomycetes > Motilibacterales > Motilibacteraceae > Motilibacter > Motilibacter peucedani. The sequence goes on from NZ_RBWV01000013.1 coordinate 212,643, forward strand.
GACCTGGTGGTGTGCCGCGCCGAGCTCGCCGACGACGTGCTGGCCGCCATCGCGCGGCTCTCGCAGCAGTCCGACGACGCAGGGAAGGAGACGATCGCGCGATGACGGTCCCCGGGTCCGCGCACGACTACCGCCTCAGCCAGCTCCAGTCGCTCGAGGCGGAGTCGATCCACATCTTCCGCGAGGTCGTCGCGGAGCTCGAGCGCCCGGTGCTGCTCTTCTCCGGCGGCAAGGACTCGATCGTCATGCTCCGCCTGGCCGAGAAGGCGTTCTGGCCGGCGCGCATCCCCTTCCCGGTGATGCACGTCGACACCGGGCTCAACTTCCCCGAGGTGCTCGAGTTCCGCGACCGCCGGGCCCAGGAGCTCGGCGTCCAGCTGCTGGTCGCCTCCGTGCCCGACGCGATCGAGCGCGGCACCGTGCGCGAGGAGCCCAACGGCTCGCGCAACCGCATCCAGACGCCGGTGCTCCTCGAGGCCGTCGAGAAGCACCGCTTCACCGCGCTGTTCGGCGGGGCCCGCCGCGACGAGGAGAAGGCGCGCGCCAAGGAGCGGGTGTTCTCCTTCCGCGACGACTTCGGCCAGTGGGACCCCAAGAACCAGCGCCCCGAGCTCTGGAACCTCTACAACGGGCGCATCCACCTCGGCGAGTCGATCCGCGTCTTCCCGCTGTCCAACTGGACCGAGCTCGACATCTGGTCCTACATCGCGGCCGAGCAGATCGACATCCCGGCGCTCTACCTCGCCCACGAGCGCGAGGTGGTCGAGCGCGACGGCATGCTCTACGCCGTCAACGAGTTCGTCGTCCCCCGCGAGGGCGAGACGGTGACGACCGAGCGCGTGCGCTACCGCACGATGGGCGACGCGAACCTCACCGCAGCCGTACGCTCCGACGCCGACACGCTCGACAAGGTGGTCGCCGAGGTGGCGACGACGCGGCTGACCGAGCGCGGCGCGACCCGCGGCGACGACCGGGTCAGCGAGGCAGCCATGGAGGACCGCAAGCGCGAGGGGTACTTCTAGATGAGCGACATCCTGCGCTTCGCCACGGCGGGCTCGGTCGACGACGGCAAGAGCACGCTGATCGGCCGGCTGCTCTACGACAGCAAGTCGATCTTCGAGGACCAGTACGAAGCGGTCGAGCGGGCCTCCGCCGGCAACGACTACGTCAACCTCGCCCTGCTGACCGACGGCCTGCGCGCCGAGCGCGAGCAGGGCATCACGATCGACGTGGCCTACCGCTACTTCGCCACACCTCGGCGTACCTTCATCATCGCCGACACCCCGGGCCACATCCAGTACACCCGCAACATGGTGACCGGTGCGTCCACTGCAGACCTCGCCATCGTGCTCGTCGACGCGCGCAAGGGCATCCTCGAGCAGAGCCGCCGGCACGCGTTCCTGGTGTCGCTCCTGCGCGTCCCGCACCTCGTCGTCGCCGTCAACAAGATGGACCTCGTCGACTGGTCGCAGGAGGTCTTCGAGGAGATCCACGAGGAGTTCACGGCCTTCGCGACCAAGCTCGAGGTGCCCGACCTCACGATCATCCCGATCTCGGCGCTCGAGGGCGACAACATCGTGCACCGGTCGACCAACATGCCGTGGTACGACGGGCCTTCTCTGCTCCACCACCTCGAGCACGTGCACATCGCGAGCGACCGCAACCTGGTCGACGCGCGCTTCCCGGTGCAGTACGTCATCCGGCCGCAGTCGCGCGAGTTCCCCGACTACCGCGGCTACGCCGGCACCATCGCGAGCGGCGTCTTCAAGCCGGGCGACGAGGTCCAGGTGCTGCCCAGCGGCTTCACCTCGCGCATCGCGTCCATCGACACGGCCGACGGCCCGGTCGCCGAGGCGTTCGCGCCGATGGCGGTCACCATCCGGCTCGAGGACGAGATCGACATCTCCCGCGGCGACATGCTGTGCCGTCCGCACAACGCGCCGCACGCGACGCAGGACGTCGACGCGATGGTGTGCTGGATGACCGACGAGCCGCTGCGCGCCGGCCAGAAGCTGGCGATCAAGCACACGACGCGCTCGGCGCGCGCGATGGTCAAGGAGCTGCAGTACCGCCTCGACGTCAACAGCCTGCACCGCGACGTCACGGTGGACGCTCTGGGGCTCAACGACATCGGCCGCGTACGCCTGCGCACCACCGTGCCGCTGTTCGCCGACCCCTACGCCCGCAACCGCACGACCGGCGGCTTCATCCTCATCGACGAGGCCACCAACCGCACCGTCGGGGCAGGGATGGTCCACCCCTCCGAGTGACCGACGCGACACACCGCTCTCCTCACGACCGGCACCCCGCGGCCGTAGTGGGTTCCTGAACGAGGAACCTGCGAGGAGACGTCTGTGCGAGTACGGGTGCGACGAGGGCTCGCTGCGGCGGGCGCGGTGGTGACGGCCGCGGCCGTCCTGGCTGGGTGCGGCGGGTCGGCGACGCCGACGGGCGGTGCGCAGGGCGACGGCCGCGTACGCATCGCGATCCCGGAGCCCGACGCGATCACGCCCACCGCCGCCGACGAGACGGCCGGCATCGGCATCGTGCACGGGCTGTTCACCGGGCTGGTCGCGTACGACAGCCGCACCGCCCCCGTGCTCACACCGCTCGCCAAGGCGGTGACCACGTCGGACCACCAGCACTGGACCGTACGGCTGGCGTCCGGGTGGACGTTCCACAACGGCGAGGCCGTGACGTCGTCGTCCTTCGTCGATGCCTGGAACTACGGCGCGCTCGGCACCCACGGGCAGTACGCCGGCCCGTTCTACGCACCGATCGAGGGCTACGACGACGTCGCGCCCGTGGACGACTCGGGGGAGCCGCTGCGTCCCAGGGCGCAGACGATGCGAGGGTTGCACGTCGTCGACGCACACACCTTCACGGTCACGCTGGCCCACCCGGACACCACGTTCCTCGCCGAGCTCGGCAACCCGGCGTTCTACCCGCTGCCGCATGTCGCGCTGACCGACCCCGAGGGCTTCGCCGAGGCACCGGTCGGCAACGGGCCGTTCCGCCTCGGGGCCTGGGTGCCCGACCAGCGGGTGACGCTGGAGCGCTTCGCCGGCTACCGCGGCACGCAGCCGCACGTCGACGGCGTGGACTTCACGGTCTACGCGTCGATGGACACCGCGGTCAACGACCTCGCCTCCGACGCCGTCGACGTCGTCACGGGCCTCTCACCCTCGACGCTCGCCCGGCGCGCGGAGTTCGGCGACCGCTACCAGACCTTCCCGTCCAGCTACTTCGCCTTCATCGGGCTGCCCGGCTTCGACCCGCAGCTCGCGGACGTGCGCGTCCGCAAGGCGATCTCCATGTCGGTCGACCGGGCGACGATCGCGCGCACGGTCTTCGCCGGCACCCGCACCCCGGCCGACGCCTTCGTCGGCCCCAGCGCCCCGGGCTACCGCCCGGGCAGCTGTGGCGAGACGTGCACCTACGACCCGGCTGCCGCCCGCGCGCTGTTCGAGGCCGCCGGGGGAGCGAAGACCCTTCCCGCGCTCTCGATCCGCTACAACGCCGACGGCCCGCACCGCGACTGGGTCGTCGCCGCCTGCCACTCGGTCACCGACGCGCTCGGCATCCCGTGCCGGGCCACCCCGGCCGCCGACTTCCCGACCCTGCTCGACGCGATGGGCAAGGCCGCAGCGGCCAAGAAGAGCTTCGGCGCCTTCCGGCTGGCGCAGACGCTCGACTACCCGTCGGTCGAGAACTACCTGACGCCGCTCTACAGCTCGACCGGGGCGTCGAACCTCGTCGGCTACAGCAACCCGCGCGTCGACTCGCTGCTCGCCGCCGGCCGCTCGGCAGCGAGCGCCGAGCGTGCGCAGGCCGACTGGGCGCAGGCGGAGGACCTCGTCGCGGCCGACGTGCCGCTGGTGCCGCTGTTCTTCGGGCAGACGACCTCCCTGCGCTCGGCCCGGGTGCACGACCTCTCGATCGACGCCTTCGAGTCGATCGACCTGGTGGGCCTCCGCGTCGGGTAGTCGAGCGGTAGCAGATGAGGCTCAGCGGTAGCAGGGTCGAGCTGAGCGGTAGCGGGGGCAGCCCGGCGGTAGCAAAGGGGCTACCGCCGGCCCGCGGTTTCTACCGCTGAGCTCCGCAACGACCTCGCCCAGGCGCCACCCGCGGTGCCAGGATGCGGGGATGACGCCTCGTCGTTCGATCCTGTCCTACCGCTCCGAGGCGTCGATCCTGTCCGCCTGGTCGAAGGGCTCGGTGCTGTCCGTGGGCTCGATCGGCTCGGTGCTCTCCGTCGGGTCGATCGGGTCGGCGCTGTCGGCCGGCTGCATCGGCTCGTTCGCCAGCGCGGGCAGCATCCTCTCGGCGCTGTCCCGCGGCGCCGTCATGGCGTGGCGGGGGCGGGGCTGAGGCTCCGCTGCACCAGGCCGCGCGCCGCCAGCAGCGCCCACACCTGCGCGACGCACTCGTCGAGCGGGGTGTCGGCCGTGTCGATGCGCAGGTCGGCGTCGGCCGGCTCCTCGTAGGGGTCGGAGATGCCCGTGAACTCCGGGATCTCGCCCCGGCGCGCCTTGGCGTAGAGGCCCTTGCGGTCGCGCGCCTCGCACACCTCCAGCGGCGTCGCGACGTGCACCAGCACGTACTCGGCTCCCGCGGCCCGGGCCATCGCGCGCACCTCGTCGCGCACCGCGGCGTAGGGGGCGATGGGCGCGCACACGGCGGTGCCGCCGTGCCGGCCGACCTCCGCCGCCACCCAGCCGATGCGGCGCACGTTGAGCTCGCGGTCCGGGCGCGAGAAGCCCAGCCCCGACGACAGCATGGTGCGCACGACGTCGCCGTCGAGCAGCGTGGTCGTACGCGTCGACCGCTCGCGCAGCTGCTCGACGACCGCTCGGGCGACGGTCGACTTGCCCGAGCCGGAGAGCCCGGTGAACAGCACGACGAGCCCGCGCTCGGCCCTCGGCGGGCGCGACCTGCGCAGCGCCCCCTCGACCCCGTCGTAGGTGAAGCCCGCCGGGAGCGCCCCTCCGGCGGCCAGCAGCTCGTCGAGCTCGTCGTCGGAGAGCGGGCCGGCGACCGGCAGCACGACCGACGCCGCGCCGGCCGCGGCGCAGACGCGCCGGTGCAGCGCGGCTTCCTGCTCGGCAGGGAGGTCGGGATGCGCGGGGAGGGGCAGCGTACGCACCTGCCACCGCCCCTCGACGACGTCCGGCAGCTGCTCGAGCGCGCGCACCAGGTCGGTGGGCGCCCACGGCTGGCCGGCGCCGGTCAGCGCCACCAGCACGACGGGCGCAGGGCCCGCCTGCTCCTGCACGGCGGCCACGTCGTGGCGGTGCAGCGGGCGGCCGGTGGGCACGAGGACGGTGCCGGCCGCAGCGGGCACCAGGAGCCGCAGCGTGTCGAGCTCGCGGGCGCTGCGGTGCCGCAGACGTACGAGCGGTCCGGCGAGGCGGCCCTCCGCCGACGTCGCCACCGGGTCGACGGCAGCGAAGGGCACGGCCTCGCGGTCGACGAGGACCACGCGGTCACCGGGCGAGATGCCCTCGGGGGCCACCAGCGGCACGGGCAGCTCCGCGACGTCGGCGGCCAGCAGCCCGTCGAGGGCGAGCTCGACGTCGTCGGCCCGGGCGTCGTCGATGCGCAGGGGGTGCTCGGTCACGAGGCAAGAGTGCCTGGCGCGCGGCGCCCGGTGCGTGCCAGGGTGGCGGCCATGACAGGGATCGCACGCTGGAAGGACCTCATCCTCGACGCCTCCGACGCGTCGGTGGCGCTCGAGTTCTGGTCGTCCGTGCTCGAGCTCGTCCCGGAGCAGCCCGACGGCAGCGCTGACGGCGTCATGCGCGGCGGCGAGCCCGGTCGCACCGTCTGGGTCAACGCGGTCCCCGAGCCCAAGACCGTGAAGAACCGGGTCCACCTCGACCTGGTGCGCGACGACCTCGACCGGCTGGTCGACCTCGGTGCCCGGGTCGTCATGACGCCGGAGCAGACGGGCGGGAGCTGGTCGGTCCTGGTCGACCCCGAGGGCAACGAGTTCTGCGTCTTCGCGCCGAAGCCGGGCGAGCCCAGCGCGCTCGTCGTCGACAGCAACGACCCCGTGCGCATCGCCGCCTGGTGGGCCGACGTCCTCGGTGCCCGGCTGGTGACGCCGTCCGACGGCGCACCCCGCTGGCTTGGCGAGGTCGAGGGGCTGCCCTTCGACCTCATCAAGTTCGTGGGCGTGCCGGAGCCCAAGACGGTCAAGAACCGGATGCACTGGGACGTCGACGGCGAGACCGCCGCGCTGCTCGAGCGCGGTGCCACGCTGGTGCGCGCGAAGGGCGACGACATCCGCTGGGACGTGCTGGCCGACCCAGACGGCAACGAGTTCTGCGCCTTCGTCCCCGACTGAAGCGGGCGCGTGAGCCGCGGGCGCGGCGGGTAGTCCGTGGCGCATGGGCTTCGACGACCAGCGGGTCGATGTGTCAGGTGTCGACGACCGCCGCGGCGGCGGCCTGGGGGGCGGCGCGCTCGCCGCAGGCGGTGGCGGCCTCGGTGTCGTCGGCGTGGTGGTCTACGTGCTGTTCCAGCTGCTGGGCGGCGGCTCGAGCGGCGGCTTCGACGTCTCGGGCCTGCAGGGCGTCGGTGGCGCCACGGGCACCGGCACCGGCGAGACGGCCCAGCAGCTCAGCGACCGCTGCAACTCCGACGGCGCCATCGAGAAGTACGACGACTGCTACGTCATCAAGTCCTACAACGAGATCAACGAGGTCTGGACCGCGGAGCTGCAGCGGCGCGGCGCGCGCTACTCCGACCCGCGGCTCTCGTTCTTCAGCTCGGCGACGACCACCGGCTGCGGGCGTGCCACCGCGTCCGTCGGGCCGTTCTACTGCCCGCCGGACCAGGAGGTCTTCATGGATCTCGACTTCCTGGCCCAGCTGCAGAGCCAGTTCGGCGCGCAGGGCCGCTACGCGCAGTCCTACATCGTGGCGCACGAGGTCGGTCACCACCTGCAGAACCTGTTCGGCACCGAGGAGAAGGTGCGCGCGGCGCAGCAGGCGCAGCCGCGGCAGACCAACGCGCTGTCGGTGGAGCTCGAGCTGCAGGCCGACTGCTACGCCGGCGCCTACGGCAAGCTCGCCGACGAGCACGGCAACCAGACCATCACCCCGGACCAGCTCGACGAGGCGCTCAACGCCGCTGCGGCCGTCGGTGACGACGCCATCCAGCGCAAGACCAGCGGCTCGGTCGACCCCGACTCCTTCACCCACGGCACCTCGGCCCAGCGGCGCGCGGCGTTCTCGACGGGCTACGCCAACGGCGACATCGACGACTGCGCCTTCTCGGTCTGAGGCCGCCGCCCCCTCGGGCCCGGCTCAGCGCGCGAGGCTGACCCGCGGCTCGCGCAGCAGGTCGACCCGCTCGTCGTCGGTCGCGAGCAGGCGGCGCCAGAGGTCCTCGCGCGCGACCTGCACGGCACCGGTGACCACCGCGTCCTGAGCCAGGGTGGAGAGCTCGACGCGCGGGCTGTGCAGGGTGAGCCGGTCGAGCCGCACCTGGATGGCCTCGGTGAGCAGCGAGCCGGCGCGGGCGATGCCGCCGCCGATGACGAGCGCGTCGGGGTTGAGGGCCAGCACGACCGGCGCGATGGCTGCCGCGAAGACCTCGGCGACCTCCGCGACCACGCTGCGGGCGGTCTCGTCGCCCCCCGCAGCGGCCTCGAAGACGAGGGCCGCGTCGGCGGCGCCACGGGTGCCGGACAGCAACGGGTGGAGCGCCGAGGTCGGCACATCGGCCGCCGCCGCGGCCGCCCGCGCCACGATGCCGGCCGTGCCGATGCGCGCCTCGAGCGGGCCCTGCTCGGCCATGCCGATGCGCACGGGCGCGCCGCGCGGCGAGACGTAGCCGATCTCGCCCGCCGCCGCGGTGGCGCCCCGGTGCACCACGCCGTCGATGACGATGCCGGCGCCGAGCCGTTCGCCCCACTGCACCGCGAGCAGCGTGTGCGGCGGCGACACCTGGGACGCGTAGACGGCGCTCGCCACCAGGTTGGCGTTGTTCTCCAGGCGCAGGGGGGCGCGGAACGTCGCTTCCAGCTGCTCGAGCAGGGCCATGCTCGACCACTGCCCGCGCGCTCCGGCGAAGGAGATGCGGCCCTCTGCGTCGACGATGCCAGGCGTGCCAACGGTGAGCCCTGCGACGGCGTCGACGCCCAGCCCGGCCTCGGAGAGCGCACCGTCGACGGCGGTGCTCAGCGCGCGCAGCATCGCGTCGGTGCCGTCGTCGGCAGGCCCCGAGCCGTCGGCGGCGACGGGCTCCCGGACGAGTGCGAGCCAGCGGCCGGTGAGGTCGGCGACGGCGACGGCCACGGAGTGCACGCCGAGGTCGACGCCGAGCACGTGCGCCGCGCTGCCGGCGAGCTGCACGCGTACGGCTGGGCGTCCGAGCCCGCCCTCCTGCGAGGGGGTCGAGGGGACCAGGAGCCCCTCGGCCACCAGGTCCTCGACCGCCAGCGCGACGGTCGGCCGGGCCAGCCCCGTGGCCGCGACGAGCTCGGCGATGCGCTGCCCCGCAGGAGCGGCGAGCCGCACGGCGTTCAGCACGAGGGCGGTGTTGAGCCGACGCGGCACGCGACACCGCCTTCTTCGAGTCGGGTGCAGGCGGATCCTTGTGCACCTGCGCGCCACACGTTATAAAGGCAGCGTTCTTTAGTAAAGCGCCTCGCGTCCACCTGGGTCGACCGACCCGCACCCCCGCCGTCGTCCGCACCACCCGCGTCGGACCACCGCTCTCCTGAGGAGCCCCATGCCACGACGTCTACCCCTCGCCTCCGTCGGAGCCGGGGTCCTGGCCCTCGCGCTGGCCGCCTGCGGCGGCGGCACCGGCAGCGACAACGCCGGCGGCGGCAGCAGCGCCGGCACTCCCGCGGCCGGCGCCTCGAGCGCGGGCGGCTCGGCGAAGCCGACCACCATCAAGCTGGTCGCCGCCGAGTACTCCAAGGACCACACGGCCGCCTTCTGGAACGACTTCGCCACCGCCTACAAGGCGAAGACCGGCAACACGCTCGACGTGCAGGTCGTGAGCTGGGACGCGATCGACCAGACCAGCAGCACGATGATCCAGAACAACAACGCGCCCGACATCCTCAACCTCAACGTCTACGCGAGCTACGCGAAGGACGGCCTGCTCTACAGCGCCGACGACGTGCTCAGCCCCGACGTCAAGAGCGACATCCTGCCGGCGTTCGTCAAGAGCGGCACCTTCGACGGCAAGATGTACGGCTTCCCCGACCTCTCGTCCGCCCGCGCGTTCTTCTACAACAAGGACCTCTTCACCAAGGCGGGCATCTCGGCGCCTCCCAAGACGTGGGACGAGTTCGAGGCCGACGCCAAGAAGATCCAGGCGCTCGGCAGCGGCACCATCGGCTACGCCATGCCGCTCGGTCCCGAGGAGGCTCAGGGCGAGTTCTCCATCTGGGCGTTCAACAACGGCGGTGACTGGAAGTCCGACGGCAAGTGGACGATCAACTCGCCCGCCAACGTCGAGACCCTCACCTTCATGAAGAAGCTCGCCACCGTCGACAAGGTGACGCAGAACAACCCGGCCAAGACCAACCGCGCCGACGCGTTCAACCTGTTCAAGTCCGGCAAGGTCGGCATGATCGTGGGCTTCTCGCCGCTGGCCGCCGACCTCGACAAGGACGGCAAGGTCAACTACGGCGTCGCGCCGATGCCCACGAAGTCCGGCGAGCCGCAGACCTTCGGCGTCACCGACTACCTCATGGCGTTCAAGAAGTCGGGCAACCAGGACGCGGTCAAGGCGTTCTACGACCTCTACTACCAGAAGGACCAGATCAACACCTTCATCAAGGCCGAGGGCTTCCTGCCCGTCACCACCTCCGGCCTGCAGGTGTTCGGCTCGGACCCGAAGCTCAAGGTCTACCTCGACACGCTGCCCAACGTGCACCTGACGCCCACCGACGACCCCACCTGGGACAAGGTGAAGCTCGCGGTGCAGCAGAACATCGGCGCCGGCATCACGGGCAACCCGAAGTCGGTCCTCGACCAGCTCCAGAAGACTGCTGAGAACGGCGGCTGACCGTGCCCCAGCACGACCCCTCGTCCCCGGCGGCGGTCACCGCACCGACGGTGACCGCCGGCGGGGGCGCGCTGACGCTGGAGCCCGCCGGGGCCCCGCGTCGCCGTCGGCGCTACACCGGCACGCGCACCTCGCCGCTGCAGGCGCTGCTGTGGCTGGGCCCGGCGCTCGCCCTCATCGTGGGCGTCGTCATCTTCCCGGCCTACGAGCTGGTCCGCGCCGCCTTCAGCAGGTACTCCATCACCGGGCTGCGGCTCGGCGGGGCCGGCGGCCGCAACTTCGACCAGGTCCTGCACCACCCCGAGCTCGGCACGGTGCTGCTCAACACGCTGGTCTGGGTGGTCTCGGTGGTCGCGCTCACCGTGCTGATCAGCCTGGCGCTCGCGCAGTTCCTCACCAAGGACTTCGCGGGCAGGCGGTTCGTGCGCTACGCGATCATCGTGCCGTGGGCGGCGTCGCTGGTCATCACGGCCAAGACGTTCGTGCTGGTCTACGACTACTACTACGGCACGCTCAACCTCGTGCTGACCAAGCTCCACGTCATCAGCACGCCGATCGACTTCCTCGGCAGCGACTCCTGGATCATGCCCTCGATGGTGCTGGTGGGCGTGTTCGTCTCCATCCCGTTCACCGCCTTCGTCTTCGTCGCGGGCCTCAACGCGATCCCGCACGACGTCTACGAGGCGGCCCGCATGGACGGCGCCAGCTCCTGGCAGGTCTACCGCTCGGTGACCCTGCCGCTGCTGCGTCCGGCTCTGCTGGTCGCGAGCGTGCTGAACATCATCTACGTGTTCAACTCGTTCCCCATCATCTGGACGCTCAACGACCGCAACCCCGGGTTCGGCCACGACACCACCATCACGTTCATGTACAAGCTGGCGTTCAAGAGCGCCGAGAAGGACGTGGGCATGTCCGCAGCAGCAGGCGTCTTCAACGTGCTGCTCATCCTGGTGGTCGTCATGGCCTACCTGAAGGTGACGAGCTGGCGGGAGGAGACCGCGTGAGCGCCGCAGCGACGACGACCGGCACCACCGCGTACCACTCCCGGCCGGTCAGCGGGTGGGCGCGCAACCGGCGCATCGTCCTGCCGGTCGTCGGAGCGCTGGTGGCGCTCGTCTTCCTGGCGCCCTACATCGTCATGCTGCTCAACTCCCTGCGGCCCAGCAGCGACGTCGTCCAGACGCCGGCCTCGCTGCTGCCGCGCCACTGGCAGCTCTCGACCTACAGCGACGTGCTGGGCGACACCCGCTTCCTCAACTGGCTCAAGACCTCGGTGCTGGTGGCGTGCGCGTCGACGCTCATCGTCGTCGTGGTCTCGATCCCCGCGGCCTACTTCACCGCACGCTTCCGCTTCCCGGGCCGCACCGCGTTCCTGCTGCTCGTGCTCGTGACCCAGATGTTCTCGCCGACCTCGCTGGTCGTCGGGCTCTACCGCGAGTTCTTCAGCCTCAACCTGGTCAACACCTACCTCGCGATCATCCTCACCAACGCGGCCTTCAACCTGGCCTTCGCGGTGTGGATCCTGCAGGGGTTCTTCGCCTCCATCCCCAAGGAGGTCGACGAGGCCGCCAACCTCGACGGGTGCGGCCGGGTCGCCACCCTGCTGCGCATCATGCTGCCGCTGACGCTGCCGGGCGTCGTGACCGCGGTGGTGTTCACGTTCATCGCGGCCTGGAACGAGTACGTCGTCGCGCTCACCCTGATGCTCGACGAGTCGAAGAAGCCGCTGACGGTGGGCATCACGTCCTACGTCACCGGCTACGAGCAGCACTGGGACCAGCTGTTCGCCGCCTCGGTCATCGCGATCGTGCCGGTCGTGGTGCTGTTCGCGGCGATCGAGAAGCACCTCGTCGGCGGGTTGACCGCCGGCTCGGTGAAGTAGCCCTCAGCTCCCGTGGAGCGCGGCCCGCACGGCGGCGGGCCGGTTGGTGATGACGACGTCGACGCCGAGCCGCGCGCACAGCTCGGCGTCGGCGGCGGAGTCGACCGTCCACACGTGCACGCTGCGGCCGCGCTCGTGGGCCGCGGCCACCAGCTCGGGCCGCTCGCGCAGCAGCCCGATGCTCGGGCCGAAGCCGTCGACCCCGGAGGGCAGTCCGGCGACCGCGCCGGCGACGGCCCGCGGCGTCGCGATGCCGAGCCGCGCCCGGCTGGTCAGCCACACCAGCGGCAGCGCCGGCGCGAGGTCGGTGATCCGGCGCAGGGCCAGGGTGCTGAAGCTCATCACCCGCACCGAGCTGCCCTGGCCCGGGCGCGGGCGGGCCAGGTCGTGCGCCGAGAGCAGGTCGACCAGGCTGCGCTCGACCCGACCGGCCCAGCGCGTCGGGTGCTTGGTCTCGATCGCGAGCTGCACGGGCCGGGGCGACGAGGCGACCAGGTCGAGCAGCCGCGAGAGGGTCAGCACCCCTCGCCCGCCCGGCTCGATGCTGTCGTAGGCACCACCGGGCTGCGCCCACGACGCGAAGTCCAGCTGCTCGAGGTCGGCCAGCTCGAGGGTCGACACGACGCCCCGGCCGTCGGAGGTCCGGTCGACGCGCCGGTCGTGCACGCACACGAGGTGCCCGTCGCGGGTGAGCCGCACGTCGCACTCGAGCCCGTCGGCGCCGTCGGCCAGCGCCTTGGCGTAGGCCGCGAGCGTGTGCTCGGGGACGTCGGCCGAGGCGCCGCGGTGGGCGACGACGAGGGGCAGCGTCACCGTGGTCTGCGCGCGCGTGGTCTGCACGGGCACGAGCCTGCCTCTCGCGGGCGACGAGCAGGGGGAGGTGCCGGTGGCGTGCGTGGGACGCGCAGGTGAACACCTGCGGTCCGCGGGGCGCTCGGCAGCATGACGCCCTCCACGCTAGGCCCGCCGATAGCCTGGAGCCCGCGGGCACGCCGGACGACCGGCCCACCCGTCCGGCAGAGCGGGAGGAACGTGCGCGGCAGGCGGGGCTCCGACGCCCAGCGGAGGGCGGCGCTCGCGGCGCGCGATGCGGCGGGCCAGGACTTCTACCGGATGGACTCAGCGCAGCGCGCGGCGCGCATCTCGGTCGCCGCGTTCGGCCGGCTCTCGCCCGGGCCGGACGCCCGTGCGCTCGAGGCCGGGCTCGCCCCTCTCGACGCGGAGGCCGACACCGCGAGCGCGCGCTGGATCGCGACGCTCGACAGCGTCGACCTCGACGACCCCGAGGCGACGGGCTCGGAGCTCCAGGCAGCTCTCGGCGCGTTCGGGGAGGCGAGCGAGCAGCTGCGCGCGACCGCCGCCCGGCTCGAGGCGTTCAGCGCCGCCCACGCCGCCGACTTCGCCCGCGCCGACGCGGCGATGGCCCAGGCAGGCTCGGCGGTGAGCGCCGCGGGGGCGGCGCTGGAGGCGGCGCGCACTGCTGTGGCCGCCCTGGGTGCGCAGGCGGGCGACGTGACTGCGGCGCTGGCGGCGGCCGAAGCGGCAGCTGCGCAGCTCGCGGGCGGCGCGCCGGTGCTCGGCGTGCCGGAGACCGTGCGCCGGGCCCAGCTGGCCCAGCAGGCGGCCGACGACGCGCGCTACGCGGCGGCCACGGCGGGGGAGCGCACGACCGCGCTGCGCCGGCGCCTGGGCTCGCTGCGCGTGCGCCTCGAGGGCGTGGCCCACCGCGACTCGCTGCTCGAGCCGGAGCTCAGCCGGCTGCGGCGCGAGCACGTCGAGGCGTCGTGGCGCGACGTGGAGGCCGCACTGAGCGCCGCCCGTCCGCTGCTGGCCTCGGTGCCGGAGCGGCTGCGTGACGCCGCGCGGCTCCTCGACGCCGGGGAGCGGGCCCGGGTCGCCGACCTGGTCCGCTCGGTCGTGGCCGACCTCGACCGGCTGGACTCCACCGTCGACGCGGTCCCGGAGCGTCGGCGCGCGCTCGACGCGCTGGCCGCCGACCCCTCAGGGGCCGTGGCGCGGGCCAGCTTCGCGGTGCGCGACGCGCAGCGGCTCGCCATGAGCGGCACGGGCCCCGAGCCCGGCTGGGTGACGCGGCTCGATGCGTTGGTCGCCCGCCTCGACCGGCTCGCGGCGAGCGTGGCGGAGCCGGGGCGGCGCGACTGGTGGGCGTTCGCCCAGGAGCTGCGGGTCGTCGAGACCGCCGCGTCCGACGTCGTCGACGACATCCGGAGCGCGCGCCGGGGCACGGCTCGTCGGTAGGCTCCGGAACCGGGCGTCACCACGGCGTCGTTGGGGCAGTAGGACGAGCGCGGCCGGCACCCCCGGCCGAACGTCCGTCAAGAGATCACCACATCCAGGAGGACCGCGTGGGAGTCAGCCTTTCCAAGGGCGGAAACGTCTCGCTCACCAAGGAGGCCGGGCCGTCGGGCATCACCAACGCCCTCGTCGGCCTCGGGTGGGACATCCGCACCACCACCGGCGCGGACTTCGACCTCGACGCCTCGGCGATCATGGTCAAGCCCGACGGCAAGGTGCTCTCGGACCAGCACTTCGTCTTCTTCAACAACCTCAAGAGCCCCGAGGGCGCCGTCGAGCACACCGGCGACAACAAGACCGGTGAGGGCGAGGGCGACGACGAGGCCATCAAGGTCAACCTGCCGCTCGTGCCGGCCGAGGTCGACAAGGTCGTCTTCGTCGTCTCGATCTACGACGCCGACACCCGGGCGCAGAACTTCGGCCAGGTCCGCGGCGCCTTCATCCGCGTCGTCAACGAGGCCAACGGCACCGAGCTCGCCCGCTACGACCTCACCGAGGACGCCTCCACCGAGACCGCCATGGTCTTCGGCGAGGTCTACCGCAACGGCGCCGAGTGGAAGTTCCGCGCCGTCGGCCAGGGCTACGCCTCCGGCCTGCGCGGCATCGCGCAGGACTTCGGCGTGGGCGTCTAGCCGCTCCTCGCCCACCGCACCGGCCCGGTGTCCGCACGGACGCCGGGCCGTGCGCGTCACCGAGCCGGACCGCCGTCGTCCTTCCCGCCAGTCCCCCCTCCGAGGAGCACCGTGATCCTGCGTACCTTCGGCTGGTCCTTCGGCATCACCGCCGTCGGGCTCGTCGCCGCCCTGCTGCTCGGCGGCCCCAAGGCGCTGTTCCTCGTGGCGATCCTGACGATCCTCGAGATCTCGCTGTCGTTCGACAACGCCGTCGTCAACGCCAAGATCCTCGAGCGCATGTCCGACTTCTGGCAGAAGGTGTTCCTCACCGTCGGCGTGGCCGTCGCCGTGTTCGGGATGCGCCTGGTGTTCCCGCTGCTCATCGTCGGGATCACCGCCAAGCTGTCGCCGTTCGAGGCGATCCGGCTGGCCAACGAGGGCGGCAGCGTCGACACTCCCGGCACCTACGCCAACCTGCTCCACGAGGCCCACCCCGACATCGCCGCGTTCGGCGGGCTGTTCCTGCTGATGCTGTTCCTCGACTGGGTCTTCGACGCCGAGCGCGAGTACCAGTGGCTGACCTGGCTGGAGCGCCCGCTCGCCCGCGCCGGCGAGCTCGAGGGCATCGCGGTCGCCGTGGCGCTGGTCGCCCTGGCGGTCGCCGCCGAGGTGCAGGCCGACCACCCCGAGGACGTCCTGCTCTCGGGCGTGCTCGGCATGGTGACCTACCTGGTCGTGGGTGGCCTGGGCAGCCTGTTCGAGGCGGGCAGCGACGACGAGGTGGAGGAGCAGGCACCACGGAGCCGCAGCGGCGTCGCCGTGGCGACCGGGCGGGCCGCCTTCTTCCTGTTCCTCTACATCGAGGTCCTCGACGCGTCGTTCTCGTTCGACGGAGTGATCGGCGCGTTCGCCATCACCGACGACATCTACATCATCGCCGCGGGCCTCGGCATCGGCGCGCTCTACATCCGCTCGCTCACCGTCTACCTGGTGCACCAGGGCACGCTGAGCGAGTACAAGTTCCTCGAGCACGGCGCCCACTGGGCCATCGGTGCGCTGGCGGTGATCCTGCTGGTCTCGATCGGCACCGAGATCCCCGAGGTCGTCACCGGCCTGATCGGCGTCGGCTTCATCGGCGCGGCCATGCTCAGCTCGCTCGCCCTCAACCGGCGCACCGCCGCCGACGAAGTGGAGAAGGTCCATGTCTGAGCCCGTCTCGCTCTCGAAGGTCACGCTCACCAAGTCGGCCCCCGCCGTCTCGCTGACCAAGCGCGGCACCGCGGGCGGGCTGCTGCGGGTCAACCTCAACTGGAAGCAGCCCGAGGGCGGCGGCGGCCTCTTCCGCCGCAAGCCCAAGGGCGTCGACCTCGACCTCGCCTGCCTCTACGAGCTGAGCTCGGGGGAGAAGGGCGTCGTGCAGGCGCTCGGCAACTCGTTCCGGGCCCACGCCCCCGGCGTCGACGCCCCGGTGCTGCAGCTCGACGCGGACGACCGCTCCGGCACGGCGGCCGGCGGCGAGAACCTCACGGTCGACCTCGGCCAGCTGCCGGCCCTGAAGCGGGTGCTGGTCTTCGCCTACATCTACGAGGGCGCCCCCAACTGGGCCGAGGCCGACGCGGTCGTCACGCTGACCCCGGCGCAGGGCCCGCAGGTGGAGGTGCGCCTCGACGAGCACGACCCGCAGGCGCGCACGTGCGCCATCGCGCTGCTCAGCAACGAGGGCGGCGAGCTCGTCGTCCACCGCGAGGTGCGCTACGTGCAGGGCACGCAGCAGGCGCTCGACTCCGCCTACGGGTGGGGCCTGCAGTGGCAGGCCGGGCGCAAGTAGCCCGGCTCACCGGGCGCGGGCGGCCGCCGCGTACCTCGCCGGCGGGATGCCGAACACCGCGGTGAAGTGGCGCACCAGGTGCGCCTGGTCGCTGAACCCGAGCTCGAGCGCCAGCTCGTCCCAGCGCACCGGCGAGTCGCCCGCCGCCTGCTCCGCCGCCTCGAGCAGGCGGTACCTCAGGATCACCTGCTTCGGCGAGAGGCCGACGTGCTCGGCGAAGTCGCGCTGGAGCGAGCGCAGGTCGCGACCGCTGCGCTCGGCCAGCTGCTGGGCGCGGGTGATGCCGCGGTCGGCGGCGGCGAGCTCGGCCGCCGCCACCGCGCGCACCGTGGCCTCCGGTGGTGCGGCCGGCGCCAGCGACGCCAGCCACGCGTCGAGGACGTCGCGCCGCCGCTCGGGTACGTCTGTGGCGCGGACCCCCGCGACCGCATCCTCCGCGCCTGGGCCGACCCGGGCGACGTCGCCCACCGTGTCGGTGAGCGCGCTGAGCGCCTCGGGCCAGAACGGCCGGAAGCCGCCGGGCCGGAACAGCACCCCCAGCCCCCAGCCGCGGCCGCGGAGCGACTGCGCCGAGAGCCGGGTCGGCACGCCGTGGACGCCCGCGCGCTCGGGCTCGACGACCAGGTTGACCGCCGCGTGCGCGAGCACGCCCTGCTCGAAGACCTCGCCCTCGGGCAGGTCCCACCAGACCGCCCAGTAGTGGCGGACGTAGGGCGCCAGCGCGGGCGAGGGAGCGAAGCGCTGCATCCCCCAGGGCCGGTCGTGCGGGCGCAGGATGCCGCGCGAGTCCTCCTCGACCGGAGCCGGCCCGCTGTCCTGCGTCACGGCTGCACGCTAGCGGCCGGAGCTGTCGTGTTCGTCCAAGACGCGGTCGGCCGCTGGTCCTAGCGTCGGCGCCATGACCGACACGACCACGCCCACGGTCTCGCCCGAGGCCGAGCTCGACGCCCTCGACCGGGTGCTGACCGCCACGGGCGACCTGCTCGCCGGAGTCCGGCCCGAGCAGCTGCACGACCCGACCCCCTGTCCCGACTACGACGTCTCGGCACTCGTCGGCCACGTCGTGGCCTGGGTGCGCGTCTTCGCCTCCGGGCTCGCCGAGGGCGAGCCGGTCGAGCAGCCCGACGTCTTCGTCGCCGACGACCCGGCCGCGGAGTTCCGCGCCGCGACCGCGCAGGCGCTCGACGGCGTACGACGGCTCGGCCTGGACCGCGAGGTCCACCTCACCTCGGGCGGGGTCCCGGCCCGGTCCGCGCTGCGCATGATGATCGGCGAGTACGTCGCGCACGGCTGGGACCTCGCGACCGCCACCGGCCAGCCGGTGCCCTACACCGACGACGTCGCGGACCTCGCCGCCGACGGGATGGCGCCGATGCTGCTCGACGAGTACCGCGGGCCGGGCATGCCCTTCGCCCACGCGGTGCCCGTCGGCGACGACGCCCGGCCGCTGGTGAGGTTCCTCTGCTTCACCGGGCGCGACGCCCGCTGAGCCGCTCCTGGCCTCACGGCTCCTGGTGCGTCGTCGAGGTGAAGCCGGAACGGACCCAGGCGGTGTAGCTGGTCGTCGCCGGCGCGCGCACCGGCATCCGGCCCGCCTCCAGGGCGACCTGCTCGAAGTCCAGCAGGGCGCCGGTGCTGCGCGACACGACCAGGACGTAGCGGGTGCGCAGGCCGCTGTAGTCGGACTCCGTGGCCAGCGCCACCCCTGGACGACCGAGCCGGTCGGTCCCGTCGCCGAGGACCACGAGGTCCTGCTGCAGCGCCAGCACGCGCAGCATCGCCGCCTGGACCCCGGGCGTCACGACCTGGCGCTTCCAGACCTCCGCCACCGCGTCCAGCCACGAGGGCGTGCCGTAGAAGCCGCCCTCCTCCCGCAGCTGGCGCGCCAGCGTCGGCACGTCGGTCGAGAGCTCCTGGGGGCCGGACAGGCCTCCGGGGCCGTAGTCGTCGCGCAGCTCGGCGCCCGCACGGGTCTCCTCGGCGCGCCCCGAACCGTCGGAGGCGATCCACGACCGGCGCAGCACCGGGTCGACCCCGCCCGTCGTCGTGCCGTCGGAGTGCAGCTCCAGGTCGAGGTACCAGCCGCGCGACTCCACGAACGAGAAGCGGCCGGCGCCGGTCGGAGCCGGCTGCCGGGCGGCGACCTCCGCCAGCTCCCGCAGCAGCGAGCCGGCCCGCTCGTCGGTGCCGCGCTCGCCGCTGAAGGCGAGGACGGGAGGCGTCGCCGCGTACGCAGCTGCGGTGGTCGGCGCCGAGCTGCCCGGGAAGGTGGCCGGGACGACGACGGCCGCCGCGACCGCGGCGGCGACGAGCCCGCCGGCGAGCAGCGTCCGGCCCCTCGGCCGGCTGCGCAGCGGCGGCACCACCGCCGGCTCCTGCGGGCGAGCGAGGACCTCGGTGAGCAGCCGCTGGCGGGCGTGGACGTCGGGGAGCGCAGGCACGGGCCGCTGGGCGGCGAGCCGGTCGAGCGCGGTCTGGGTCGTCACGGTCGGGCCTCCGAAGGTACGGGTGCGGGCGTCGGGGCGGTCCGGGACCGCTCGCGGGGCGGAGCGTGCTCCAGGACGACGGCGAGCCGCCGGCGCGCGCGGTGCAGGCGCACGGCGAAGGTCGCGGGGGAGCAGCCGGCGACGAGCGCGGCGTCCTTGGCCGCGAGCCCGTCCCAGGCGGTGAGCATCAGCGCCTCACGGTCGCGCGGCGAGAGCGAGGTCAGCGCGGTGAGCACGGCGAGCCGCTCGGCCACCGAGTCGGCGACGTCGCCCGTGCTCTCCTGCACCAGGGAGTGCAGCCGCGCGAGCTCCTCGGCGAGCACGTCGCGGCGGTAGGCGGAGCGCCGCTGCTGGGAGATCGTGTTGCGCGCCACCACCAGCAGCCACGGCAGCGGCGCGCCGGGCACGTCGCGCAGCCGCCGCCAGGCGACCAGGAACGTCTCGGCGACCGCGTCGGCGGCCTGCTCGGGCGGCACCCGGCTCGACGCGTAGGCGAGCACGCGGTCGTGGTGCTCCTCGTAGAGCCGCGTGAAGCGCACGCTGTCGGGGTCGGTCACGGGCGTGGCCGTCGGGAGCTGTCCATGCCCAGTAGTGGCCGGCAGGCCCCCGGTCCTTTCACCTCACCCGCGGACGAGCCCCTTCGACCGCGCCTGCTGCAGCCAGTTGGGGTACTCGGTCATCATCAGCTCGAACAGCTGGTCGTCGCTGATCGTCGCCGGGTCGGCGACCGGGAAGAAGTCGGCGTTGTCGAGGAAGCGGCCGCGCATGTCGTCGAGGCCCTCGAGGAAGGCGAAGTCTCGGCTGTTGCTGCCGATGGCCATGAACATCCAGAACAGCGGCTCGTAGGAGCTCGACATGACGTGCTGGCGGGTGACCTCCTCGTCGAAGGTCGCGCCGTCGGTGATGAACATGACGTAGACGGGCACGTCGGTGAGCGGCGAGCTGCGCGGAGCGTCCGAGCCGAAGTAGTAGCGGCGGATCTCGGCCATCGCCTTGCCGTAGTAGGTCGCCGCCTCGAGCTTGTGCGACTGCAGGATCTCGCGGACGTAGGCGCCGTAGTTGTCGATGCCCATCGAGCCGGCGCCGTCGGCGTTCTCGCCGAACACGAAGCAGTCGATCTCGGCGTTGTCGTCGAAGCGCATGCCCAGGGCGAGCACGCGCTCGGCGAGCTGCTGGATCTTGCCCGAGCGGTAGAGGGAGTACATCGAGCCGGAGATGTCGAGGCAGATCGCCACCCGGGCCGTGTGCTCGCCGAGCCCGCGCTTCTCCAGCGACACCGCCGCCTTCTTGGTCAGGTCGAGCAGCTTGCGGTCGCCGCGCGCCTCGAGCTTCTTCTCGAGGTTGACCAGCTGCTGCTTCTTCAGCGAGACCTGCGGGGCAGCCGGCGCGGCGGGGGCGGCCGGGGCGGCGGGAGGCGTGAGCGAGGTGCGTGCGGGCGGGGCGGGTGCCTGCGGTGCGGGCGCCGGCGCGTCGTCGACGCTGATCCCGAAGTCGGTGGCGAGGCCGGCGAGGCCGGTGGCGTAGCCCTGCCCGACCGCACGGAACTTCCAGGCACCTCCGCGCAGGTACAGCTCGCCGAAGACGAACGCGGTCTCGGTGCTCGCGTCGGAGATGTCGAAGCGTACGAGCTCGGTGCCCGTCGCGGCGTCGAGCAGGCGCAGGTGCAGGCCGGGTACGCGGCCGAACGTCCCGCCGTCGGCGGAGGCGGCGAGGACGACCTTCTCGACGGCCGGCTCCAGGCGGGGGACCTCGATCGAGAGCGAGTCGGTGGCGGCGCCGGAGGCGGGTGCCGACTTCCCGGTGTGCCGCACGGCTCCGGAGGCGTGGGAGGGCTGGTTGTAGAAGACGAAGTCGGCGTCGGAGCGCACCTTGCCGGTCGCGGTGAGCAGCAGGGCCGACGCGTCGACGTCGGGCACGCCCGGGCCGCTCGTCCAGCCCAGCACGGCGGTCACGGAGGTGGCGGCCAGCGGCATGTTGGCGCCCTTGGCGATGCTCGTCATGGGACTCATCGTGCCCTATCCACAGCTGCGCGAAGGGAGGTGCGCGCTGTCAGTGCCCGCCGCTACGGTGGCGCCGGGATGATCGCCGCTGCTCGTCCGTTGACCCCGAGCGGGCTCCGTCGCCTCGAGCAGCCGGGGCGGCCACGACAAGACAGGGGGAGGGCCAGCGTGCGCCACTTCGCGTTCCTCGACGAGCAGCAGCGCGAGCAGCTGTTCCACGTGCAGCCGGCCGAGTTCGACCGCTCGAGCGACCCGGCCCTGCTGGCCGTCGCCCTGGGAGCCACCCTCTACGCGCCGGCCGACCGGCCCCACCTCTGCGACGACATCCTGCGCCGCGCGGCCCTCGGCGTGCGCAGCATGGTCGTGTGCCTCGAGGACGCGGTGGCCGACGCCGACGTCGAGACCGCGCAGGCCCACGCCGTCGCCGAGCTGCGCCGGCTGCGGGCCGAGCACGAGACCGAGGCGCCGCTGCTGTTCGTCCGCGTGCGCCGCGCCGGCCAGATCCCCGAGATCGTCGCCGGCCTGGGCGAGCACGCCGGCATCCTCTCCGGCTTCGTGCTGCCCAAGTTCACCGAGGACTCCGGGGCCTACCTCGACGCCGTCGCCGAGGCGCGGGCGGCCACCGGCCTGCGCCTGATGGCCATGCCCGTCATCGAGTCGCCCGAGGTGGTCCACCGAGAGACGCGCGCCGACGCGCTGACCGCCATCGCCCGGCTGCTCGACAAGCACCGCGACGACGTCCTGGCCGTGCGCATCGGCGCCACCGACCTGTGCAGCGCCTTCGGCATCCGGCGCGACCGCGAGCTCACGATCTACGACGTCCTGCCCGTCGCCAGCGCCATCGCCGACATCGTCAACGTGCTCGGCCGCACCGACGGCAGCGGCTTCGTCATCACCGGCCCGGTGTGGGAGTACTTCAGCCCGTCCGAGCGCATGTTCCGGCCGCTGCTGCGCCAGACCCCCTTCGTCGAGCACGACGCGCGCGCCCTCCGGCAGGAGCTGGTCACCCGCGACGTCGACGGCCTGATCCGCGAGCTGGTGCTCGACCGCGCCAGCGGCCTGACCGGCAAGACGGTGATCCACCCGTCGCACGTCTCGGCCGTGCACGCGCTCTCGGTGGTCTCCCACGAGGAGTGGAGCGACGCCTCCGACGTGCTCGGCACCTCCGCGCGCGGCGGGGTGGCCGCGTCCGGCTACGGCAACAAGATGAACGAGAGCAAGCCGCACACCTCGTGGGCGCTGCGCACCGTGCGGCGGGCGGAGGCGTTCGGCGTCTCGGCGCCCGGGGTCAGCTTCATCGACCTGCTGGCCGCCCAGGCGGCCGCCGCATGACCGCACCGACCTCCCCGCCGGCGAGCTGGAGCGGCGCCTGGGTGGCCCGCGAGCTCGACGTCGCACTCCGCACCTCCGCCTCGCCGCTCGGTCTCGAGCTGCCCGACCTGGTCGGGCTGGCGCTGCGGCGCAACCCGCGCCGCGCCCACCTGCTGGTCTCCCGCGTGCTCGGCAAGCACGTGCCCACCGACCCGAGGCTCGTCGACGCGAGCGCCCTGCTCCTGGGCCGGCTGGCGGGCCAGGTCCTCGGCGGTGAGGGGCTCGGCGGCGAGGTGCTCGGCGGGCGGCTCGATGACGGCGCGTGGCGAGAGGCGGGCGCGGCCCTGCGCGCCGGGCTGGCCGGCGACATCGGGCCCGTCGCCGCGCTGTGGCGCACGCTGCGCGCCGCCCCCGCGCCCGAGCTGCCCGGCGCCCTCGTGCTCGGCTACGCCGAGACGGCCACCGCGCTGGGCTCGGGCGTGGCCCGGGCCCTCGGTGCTCCCTACCTCTGCTCGACGCGGCGGGCGGTCCCCGGGCTGGAGCCCGTCGCCGGCTTCGAGGAGGAGCACAGCCACGCGACCTCCCACCTGCTGCTCCCGGTCGACCCCGCGCTGCTCGCGGGCGCCGGCCCCCTCGTCCTCGTCGACGACGAGCTGTCGACCGGCCGCACCGCCCTGCACACGATCCGGGCGGTCCACGCGCTGCACCCGCGCGAGCGCTACGTCGTGGCCGCGCTGGTCGACCTGCGCTCCGAGGCCGACCGCCAGCACCTCCATGCCGAGGTGGAGGCGCTCGGCGCGCGGCTCGACGTCGTCTCGCTCGTGGCGGGCTCGGTCGAGATGGCGCCCGACGCCGCTGCGCGCGCCGCCGTGCTGCTCGGCCGCCTGCCCGCGCCAGCGAGGTCGGGCGCCTCGGAGCTCGGGGAGGCGGCGGCTGAGGCGGCGGCCGAAGTGGCCCTGCCCTGGCCCGACGTGCCCGAGTCCGGGCGCCACGGGCTCCTGCCCGTCGAGCGGGTCCGGCAGGAGGCGGCCGTAGCGGCCGCCGCCCAGGTCCTCGCTGCCCAGCTGGCCGGAGCTCCGGGCGCCGGGCCGGTGCTCGTGCTCGGCACCGAGGAGCTCATGGAGGTGCCGCTCGAGCTGGCCGCGGGGCTGGCCGAGCTGCTGCCCCGGCGCCGGGTGCTCTTCTCCACGACGACCCGCTCGCCGGTCCAGCCGGTCGACGCCGACGGCAGCGCGATCCGCACGGCGCTGTGCTTCGCCTCGCCCGAGGACGGCACCGACCGCTTCGCCTACAACGTCGAGGGCAGCGGCGCCGCGACCGTCGTCCTGGTGACCGACGCGGCGGCTGCGGGGCCGGGCCTGCACCGTCCCGACGGGCTGCTCGCCGCGCTGGCCGGCGCCTGCCCCGACGTGCGGCTGGCCGTGCTGCCGGTGCACCTGCCGCTGCCGGAGCCGCTGCGCGGTCCCGGCTTCGGGTCCTACGCCGCCGAGGAGGTCGGCTGGTTGCTCACCGACCTGTCCGGCGCGCGGCTCGAGGCGCCGGTCGAGGAGCGCGAGGAGGCCATCCAGTCCGGCGGGGCCCACTACGCCGAGTCGCTCCCGGTCGAGTACGTCCCCTCGCCCGACTACCTCGAGCTGTTCGACCGGGCGCTCGAGGAGTCCGCGGAGCAGGTCGCGCGCGCCGTCGGCGTCGTGACCGAGCTCCTGCTGGCCGAGCGCGGCGGCGACCGGGTCGTGCTGGCCTCGCTGGCCCGGGCCGGCACGCCGGTCGGCGTCCTCGTGCGCCGGTGGGCGCGGGCCGTGCACGGCGCCGAGCTGCCGCACTACGCGGTGAGCATCGTGCGAGGCCGCGGCATCGACGAGGTCGCGCTGCGCTGGCTCGACCGCGAGCACGGCGCCGAGCGGGTGGTCTTCCTCGACGGCTGGACCGGCAAGGGTGCGATCGCGCGCGAGCTCACCGCGGCCCTCGCCTCGGTGGCGGCCTCCGGCGGCCCGCGCTTCGACCCCCGGCTCGCGGTGCTCGCCGACCCCGGCCGCTGCGTCGACACCTTCGGCACGCGGGAGGACTTCCTCATCCCCTCCGCCTGCCTGAACTCCACGGTCTCGGGCCTGGTCAGCCGCACGGTGCTCAACAGCTCGCTGCTGCGCGCCGGCCAGTTCCACGGCGCCAAGCCCTACCCCGAGCTCGCCGCGGCCGACGTGAGCGCCCGGTTCGTCGACGCCGTCAGCGAGCGCTTCGCCGACGAGGCCGCCGAGGTCTCGCAGACCTGGCCGGCGCTGGCCGCCTCCGAGCGCACCCCCGACTGGGGCGGCTGGGCCGCGGTCGAGCGCATCAGCGCCGACTACGGCATCGGCGACCCGACGCTCGTGAAGCCCGGCGTCGGCGAGACGACGCGGGTGCTGCTCCGACGCGTACCCTGGCGTGTCCTCGTCCGTCGCGGGGCAGCACCCGGGCTCGCCCACGTGCTGCTCCTGGCGGAGCAGCGGGGAGTGACGGTCGAGGAGGTCGAGGACGTGCCCTACAGCTGTGTGGGCTTGATTCACCCGCGCTACACCCGTGCGGCCACCGGCTCCGACGGGCGGGCCGCGGCGGGCGCGTCGGGAGCCCGGGCATGACCGTCGTCGCAGCGGTCGACCTCGACCGCACCCTCATCTACAGCGGCCGCGCCCTGGCCCTGCCGGGCCCCGACTCGGCCGCGCCGCCGCTGATCGTCGGCGAGGTCTACCGCGGCGAGCCGATCTCGTTCCTCACCGCCGAGGCCGGCCGACTGCTCGTCGAGCTCGCCTACGCCTCGACGCTGGTGCCGACCACCACGCGCACCCGCGAGCAGTACAGCCGCGTACGCCTGCCCGGCCCGCCGCCGCGCTACGCGATCTGCGCCAACGGCGGGCACCTGCTCATCGACGGCGTCACCGACCCGGCGTGGCGCGCCACGGTCGACGCGCGCCTGGCCGCCACCAGCGCACCCCTCGCCGAGGTGGCCGAGCACTTCCGCAAGGCGTGCGAGCGCTCGTTCGTCCGCAAGCGCCGGGTGGCTGAGGACCTCTTCTGCTACGCGGTGGTCGAGCGCGAGGAGCTGCCCTCGGGCTTCGTCACCGAGCTCGCCGGCTGGGCCGACGGGCAGGGCTGGAAGGTCTCGCTCCAGGGCCGCAAGCTCTACGTCGTCCCCAACGAGCTCACGAAGTCGGCCGCGGTCGCCGAGGTCGGGCGACAGTCCGGCGCGAGCCGCATCCTCGCGGCGGGCGACTCGCTCCTCGACGCCGAGATGCTGGCCTTCGCCGACCAGGGCGTCCGGCCCTCGCACGGCGAGCTGCACGACACCGGCTGGACCTCGCCCAAGGTCCACCTCACCGGCTCCTCCGGCGTCTTCGCCGGCGAGGACATCGCCCGCTGGCTGGTGGCCGAGGCCCTCCACTGGGCGGGCTGAGCGCGCCCAAGCACCGCCGATGTTGATCGGCTGAGGCGATCAACCTCGTGCGGGGCCTAGCAACTTGAGTCGGCCTCGCACGAGTTCGATCGGCCAGGGCGATCAACATCGCCGCGGGGTCAGCGCCAGTCGCGCTCGGTGAGGAAGGTGCGCAGCCGCCCGATCGCGTCGACGAGCTGCTCGGCGCGCGGCAGGGTGACGATGCGGATGTGGTCGGGGCGCGGCCAGTTGAAGCCAGTGCCCTGCACGACGAGCACGTGCTGCTGCTCGAGCAGGTCGAGGATGAAGCGGCGGTCGTCGGCGACCGGGTAGACCTCCGGGTCCAGCCGCGGGAAGCAGTAGAGGGCGCCGGTGGGCTTCACGCAGCTCACGCCCGGGATGTCGTTGAGCAGCGACCAGGCGATGTCGCGCTGCTCAGCCAGCCGGCCGCCGGGGAGCACCAGGTCACGGATGCTCTGCCGCCCGCCGAGCGCGGCCTGGATGACGTGCTGGGCCGGCACGTTGGCGCACAGGCGCATGTTGGCGAGCATGTCGAGGCCCTCGATGTAGCTCGCCGCGTGCTTCTTCGGCCCGCTGACGATCATCCAGCCGGAGCGGAACCCGGCGACGCGGTAGGCCTTCGACAGCCCGTTGAACGTCAGGCACAGCAGGTCGGGCGCGAGCGACGCGGTCGAGAGGTGCTCCGCGTCGTCGTAGAGCACCTTGTCGTAGATCTCGTCCGACATCACCAGCAGGCCGTGGTGGCGCGCGACCTCCACGACCTCCTCGAGCACCGAGCGGCCGTAGACGGCACCGGTCGGGTTGTTGGGGTTGATGACGACGACGGCCTTCGTGCGCGAGGTGACCTTGGAGCGCAGGTCCTCGACGTCGGGCGCCCAGCCCTGCGACTCGTCGCACAGGTAGTGCACGGCCGTGCCGCCGGCCAGGCTGACCGCGGCGGTCCAGAGCGGGTAGTCGGGGGAGGGGACGAGGACCTCGTCGCCGTTGTCGAGCAGCCCCTGCAGCGCCATGACGATGAGCTCGCTGACCCCGTTGCCGAGGTAGACGTCCTCGACGTCGACGCCGGCGATCGACTTCTGCTCGGCGTACTGCACGACCGCGCGCCGCGCCGAGAGAAGGCCCTTGCTGTCGCTGTAGCCCTGCGCGCGCGGCAGGTTGGCGATCATGTCCTCGAGGAGCTCGTCGGGCGCCTCGAAGCCGAACGGCGCCGGGTTGCCGATGTTGAGCTTGAGGATGCGGTGCCCTGCCTGCTCCAGCTCGCGGGCCCGGCTGAGTGCGGGGCCCCGGACGTCGTAGAGGACATCGGCGAGCTTGGCGGACTGGGTGAACTCCATGCCTCCGATCGTCGCATCCCGCCCCTCGCCCCGTCGCGCGCCTTTCCGGCGCGTCTGCGGCGACCCGTTCAGCGCACGCGCAGGGGAGCCGAGCCGGGCGCGTACCCGGCCGCCCGTGCGACCACGGTCGTCGTCCCGGCCGGCGTACGCGGCACGACGAGCCGCGCCCGGCCGCCGCGCCCGGTCACCGCGGTCCGCGGGCCGACACGCACGGTCGCGCCGGCGACCGGCACGCCGGCGTCGGTCACCGAGACGGTGACGGCGCGGCGGCGGGCCGTCGTCGCCAGCGACGACGGCGACACGGTGACCGTGAGCGCCTCGAGGATGCGCGTCGTGCGGATCTGGCTGTGCACGCCGTCGGCCGCCGAGTTGACCACGACGTCGAGCGGGCCGAGCGAGCCGTCGCCGGCCGTACGCGTGGGTGACCACCCGCCCGGTGCGGCCACCGCGCGCACCGCGCCGAAGGCCGTCACCGCAGGGTTCGTGCGCGCCGCGTAGACCGTGGGGCCCTCCACCCACCAGACCCACAGCCGCCCGCCGGGCGCGGGGCTCAGCCCGACGTACTGCACCGCGCCGCGGCGCGGCAGGCTCAGCGTGCGGCCGGACACGACGTCCCACAGCACGAGGCGGTGGGCGCTGGGGTAGCCGGAGGCGTACGCGGCCCACACCCCGCCGCCCACGCGGCCGGCCACCGCGACCCGCTGCCCCGGGTTCACCGACTCCCGCGCCCCCTGGAAGGCCACGGTCGACAGCGGCGCCGGAGCGGTCGGCGCGCCGACGGTGGGCCAGACCTGCGCAGCGCGGACCCCCTCGTTGGCCTCGTCGCGCGCTGCGTACCAGACCGCGTAGGCGTTGCCCGTGAGCGGGTCCTTGGCGAGGTTGACCTGCTGCGCCTCGACCGTGCCGGCGACCTCCTCGTCGGGCGCGGCCGCGGGCACCGCCGGGTCGATGCCGTGGTGGACCGTGACGTGGTCGGTGCTGCTCGCCGCGAGCGCCACCACCGGCGAGCCCGTGCCGTCGTCGACAGCGCCCAGGCCGTAGGCGCCGTAGGCGTCGTGCGTCTGCGTGAGGGACCCGGCGCCCAGCGACCACGACGTCGCGTCGGGCGCCTGCGCGTACGCCATCGGTCCGGTGTAGGGGTCGTTCGTGTCGAGCGATCGCAGCCCGCCGAAGACGACCGTCGGCACGCCCGCGAGCGTGAGGACGCTCGGGTCGGTGACGTCGGACCACGTGGCCACGGTGCCGATGGCGCCGGCCGGCCGGCCGAGCCGGTCGAGCACCCGGGTGTGCAGCGACTCGCTGGTCGGGCTGGTCGTCTGCGCCCAGGCGGTGACCAGCTGCTGGCCCCACCGGGCCACGGACGGCTCGGCGCTGAGGCCCACGCCCTCACCGGTCGACAGCTGCGTCCACGGTGATCGCACGGCAGCTGAGGCCGGGGCAGCGGCGGCCAGGCCGGTCGCGCTCACGGCGGTCACCGCGGTCGCGACGGCGGCGGCTGCACCCAGCCGGCGCGCACGGGTGGGCTTGGTCATGGTCGCGGACTCCCTCGTTCGCGAGCCACTGCTGACCAGTGGCCCTGCGCCATGTCGAAGAGCGCGCCCAGCCTGCTCTGATACGTCCGGCGACGCCAGCGGTTCAGTCGTTCTTCTTCTTGTCCTTCTTCCCGATGCTGGGGAAGCGCTTCTTCACCGCGGCCCGCACCTTCTTCTGCTCCTCCGGCGTGCCGTTCTGGGCGACGCGTGCGAGGGCGTTGCGGGCGTGCGACTTGTCGGGGATCGGGTACTTGCGCTTCCCCGGCAGCGCGAACGACTTCTTGCTGAGCTTCTTCTTGTCCTTGCTCGTGAGCTCCTCGGCCATGCCCGACACCTTCCCGCGACGCGGGGGACGTACGCGGGAGCGGGGGTGCTGCCTCTACTCCGACGAGGGTGACGACACCACCGCGTCCGTGTGCCCAGCCTGCTGGGCCGGCCGGCGCAGGCGCGCTCTACTGGAGGCACGGCACGAGGTCAGGAGGCTGTCATGTGGGTCGTCATCGAGCGATCGAGCGGCCAGGTGGTGCGCGTGACGCGCGAGGAGTCGGTCGCCCGGCGCTACGCACCGGGCGAGGTCTACGAGGTGCTGGCTACTGCTGCTGGGCAGCCAGCCGCGAGTTGACGACCTGCTGGATGTGGGTCATGCCGGGCACGCCGAGCCCGACCACCTGCTGCTCGACCTGGCGCAGGTAGGCCGGGTCGACCCGCGGCTTCTCGGTCGACTGGAGCAGCACGGTGCCCTCGCCGGTGAAGTCGAACTGGCGCTCCTCGCCCGACTCCGCGCCCAGCACCCGGTGGGCCATCGCGCCGAGGAACCCCTGCATCCAGCCGGTGTCGTAGTGGTGGCACGGCGACGGGCAGTCGGCCCAGCCGAGCAGCGCCTCGGGGTCGACCCGCATCGGCGGCTCGGCGAAGATGACAGGCCCGTTCGACGACGCGAGGAACTTGCCGGTGCCGATGAGCGTGAGGTAGCCCGGCACGATCGACTGCTTGAGCTCGAGGCCCGAGTCGAAGCCCAGCAGGTTCGAGGCCTTGATGGTCAGGTTGCCGGCGTCGAGGTCGTAGGAGTTGATGTCGAAGCCCCGGTCGCCGATCACGACCTTGCCCTGCCCCTGCGTGACCACCCACTGCTGCGCGTAGAGCGGCGAGGAGAACTGCGAGGCCACCATCGCGCTGAGCGAGGTCTGGGCGAGCCCGTCGAACTTCACCTGGCCGTAGTAGGCGATCATCGCGCCCTTGCGCAGGAACCACGGCTGGCGCAGGTCGATGGCGAAGGCGTAGGGGTTGACGTTGTCGTCGCTCGGCAGCGTCGACGGGTTGAGGATCGTCGGTGGCACAGCGGGTTCCTCCCTCAGAGCTTCTGCTCGGACGCCTGCACGAGCACGGTGCCCGAGCCCGACACCTTGAGCTGGACCGCCTCGCCAGAGCCCTTGCCGACGGCGTCGCGCCAGCCGAGCTTGGCCCCGACCTCGACGGTGAGCTGGCCGAGCGCCGCGACGTAGGCCTGCGGGTCGACGGCCACCTGCTTCGACGGGTCGACCTGGATGGCGATGGTGCCGCCGTGCGAGAGCACGGCGACGGAGCCGTTGCCCGACAGCTGGGTCGTGAACATGCCCTGCCCCGAGGCGAGTCCCGAGACCGCGCCCCGGATGCCGCCGCCGCCGATCTGGACCGTCGAGGACTGCAGGGACGAGTCGTGGACGAGCAGCCGGTCGGCCTCGACCTGCAGCTGCTGGCCCGCCAGCTCCAGCACCGTGACGTGCGCCCCGCGGAAGCCGTACCAGACCTCGCCCGAGCCCACCGCCTGCATCATCGCCTCGTGCTCACCGGCGGCACGCTGCACGAGCTGGCCGGCGAGGCCGCCGAAGCCCCCCATCGCGCCACCGAGACCGCCCATGCCGCCGCCGGCGCCCGGGACGCCGTGGGGCACGAAGTTGACGGTGCCCTTGTAGGCGAGCATGGCGCCGCGCCGGGCGATCACCGGCTGGCCGAGCGCGACCTTGACGACCTTGCTGTTGATCTTCTCGTAGGCCACCGGTCAGCGCTCCGCGGGCTGGATGTAGACGACGCCGGACCCCTGGAAGGACAGGCTGTAGTTCTCGCCGCTGCCTTCGCCGATCATCGTCTTCCAGGAGATGTCGGTGACGAAGGACTGCTGCAGCTGGCCACGGTGGGCGATGAAGCAGTCGGGGTCGACCACGAGCGGGAACTGCGGCGAGACCTCGAGGGCGATCATCGGCCCGTCCGAGAGGACCGCGGCGGTGCCCATGCCGGTGACGGTGGTGGTGAAGAGGCCCTGCCCGCTGCTGGCGCCGCGCAGGCCGGCGAAGGCGACGTCCGTGCGCAGGCTGCCGTCGAGCGCGAGCAGGGAGCTCGACTCGACGTGCAGGGTGTCGCCCTGCAGCTCGACCAGCTCGACCTCGGTGGCGTTGGCCGCGCAGTAGACGATGCCGTTGCCGGTCATCTCCATGAGCTCCAGCGACTCGCCCGTCACCTTGCGCTTGATGGCGGCCTTGAGGCCGCCGCCGCCGCTGATGCCGGAGTGCTTGAACGTCACGCTGCCCTCGTAGGCGACCATCGAGCCGGTGAGCGCGCGCACGGTGTCGCCGGCGAGGTGCACCTCCAGCACGCGCGAGCCGTTCATGCGGAACTGCGCCACCAGCCTCCCCCTCCTGCACCGCCGCGGTCGGCGGGCGCGGAGGCAGTCTGCCGCAGGCGTACCTGC
Organism: Motilibacter peucedani; assembly: GCF_003634695.1. Taxonomy (NCBI): domain Bacteria; kingdom Bacillati; phylum Actinomycetota; class Actinomycetes; order Motilibacterales; family Motilibacteraceae; genus Motilibacter; species Motilibacter peucedani. The sequence goes on from NZ_RBWV01000013.1 coordinate 244,133, forward strand.
ACGTCGAGCACTTCCGGGCAGTGCCTCTGTCGCGCTGCGAGCGAACACCTGTCGACAGGAGCGGCCCCGACCGGGCAGGCTGGCGCTCGGCAAGGCATGCGAGCAGGAGGAGTCGTCAGTGGGATCGTGCGATCACGTCAAGGACCTGCCCGGAGCGGTGGAGCCCTCGACGCGCGAGGGGTGCGAGGAGTGCCTGCGCATCGGGGCGTCGTGGGTGCACCTGCGCGAGTGCCTGAGCTGCGGCAAGGTCGGGTGCTGCGACTCCTCGCCCAACAAGCACGCGAGCGCGCACTTCCAGCAGGCCGGCCACCCGGTGATGCAGTCGTTCGAGCCGGGCGAGGACTGGCGCTGGTGCTTCGTCGACGAAGTGGTCGTCTAGGTGGCGGGTGCGGCCTCAGCGGCGAAGCCGATCCTGCTGACCGTCGACGACGACCCGGCGGTCTCCCGCGCCGTGGCGCGCGACCTGCGCCGCCACTACGGCGAGGACTACCGCGTCCTGCGCGCGTCCTCGGCTGCCGAGGCGCTCGACGCGCTCAAGGAGGTCAAGCTCCGCGGTGAGCGGGTTGCGGCGATCCTCGCCGACTACCGCATGCCGCAGATGAACGGCATCGAGTTCCTCGAGCAGGCGATGGACCTGTTCCCGCGTGCGCGGCGGGCGCTGCTGACGGCCTACGCCGACACCGACGCCGCGATCCAGGCGATCAACGTGGTCGACGTCGACCACTACCTGCTCAAGCCGTGGGACCCGCCGGAGGACAAGCTCTACCCGGTGGTCGACTCGCTGCTCGAGACCTGGCAGGCGCTCGGCGACTCCCCGGTCGACGAGGTCAAGGTCGTCGGCCACCGCTGGAACGCGCGGTCGCACGGCGTACGCGACTTCCTCGCCCGCAACTCGGTGCCCTACCGCTGGTACGCGTCGGACGAGCCCGAGGGCCGCCGCCTCCTGGAGGCGGCGGGCGCGACGGGCGACGACGTACCCCTCGTCGTGCCGCCGTCGGGCGAGGCGCTGCGCGCGCCCGACAACGCGACGCTCGCCGCGGCGGTGGGCCTGAGCACCGAGCCCAGCGTCGACTTCTACGACCTGGTCATCGTCGGCGGCGGCCCGGCAGGGCTCGGCGCCGCTGTCTACGGCGCCTCGGAGGGGCTGAAGACGGTGCTGGTCGAGCGCGAGGCCACCGGCGGTCAGGCCGGCACGTCGTCGCGCATCGAGAACTACCTCGGCTTCCCCGACGGCGTGAGCGGCGGCCAGCTGACCGAGCGTGCCCGCCGCCAGGCGCTCAAGTTCGGCGCCGAGCTGCTCACGACGCGCGACGTCGTGCGGCTGGAGACGCGCGGCCCGGCCCGGGTCGTGCACTTCGCCGACGGCAGCGAGCTCTCGGCGCACGCCGTCGTCATCGCCACCGGGGTGTCCTACCGGCGCCTGCCGGCGAGCGGTGCCGACGACTTCCAGGGACGCGGGCTCTACTACGGCTCGTCGGCCACCGAGGCGCCGGCGTGCAGCGGCAAGGACGTCTACATCGTCGGCGGCGCCAACTCCGCGGGGCAGGCGGCCGTCTTCTTCTCCTCCTACGCGCGGCGGGTCGTGCTGCTCGTGCGCGGGCCGGGTCTCGAGGCGACCATGTCGCACTACCTCATCGAGCAGCTGGCCGGCATCGAGAACGTCGAGGTGCGCACCTGCACCGAGGTGGTCGAGGCCCACGGCGACGAGCACCTCGAGCGGCTCGGGCTGCGTGACAGCGCGACGGGCGAGGTCGAGCTGGTCGAGACGCCCTACTGCTTCGTCTTCATCGGGGCCGAGCCGCGCACCGACTGGCTCGACGGCGTCGTCTCGCGCGACGAGCGGGGGTTCGTGCGCACCGGGCCCGACCTCGTGGTCGAGGGCCGCAAGCCGGCGGGATGGAACCTGGACCGGGAGCCGTTCTACCTGGAGACGAGCGTGCCGGGCGTCTTCGTCGCAGGTGACGTCCGGTCGGCGTCGGTGAAGCGGGTGGCGTCCGCGGTGGGCGAGGGTGCGATGGCCGTGACCCTGGTCCACCGCTACCTCGATCGGTCCTAGGGAGCAGGTCATGAGCATCGCGCAGGTGGGCGGCGTCGTCCGGGGTGCCGGTCCGGAGCGGCTGGTCACCTCCACGGGGGTGCTGCTCTCGACCGACGAGCTGCGCCAGCTGTTCCTTTTCGAGTCGCTCGACCAGCACAAGCTGGCCTGGCTCGCCGAGCACGGCTGGGTGCAGGACTTCCCGGCCGGCTCGACGGTGCTGCGCGAGGGCGACCCGGCCGACGCGTTCGTCGTCCTGCTCTCGGGCACCATCACGCTGAGCCGCATGGTGCAGCGCGACGACGTCGAGATCGTGCGCAGCGACCACGTCGGCTCCTACGCCGGCGCGACCCAGGCCTACCTCGGCGACCGCACGTCGCAGACCTACCTGCAGTCGATGCGCGCCGTCACCGACGTGCGGCTGTTCGTGCTGCCCGCGGCGGTGTTCGGCAAGATCGTGCGCAAGTGGTTCCCGATGCCGACCCACCTGCTCGAGGGGCTCTTCCTCGGCACCCGCAACTCCAACGAGATCGTCGGCCAGCGCGAGCGCCTGGTGGCGCTCGGCTCGCTGACGGCCGGGCTGACCCACGAGCTCAACAACCCGGCGGCGGCGACCTCCCGGGCCGCGGCGACCCTGCGCGACCGCCTGGCGGCCATGCGCCACAAGCTCAAGGGCCTGGCCTCGGGAGCCATCAAGCCGGAGCAGCTGCTGGCCCTCGCCGACTGCCAGGAGGCGGCGATCGCGCGCATCCCCACGGCGCCGAAGCTCGGCGTGGTCGAGACCAGCGAGCGCGAGGACGAGTGGGCCGACTGGCTCGAGGACCACGGCATCGCCCGCGGCTGGGAGATGGCCGCGACGTTCGTCTCGGCGGGGCTCGACCTCGAGTGGGGCGACGACGTCGCCGCGCGCACCGACATCGAGAACCTCGAGCTGGCCATGCGCTGGCTCGCCTACACCCTCGAGACCGAGCTGCTCATCGGCGAGATCGAGGAGGCCGCGGCCCGCATCTCGACGCTGGTCGGCGCGGCCAAGCAGTACTCCCAGATGGACCGCGCGCCGCACCAGGACATCGACGTGCACGACGGGCTCGAGTCGACGCTGGTGATGCTCAGCCGGCGCATCGGCGACGACATCGTGGTGGTCAAGGAGTTCGACCGCTCGCTGCCGAAGATCCCTGCCTACGGCGCCGAGCTCAACCAGGTCTGGACCAACTTGATCGACAACGCCATCGCGGTGATGAAGGGCGGCGGCACGCTGACCCTGCGCACCTCCCTCGACGGCGAGTCGGTGCTGGTCGAGGTGTGCGACACGGGGCCGGGCGTGCCCGAGGAGCTGCGCCAGCGCATCTTCGAGCCGTTCTTCACCACCAAGCCGGTCGGCGAGGGCACCGGGCTCGGGCTCGACATCTCGTTCCGCATCGTGGTCAACAAGCACGGCGGCGACCTGCGGGTCGAGTCGGTGCCCGGCAACACCTGCTTCCAGGTGCGACTGCCGCTGGTCGAGCCCGCGCGCGACTGACCGCACGCGGGCTCCGGCCAGGGGAGCCGCTACGAGGCGCAGACGGTGGCCTCGACCGCGGCGTTGAGGTGGTTCAGCGGCGCGTACGTCGTCGGCAGCGCCGTCGTCACGACGACCGCACCACGCCCGTCCTCCGTCACCAGGTCGCGGCTCTCGAAGCCGGGGATGTCGCCGCCGTGGCCCCAGGCGGTGACGCCGCAGCTCAGCGTCTTCTTCGCGAGGCCCAACCCGTAGCGCCAGCGGCCCGTCGGCTCGAAGCCCGGCGCCGCGACCGTGGTCTCCATCTCGCGCTGCTGCGCCGGCTGCAGCAGCTTGCCCCCGACGACGGCCTGGTAGAACGCCAGGACGTCGCTCGGCGTCGCGATGAGCTCACCCGCGGCCCAGCCGATCGAGGGCTCGAAGGCGGTGATGTCCTGCCACGGATCCCCTGGTGCTGCGGCGAAGTAGCCCTGCGGGTGCGGTGCCCGGATGCGCAGGTTGCCGGTGGCTGGCCAGTAGGTGCGGGTCAGGTGGAGCGGGCGCAGGATGCGGTCCGTGATCTGCTCGTTGATCGGGCGGCCGGTCACCTGCTCGACGACGAGCCCGGCGAGCAGGTAGTTGGTGTTGCTGTACTCCCACGTGGTGCCGGGCGCGAAGTGGCTGCGGTGCGACAGGGCGTGGTCGAGCAGCGTACGCGGCTGCTGGTAGGTCCTCGCCGCCCTCGACAGCGGCGTGGGGAGGTCGTCGTCGTAGTCGGGCAGCCCGCTGGTCTGCTGCAGCAGCTGGCGGACCGTGATGCGCCGACCGTCGTTGCCGTTGTGCCGCACCAGGCCCGGGAGGTAGGTCTCGACCGGCGCGTCGAGGTCGACGAGGCCTTCGCCGACGAGCTGGAGGACGACGACGGCGGTGTAGGTCTTGGTGTTGCTGGCGATGCGGACGTAGCCGTCGGTCGGCACCTTCGCACCGGTGGCGAGGTTGCCGACGCCGGCGGTGTAGTTGCGGACCTCGCCGCCGCGGGTGCTCACCGAGGCGAGGACGCCGGGTACGCGGTCCGTGCCGACCAGCGCGGCCAGCCGTCGCGACGTGGCGTCGGGGTGGGCGGTGGCGGCGGTGCGCGCCGTCGCGGTGCTCGCCGTGGAGGTGCTGGCACCTGCCGTGCTCGCGCCGAGCAGTGCGGTGCCGGCGAGGGTGCCGGCGGCCGCGACGAGCGCCAGCCGACGGCGTGCGCCGGTGCGGCGGAAGGGGTGCGGGGGAGTCATGCTCGCTCCTCGGATCGGGGTTCTGCTGACCTGGTCAACACAACCCCGCGAGCGTTCCCGGCACGATCCTGCGGGCCGGTGTCCTCCTGGTGGGGTCTGCCCTACTTCGCGCCGGATGCGGCGCGCACGCGCCAGGCCCGCCAGCCCTCGAGCCCGAGGTCGCCCACGAACGACACACCGCCGAAGACCAGCGCCGTGCCGAGCGACTGGGCCGCGGAGGCGTGGTGCACCAGCAGGTCGAGCAGGCCGAAGCCGAGTGCCATCGCCGCCCCGCCCGCGGTGGCCGCTTGGAGCGCCTGGGGCAGCGGGAGCGGCGGGCGGCTCACGCGTCCTCCTCCGGCTCGCGGCACAGGCAGAACGGATGGCCGGCGGGGTCGAGCAGCACGCGTACGTGCTCCTGCGGCTGGTGCTCCGCGAGCGTCGCGCCGAGCGCGACGGCGTCTTCGACCGCCGAGTCCAGGTCGCCGACCTGGAAGTCGAAGTGCATCATCGGCCGCTGGCTGCCGTCGACCGGCGGCCACACCGGCGCCGAGTAGTCGTCCGCCTGCTGGAAGACCACGAAGGGGCCCTCGGGAGCCCCGAGGATCGCGGTCCCGGGCTCCTCGTGCCCGACCGGCCAGCCGAGCAGCTCCGAGTAGAACCGGGCCAGGGCGCTGGGGTCCGGCGCCTCGATGGCGGTGCCCCACCACATGCCGGCGGTCCGCGATCTCATGGGTCCGACTGTGCCGGAGTCCAGGTCACGGTGTCCAGGGCATGTCGAGAACGCCGCGCCAGCTCCGACCAGAGGGTGCAGCGCGGCCACAGAGGCGGCGCGGGAGAGGATGGCGAGATGCGCTACATGCTGATGCAGGCCTACGGTCCGGTCGAGCTCCAGGACTGCCCGCCGATGACCGAGTGGGCGCCGGAGGACGTGCGGGCCCACATCGAGTTCCAGCACACGCTCAACGCCGAGCTGCTGGCGAGCGGCGAGCTGGTCGACGCGCAGGGGCTGGCGGGTCCCGACGTCGCGAAGTTCGTCGTCTCCGACGGCGTGAACCCGCCCAAGGTGGTCGACGGGCCCTACCCCGAGTCCAAGGAGCTGCTCGCGGGCTACCGGCTGGTCGACGTCGACAGCGTCGAGCGCGCCCTCGAGATCGCGGCCCGCTCGTCCGCGGCCCCTGGCCCCGGCGGAGCGCCGCTGCGCATGCCCATCGAGGTGCGCCAGGTGCTCGGCGCGCCCGACCCGGAGGTCTGACCACGGCCGAGCTCGAGGGCCTGCTGCGCGAGCTCGCGCCGCAGGCCCTCGCCGCGGTGGCGCGGAGGTACGGCGACTTCTCCGACGCCGAGGACGCCGTGCAGGAGGCGCTCGCCACCGCCGCCGTGGAGTGGCAGGACGCGCTGCCCGAGCGCCCGCTGGGCTGGCTGGTCACGGTGGCCTCGCGCCGGCTCGTCGACGAGTACCGCCGCAACGACGCCCGCCGGCGGCGAGAGGACCTGGCCGCGTCGTTGTCGATCCACCCCGACCAGCCGGCGCCCGCCTCGGACGACTCGCTGCTGCTGCTCTTCCTGTGCTGCAACGACGCGCTGTCGCCCGCGCTCGCAGTGCCGCTGACCCTGAGGGCCGTTGCGGGTCTGACCACCCGCGAGATCGCCGCGGCCTACCTGGTGCCAGTGGCCACCATGGCCCAGCGCATCAGCCGGGCGAAGGCGGCGCTACGCGGGCGACGGGTCGAGATGCCCGCCGACTCCCGTCAGCGGCTGCGGCCGGTGTGCGAGGTGCTCTACGTGCTCTTCACCGAGGGCTACACCTCCTCCAGCGGCCCCGACCTCGCCCGGGTCGACCTGTCGGGCGAGGCGATCCGGCTGGCCCGGATGCTGCAGGCCGCGTTCCCGGACGAGCCGGAGGTCGCCGGCCTGCTCGCCCTCATGCTGCTGACCGACGCGCGCCGCCCCGCCCGCACGGCGCCCGACGGCGCGCTGGTGCCGCTCGCCGAGCAGGACCGCTCGCTGTGGGACCGCCGCCTCGTCGCCGAGGGCATGGTGCTGCTCAACCGGACGCTGGCCACCGGCCGCATCGGGGAGTACCAGCTGCTCGCCTCGGTCGCGGCGCTGCACGACGAGGCGCCCAGCGCTGAGGAGACCCGCTGGGACCAGGTCGCCGCCGTCTACGCCCGCCTGGAGGCGCTGACCGGCAACCCCGTGGTCCGGCTCAACCGCGCGGTGGCCGTCGCGATGGTCGAGGGACCTGTCGCCGGGCTCGCGCTGCTCGACGGGCTCGAGCTGCGCGACTCGCACCGGCTGCACGCCGTGCGCGCGCACCTGCACGAGCAGGCCGGCGACCGGAGCGCCGCGGCGGAGGGGTACGCAGCGGCCGCCGCCCGCACGGACAACGCTCGCGAGCGCGACTACCTGGTGGCGTGCGCGGCGCGCGTCGGCGGTCACTGACGGGGCACCGCCGCATCCGCTGGTCCCGGCAGCCCTTCGCCGGGGCACCCCTCGAGCACGTGCTGCATCGCCACCCGCTCGCGCGCGGTGACGGCGAGCAGGTAGCGCCTCTTCACAGCGACCTGCCTGGCGACGTAGGTGCACCGCGCGGCCGGCTCGGGCGGCAGCCACCGGGCGGCGTCCTTCGAGCTCTTCGCCTGGTTGAGGGGCCCGTCGACCGCCAGCAGCTCGAGCGGGTCGTTGGCGAACTGTTCCCGTTCGACGTCGGTCCACGAGCTCGCGCCGGTGCGCCACGCGTCGGCGAGGGCGACGACGTGGTCGATCTGCACGTCGTCGCTGGTGCTCGGTCCGTAGCGGAAGCGGATCTGCTCGCCGGAGTACGGGTCGTCCAGCACTCCGCTCTCCACCGTGCACCCGGCGGTGCCGGCCCGGAACCGCACGTCGCGCAGGTCGCGCCGCAGCACCTCCTGCCGCGTGCCGCAGCCGTCGTGGTCTAGGTCGGCCCAGCCGTCGCCGAAGCGGTCGCGCCGGTAGGTCGGCACCACTGCGTCGGCCCGGGCGGTCGCGAGAGCAGCCAGTGCCCCGAGCGCCGAGCCGCCCGACGTCTGCGGTGGCTGCGGCGCGGTCGCGGCGCGCGGGTCGCAGCCGCCCAGGAGCAGCGCGACGCCGGACGCGAGCGCGACGGCGAGCGCGCGACGGCGCAGGAGGGGCACAGGAGGCATGGTGCCGGAAGGCACCGACAACGCCGCTCCGGCGGTCCTACGATCGGCCATGGCCTTGCTACGTGCGGTCGCACTCGCGCTCGGCGTCGGAGCCCTCGTCACGGGCGCCGTCGCCGTCTTCGTGTCCGAGAACGAGACGGGCACGGCCGCGCTCGTCGTCTCGGGCGTCGCCCTGGTCGGCTTCGCACTACTCGGTGACCGCATCGACTCCATCGAGGGGGCGGGCGTGAAGGTGCTGCTGCGCAAGGCGGACTCGAAGTTCGCCCAGGCCGCGCTGGCCGAGCGGGCGGGTCGGTCCGAGGACGCGTCACGGCTGCGCGGCGAGGGCCAGCAACTGCTTGCGGCGGCGCATTCGTTGGGCAGCGAGTACGAACGGGTCCGCGGCGCGCACGAGTCGGGCGCCACGCGTACCCAGCTCATGGAGACGCTGATGAGCCAGGGCCGTGCGCTCGCGCCGCAGCTGACAGACGTCCAGCAAGTGCGCTCGGCGTTCAGCGCCGGCGGCGACGGCGACCGGATCTCCGCCATCGCCATGATGCAGGGGCGACCGGAGCTCGCCGACCTCGACTGCCTCCTCGACGCAGTCGAGCACTCCCGGTCGGCCTTCGAGCAGTACCAGGCGTTGAAGGCGGTCCGGATGCTGCTCGACGGCGGGCTGGACGCACGCCAGCAGCGCTCGGTCCTCGACGTGCTGGAGCGCAGCAGCTTCGACGGTCACGACCGCAGGTGGTTCGCCGACGACATCCGCACCCGGCTGTCCGGCGTCGAGGGCCATTGACGCTGCTGCGTCTCGCGAGCACGCTGAGGACCCGCCACCGGGGGCCCCGGCGCGGCGGAGGGCGCAGCCCATGGCGAACATCGCTCCTCAGCAACAACCCCAGCAACAGCAACCCGTGGAGCAGCACGTCGGCCGCATGACGGTTCACGACCGGGTCCTGCTCGCCCTGCTGGTCCTGGTCGTGCTGTGCCTGGCCCTCCCGCAGCTCGACTTCGGCTGGACCGCGAAGGTGCTTCCGACGACGGCGCGGCTGCACCCGTACCCCGCGACGAGCAGGGTCTGCACCGACCCGGGCACCCGTCCGACCGCTCCGCGCGCACCCGCGGCGCCCGTCAACGTGGCCGCCTTCACCGGCGGCACCGGAGGCGCGACCGGCCCGACGTTCGAGCTGCGCGTCGGCCGCGACGGTCGCATGGTCGTCGAGCGGCTGCTGGGCATGGAGATCCGCGGCGGTGGGAGGCTGCCGGCGACGGCCCGGCTGCGCGCGATCGTGGGTCCTTTGCACCACGACGGTGACCGGCTGCAGTTCCCGCCCGAGCTGGTGTCGGCGTGGTACACCGGCACGCCGAGCGGCAGCAGCGTGAACTTCTCGTTCTGCGCCAGCCCGCAGAACGTCACCACACGGCTTCCTGCAGGCCGCTACACCGGGACCGTGCGCATCGAGGACCCCCGCGCCACCGGCGGCACGGTGCCCGTCACGGTGCTGGTGGTCTACCCCCGGCTCGCGCTCGTGGCGGCGGCCGGGCTGCTGGCGGCGGGTGCTGGTGTGACGTGGGCCTGGCTGGTCCGGCTCGGAGGAGGGACCACGCAGGAGCGCCAGCACCCGTGGGTCCTCGTCGTCGTGCGCCTGGCCGCGATGCTGGTGAGCTTCGGGGTCATGGACCGGCTGGTGCTGCAGGACGCCGGCTGGGACGGCAGCTGGACGGCCTACGGCACCCTCATGGGCGCGGTCTTCACCGCCGTGGTCGCGGCCGTGCCGACGCTGCGGGCGATCGGCACCCGCGTCACCAAGTGAGAGGCCCCGTCCCGTCCGCGGTGCGCGGACGGGACGGGGCCTCCGTCGAGAGCTGCCTCAGTGCTGCGTGGCAGCCCCGCCGTCGTAGGCGATGGAGAACACCTTGATGCGCGAGTTCGTCGGCAGCGTGATGCTCACCAGCGTCTTGCCCGCGGCCAGCGCCTCGGGCGCGGTCGCGAACAGCCACGGCTTGGCCGGGTCGTTCGTCTGCGTGAAGCGGTCGCGGTACTCCGCCCGCGCGATCCCGATGTTGCCGAACCTCGGCGTCGCCGACAGGTCGCCGCCGAGGCTCCAGTCGCCGAACGCCAGCGCGACCTTCGCGGTCGAGCCGTCCGAGTAGGTCAGGGTCGCCTGCTCCTGCGCGTCACCGTTGTTCGCCGCCCCCACGAAGGAGATGTGCTTCGCGGTGGCGGGCAGGCCGGCCATGTCGAGCGTCTGGCCGTTGGCCGCGACGCTGTCGGGGTCGCCAGGAGCGAACTTCGGCAGCACGTAGGTCAACGACGTCCCGGGGACGGTCAGCCGCGTACCCTGCACGACGCCCTTGGCCGCGAGCGCCTGCCGCGAGTAGTAGAACCCCTCGGCGAAGTCGGCGTTGCCGACGCCGTCGTCACCGATCGACGTCGTGGTGACGTAGGCCCGCAGGTTGTCCGGGCCCGGCAGCACGAGCAGGTCGTCGATCAGGGGCAGCAGCACGTCCTTGGCGTGCGCGCTGACCTTCGACGCCTTGGCGACCGCGACCGCGGAGCGCAGGGACGTCAGGGCGGTACGCATCGCCGCCCCGTCGCCCGCGGCCTCCGCCTGCTCGGCCGAGGTCACCAGCGCCTGCAGGTCCTTGCTCGTGCTCGAGGCGATGTCGCCGCTCGTGGTGAGGTGGGCGACCGCGTCGCGGACCCCGCTCACCCCGGACGCCGGCGCCACCCACTGCGACACCACGAGCAGCACCGCGTCGCGGGCGGCGGGCGTCAGCTTCGACGCCGATGCCGTCTGCAGCCGCGAGCTCAGCCGGCGCAGGGCCGCGAGGACCGCTGCGTCGTCGCCCTTGTCCTCCGCCGACTGCGCCGCGGCCACGTCGGCCTGGGCGTCGCGACCGAGGCTCGCGCTCATGCCGCCGCTCGCGACCGCCGCCGCGACGGCGTCACGGACCTCGCTCACCTTCGGCTTGCCGGTCAGCAGCTCCACCTCGGCGAGCGAGACGGTGTCGCCGGAGCCCGCCGTGACCCGCAGCCGGTAGGTGCGGAACACCTGCGGCGAGGCGATGCTGAAGGCGCGTGTCTGCAGCCGCCACGGGAACGACTGGTCTGCCCTGGTGTCGAGCGTCGTCCAGGTGGCCCCGTCGTTGGAGCCCTCGAGCACCCAGCTCTTGGGGTCGCCGGCGGTGCTGCCCGAGGTCAGCGTGTACATCGAGGCGCGTGCCGACGTGCCCGACAGTGCGAACTGCACCGTGGGAGTGGCCGTCGGGAACGTGACCCGCGTGTCCGAGCTGTTGTCGAACAGCAGGGTCGCGTTGGCACCTGCGCTGGTGGTGCTGGCCATGCCCTTGCGCGGGCCGGTGGCGTCGGCCAGCGGCGCGGGCGCCTGGCCCGGCGGTGTGATCGACGGCGGGGCGTCGTCGGCACCGGTGCCCCACGCCGAGGGCGTCGAGCCCATCGTGAAGTCGATGGTGGCGCCGTTGGCGAGCTCGTCCTGCGTGAAGTACGTCTTGCTGTGCTCGGCGCCGTTGACCTTGACGTCCTGCACGTAGACGTTCGACGTGCTGTTCTGCGGGGCGTTCAGGACGATGTCCTTGCCGTTCTCCAGGTGGATCGTGGCCTTCTGGTAGAGCGGCGAGCCGATCGCGTAGGTCGGGTTGCCCATCTGCAGCGGGTAGAACCCGAGCGAGCTGAAGATCTGCCACGCCGACAGCTCGCCGTTGTCCTCGTCGCCCGGGTAGCCCTGGCCGATCTCGCTGCCGGTGAAGGCGCGGGACAGCGCCTCGCGGACGACGGACGCCGCCTTCGAGGGCTCGCCGGCGTAGTCGTACATGTAGGGGATGTGGTGCGAGAGCTGGTTGCTCAGGCCCCACTGGCCGAGACGCACGTCGCGCGCCTCGAGCATCTCGTGGATGGTGCCGCCGTAGGAGCCGGGGAAGCCGGCCGTCTCGGGCGTGCTGAAGAACGTGTCGAGCTTGTCGCCGAGCTTGTCCTTGCCCCCGAGCAGGTTGGCCAGGCCCTGGCCGTCCTGCACGGCGTGGAAGGCGAAGTTCCAGCCGTCGCTCTCGGTGAACTCGTTGCCCCAGACGCGGGGGTCGAAGTCGGCGGTCGACTGCCGCCAGTCACCCGCTGCCGTGCGCCCCTCGAAGAAGCCGACCGCGGGGTTGAACAGGTTGACGTAGTCGAGCGAGCGGTTGAGGAAGTACTGGTAGTTCTGCAGGTACTCCGCGTGCCGCGGGTCGCTCGAGGTGGTCGTGTCGTAGAGCCGCTTCGACAGGTTGGCGATGCCGTAGTCGTTGAGGTAGCCCTCCAGCGCCCACGACGCGCTCTCGCCGGTGCTCGTCGGCGTGTAGCCGAGGAAGATCGACTGGTTGAGGCCCTTGCGCCCGACGTTCTGGTTCGGCGGCGCGACCGTCGCGTTCTTGAGAGCCGCGTCGTACATCGACTGCACGTCGATGCCCGGCACGCCCTTGAGGTAGGCGTCGGCGAAGGCGACGTCGGAGCTGGTGCCGGTCATGATGTCCGCGTAGCCCGGCGACGACCAGCGCGAGACCCAGCCGCCGTCCTTGTACTGCTGCACGAACCCGTCGACCATCTCGCCGGCCTCGCTCGGGTAGAGCAGCGAGTAGGCGGGCCAGGTCGTGCGATAGGTGTCCCAGAGCCCGTTGTTGACGTAGACCTTGCCGTCCTTGACCGGTGCGCCGGTGTGGTCAGCAGTGGTCCCGGCGGGCGCCGGGTTGCTCGACGTCGACGACTGGACGACGTGGCGGTAGACCGGCGCCGCGGCGGACCCGGTGTTCTCGAACGCCGAGTTCGGGTAGAGGTTGAGCCGGTAGAGGTTGGAGTAGAGCGTCGTCAGCTGGTCCTCGGTGGCGCCCTGCACCTCGATCACACCGAGCTGCTCGTCCCACGCCGCCTGGGCGCGGGCCTCGACGGCGTCGAAGGTGTCGGACGGCGAGATCTCGAGGTCGAGGTTGTGCTTTGCCTGGTCCACGCTGATGAGCGAGGTGGCGATGCGCATGCCGACCGTCCGCGAGCTGCCGGCGTCGAAGCGCAGGTAGCCGCCGACGTCGGCCCGGCCACCGCCGTTGAGCCTGCCGCCCGCGGTCACCGGCCGGTCGAAGGTCGCGTAGACGAACATCCGCGTCATGCCGACGGAGTTGCCGCCGCTGCTGACGTCGGTGTAGCCGGACAGCGCGCCGTGCTCGGCGTCCAGGGTGAGCCCGCCGTCGTTGGTGATGTTGTCGAACAGCAGGCTGGCGCTGTCGCCGGGGAACGTGAAGCGGAACATCGCCGCGTGGTCCGTGGGCGTGAGCTCCGCCTTCAGACCGTTGTCGAAGGTGACGCCGTAGTAGTGCGCCCGGGCCGTCTCGTTGCTGTGCGAGAACGTCAGCTCGCGGTCCTGGCGGTCGAGGCTCGGGGTGCCGGTCGCGACTGACGGCATGACCTGGAAGGTCTGGCGGTCACCCATCCACGGACTGGGCTCGTGGCTGAGCGAGAACGCCTGCAGGCTCGGGCGGTTCTGCTCGTCGTTGGCCTTCTGGTACTCGTAGAGCCAGCTGGTGCTGCCGGCGTCGGTCACCGGCGTCCAGAAGTTGAAGCCGTGCGGCAAGGCAGTCGCCGGGAAGTTGTTGCCCCGCGAGAAGCTGCCGCTCGCGTTCGTGCCGCGGGTGGTCAGCACGTGGTCCGACGGGCGGGGTGAGGTGTTGTGCACCGCGTGCTGCGTGAGCGTGATGTCGTCGATCCAGCCGCCGAAGTCGGCGGGCCCGGCCGGGTTGTCGTAGCCGACGAGGATGCGGTCGACGGTCTTGCCGGCAGCGACGTCGCCGATGCGCGAGCTCTCGGCGTTCCACTGGTTGGTGTAGAGGACCTTCGACTCGCCCTGCCCGCGCGGGCTCAGCGGCTTGCCGTGCTGGTCGACGGCGCCCAGCGAGCTGAGCAGCGTGCCGTCGGTGAACGCGAGGTCGACCGCAGCGTAGGTGCTGGGGTTGCGGAGGTCCGTGCCCTCCTGGTCAGGGAAGATCTTGTAGGAGAGCTCGGTCGCCGCGGTGACGGGGATGTCGACGTCGAGCACCTTGTTGTAGGAGTACGCGCGCCCGTCCGTGACGTGCTGGCCGGCGTAGCGCAGCGAGTGCGTGCCGGTCCAGCCGACCTCCGGGGCGCTGTTGTAGCCGCCGCGCGGGCCGGTGCCGGCCTCGGTCGTCATGGACCCGGCCGGCGGGGGAGCGTCGTCGCCGTTGGACAGCCGCCACTCCGAGAGCTGCACGAGGTCGGCGCCGTTGGTGGCGCTGATGTCCAGCCGGTAGTAGGGGTAGGCGGTGGTGTTGCTGAAGTCGAAGACGCGCTGGGCGAAGCGGTCGGCGAAGGTCTGGCCGGTGCGCGAGTCGAGCGTCGTCCACGTCTTGCCGTCGGGCGAGCCCTGGAAGCGCCAGTCGCGCGGGTCGCGGCCAGGCTCGTCGTTGGCCGTCGTCAGCGCGTAGCGGGACACCGCGGTGGGCTTCGACAGGTGGTAGTCGATGGTGCCCTTCGAGTCGAAGGCCAGCCACTTGCTGTTGACGTCGCCGTCGGGCAGGTTCTTGGCCACCTCGTTGGGCGGGTTCTCCGCGCTCGCGGTGACGGAGTCGACGAGGTCGGTCACGTCGCCCGGGATGCTGCCCTTGCGCGGCGCGTGCACGCCGTCGGCGCGCGCGGTGCCGTCGGGCGCGGTGTCGACCGTGCTGGTCCACGTGGGTGCCGGGTCGGCGGTCTCGAACGACGTGGCGAACTCGCCAGGACCCGCGGGCGCTGCGGACGCGGCAGGCGCCGCGGCCAGGGTGCCCGCGCCCAGCAACAGGGCAGTGGTGATGGATAACGTTATCTTCGCGCGGATCCGGACAGGCCGGATCGGAGAGCGGAGCAGCACGGCGTCCTCTCGTGTCACAGGTGGGTCCGCGGGGTCGCGGGGGTGACAACGGGCGCGACGAGCCGTGCAGGCGAGTGCGACGTCGTTGTCGATCCGCACCAAACCAGACGTTCTCAGCACATGTCAACAGGTGGTCCGGACCTCGAGACCGTCCGCCTGCGCGACCACCACGGAGCCCTCCCGGTCGACCTCGACGCGCAGCTCGGCGCCCCCTGCGCGCAGGCCCGAGACGTGCAGCGCGCCGAACGGTGCGGGGCGAGCGGGACGCACCGACACGTACCCCTCCGGCACGTGCGCCTCGAGGCCCAGCGCCGAGGTGAGCAGCACGACGGCGGCGGCGGCGGACCACGCCTGCGGCCGGCACGCCGCCGGGTAGGGGACGGTCCTCGGCACCTCGTCGCGCGGCAGGCCGGCGAAGAGCTCGGGCATGCGGTCGTCGAAGTCCACCGCGGCGGCGAGGAGTCCCGCCATCAGCGGCTCGGCCGTCGTCGAGAGACCGGCGCGCGCCAGGCCCGCCACGGCGATGGCGGTGTCGTGGGGCCAGACCGAGCCGCAGTGGTAGCTCAGCGGTGAGTAGCCCCCCATGCGTGTCGACATCGTGCGCAGCCCGGACCCGCTGCTCATGTCGGTGCCCACCAACCGGTCCGCGACGAGAGCGGTCTCCTCCTCGTCGAGCAGCCCGGTGCCGAGCAGGTGTCCCAGGTTGCTCGTGACCGAGTCGACGAGCCGGCCGTCGCCGTCCAGCGCGAGGGCGGGGAAGCGACCCTGGCCGTCCGAGGTCCAGAACCGCTCGCGGAACCGCGCGGCCATGTCCGCGGCGTAGGAGCGCCAGCGCTCGGCGCCCGGCCGCCCGAACGCGTCGAGGAGCGCGGCACCGGACAGCGCCGCCTCGCACGCGTACGCCTGTGCCTCGCACAGCGCCACCGGACCGGCCGCGCGTGTGCCGTCTGCGAAGCGGATGCTGTCGCCCGAGTCCTTCCAGCCCTGGTTGGCGAGGCCGGACCCGGTCTCGTCGACGTACTCGAGGAACCCGTCGCCGTCGGGGTCGCCGTGGGCCGGCATCCACTCGAGCGCCCGCTCCATCGCCGGCAGCAGCGCGCGCACCTCGTCCTCGGGCAGCCCCCACCGCCACGCGTCGTGGAGCAGGCAGACCCACAGCGGGGTGGCGTCGACCGTGCCGAAGTAGAGCGGCGGCAGCTGCATGCGCTCGGCGTCGTGCACGGTCGCCACGCGGCGTAGCTCGTGGGGGATCTTCCCCGGCGCCTCGGCGGTGCGCGGGTCGACCGTCGTGCCCTGCCGCGCGGCGAGCGCCCGCAGGGTGCCGCCGGCCAGACGGGTGCCGAGCGGCAGCAGCATCCGCGCGGCCCAGATGCCGTCGCGCCCGAAGAGGGTGAAGAACCACGGCGCACCAGCGGCGAGGAAGACGTCGTCCGGGGAGTCGGCCGGAGCCATGCGCAGGGCGTCGAGGTCGTCGAGGGCGCGCGCGACGAAGGCCCGGAGCCGCCGGTCGTCGGCGGTGACCTCAGGGGTGCTCCACGTCGGTGCCGCCGGTGCCGACACCACCGGGGCGTCGGCGGTCAAGGCCCGCACCTGCCACCGCACGGCGGTCGACGCTCTCGGCCCGACCGACAGCTCCCACGTGAGGTACGCGGTGGTGCCCTCCACCCGCACGTCGGCGCCCGGAGCCGAGACGCGTACGACTGTGGTGCCGTCGCTCCACTCCAGGCCACTGGCGCCCGTGCTCGGGGCGAGCGGTGCAGCAGTGCCGCCGGACTTCACCACCTCCATGGCCGCCAGGTCGACCTCTACCGCGACCGACAGCGACGTCGCGACCGGCGCCGCAGCGGTGGACACCAGTCGCAGCTCCTCGTCGCTGCCGTCGACGACCGCGTGGCGCTCGCGCTCGAGCCGCACCGTCGGGTCGGGCCCGGGGTCGCCGAGGGCGCGGGTGAGCCCGACGAAGAGCGCGTGGTCGGCGCCCAGCGGACCGCCCGCCACCGGCTCGGGTGGCTCGCCGCCGACACGCACCTCCGCCCGGGAGACGACGCGGACGTCGCCGGCGAAGACGCCCTGCACGCCGCCGGGCAGCACTTGCCCGGACGGGGCGGACAGCGCCGCGCTCGGTGCGCGCAGGGTGGCGACGAGGTCGTGGAGCAGAGGCTGTCGTGCGACGTCCACGGCGGTCTCCCGGGGTGACTGGCCGGCTCGGCGGCGACGGTGTCGCCGGAGCTGTGGGCTTGACAGGTCGGTGGTCGCGAGGAACGCTACTCCCATCTTTTGAGCGTTCAAACGCGGCCGATGCGGCTTTTGAACGTTCATACCGAGCCCACGAGGAGGTGTGCTGGCATGGCGGACCGCTTCCCCGACGACGCTTCCGCGTCGGCACGCCCCACGCTCGAGAGCGTGGCCCGCCATGCCGGGGTCTCCCGCCAGACCGTCTCCAACGTCCTGCACGCGCCCGACCGCGTGAGCCCCGACACCGCCGAGCGCGTGCAGCAGGCGGTGGCCGAGCTCGGCTACCGGCCGGTGCGCGCGGCCCAGCAGTTGCGTACCGGCCGCTCCCGGGTGCTCGGCCTGCGCATCGACCCGCAGGGCGGCGACGGCGTGAGCGGCGCGGTCCTCGACCGCTTCCTGCACGCCCTGACCGAGCGCGCCCAGGCCGACGGCTACCGGGTGATGCTGTTCGCGGCCGAGGACGACGCCGGCGAGATCGCCGCCTACGACGACCTGCTCGGCACGCTCGACATCGACGGCTTCCTGCTGACCAGCACCCACTACGGCGACGTGCGGACCGCGTGGCTGCGCGAGCGCGGCGTGCCCTTCGTGACCTTCGGCCGGCCGTGGGGCGCCGAGGAGGACCACGCGTGGGTCGACGTCGACGGCGCTGCGGGCACCTCCGCGGCGGTCGCGCACCTGGTCGCCGAGGGCCACGAGCGGCTCGGGTTCCTCGGGTGGCCAGCAGGCTCCGGCGTGGGTGACGACCGCCTCCGCGGCTGGCGTGCCGGCCTCGCCGCCGCCGGCCTGACGGAGGGCCCGGTGCTCGCCGCCTACGCGGAGGAGGAGCGCCTGCGCGCCGCGGAGCTGCTCGACGAGGGCGAGGTGACCGGCGTCGTGTGCGCGAGCGACTCGCTCGCGGTCGCCCTGCGCGCTGCGGCGGAGGAGCGCGGCCTCGTGCTCGGCCGCGACCTCGCTGTGGTCGGCTTCGACGACTCCTCGGCGGCCTCGGTGCTGGGGCTGTCGAGCGTGGCCCAGCCCGTGCGCGAGGTGGCCGCCGAGTGCGTACGCCTGCTGCGCCGCGCGATCGAGGAGGGGCCGCGGCCCTCGGCCGCCGACCGCGTCCTGCTCGAGCCGCACCTCGTGCCGCGCGCCTCCAGCGTCAAGCACGACTGATCCCCGACAGACCCGCGGACCCACCGCGTACGTACGAAGGAGTACCCGATGTCACCGACCGTCCGCAGGACCGTCCTCGCCGCCCTGGCGTGCGGCAGCCTGGCGATGACCGCAGCGTGCGGGGGGAGCGGGTTCAGCGACGGCGGCGGCTCGGCCGCCGCGCCGTCCTCGTCCTCCGGTGGCAGCGCCGGCGGCTCCACCGCCCCGGTGTCCGGAGCGAGCCTTCAGGTGCTGATCGCCTCGAGCGGTGCGCCCGAGACGAAGGCCGTCACCGACGCAGCCAACGCCTGGGCGTCCACGAGCGGCAACAAGGTCACCGTCACGCCGGCGCAGGACCAGGCGCAGCAGCTGAGCCAGGGCTTCGCGAGCGGCAACCCGCCGGACGTCTTCTACGTCGACGCGTCGAAGATCGGCGACTACGCCAAGGCCGGCAACCTCGAGCCCTACGGCGACTCGTTCCCCGGCAAGGACTCCTTCACCAAGTCGCTGCTCGACGCCTTCACCTACGAGGGCAAGCTCTACTGCATCCCCAAGGACGCCTCGACGCTCGCCCTCGAGATCAACACCGACCTGTGGAAGAAGGCGGGCCTCGCCGACGCCGACATCCCGACCACCTGGGACCAGCTCGAGACCGTGGCGAAGAAGCTCACCGCCGGCAAGGTGGTCGGTCTGGCCATCGGCGACACCCGCGACCGCATCGGTGCGCTGATGCAGGAGGCCGGCGGCTGGATCGTGGGTGACGACGGCAAGACGGTGACCGCCGACTCGCCCGAGAACCTGCAGGCGCTGCAGTACCTGCAGAAGCTGCTCAAGGAGGGCGTGGCGAAGTACCCGAAGCAGCTCAGCGCAGGTTGGGCCGGCGAGGCCTTCGGCAAGCAGACCGCCGCCATGACCATCGAGGGCAACTGGATCGTCGGTGGCCTCAAGTCCGACTACCCCGGCGTGAAGTACCAGGTGGCCGAGCTGCCCGCCGGCGCGAAGGGCAAGGGCACGCTGACGTTCACCAACTGCTGGGGCATCGCCGCGCAGAGCAAGAACAAGGCCGCGGCCCAGCAGCTGGTGCAGGCGCTGACCACCAGCGACCAGCAGATGAAGTTCGCCGACGCCTTCGGCGTCATGCCCTCGCGGGACGACGCACTGCCGATGTACGAGCAGAAGTTCCCGGCGCAGGCGGCCTTCGTGGCCGGTGCGAAGTACGGCAAGGGCCCGGTCAACGCGCCCGGCATGACGCCGGTCCTCGCCGACTTCGACACCCAGCTGCAGAAGCTCCCGGGGGCAGACCCGAAGCAGATCCTGTCGTCGCTGCAGAAGAACGCCTCCGCGGCGCTGAAGTAGCAGTGGCCACCGCAACGGTGCAGCTGCGCCCTCGCGTCCGCAGAGGGGGGATCCGCGGGCGCGAGGGCACGGCGGGATGGGTCTTCGTCGCGCCTGTCGTGGTCGTGCTCGGGCTCTTCCTGGTCATCCCGATCCTCATGGCCGCGTGGGTCAGCCTGAGCGACTGGACGGGCAAGGGCAGTCCGCTGTCGTCGAAGGTGGGCTTCGTCGGGCTCGACAACTACAAGGCGATCCTCACGACCGACGGGCTCGCCCGGTCTGACTTCATGACCAGCATCCGCAACAACTTCTACTACGTGCTGCTGGTCGTGCCGCTGCAGACCCTCCTGGCCCTCGGGCTGGCCCTCACGCTCAACCGGCAGCGGCTGCGGGCGAAGTCCTTCTTCCGCACCGCCTACTACTTCCCGTCGGTGACGAGCTCGGTCGCGGTCTCGATCGTGTTCCTGTTCGTTTTCAGCAGCTCCGGCGTCGTCAACGCCGCGCTCGCCAAGATCGGCGTCAACGGACCGCAGTGGTTCGCCGACCCGCGCGGCATCCTCCAGCTGCTGCTCGGCAAGCTCGGCATCGTCGACGCGAACTCACCCCCGGGGGCGTTGACCAACCACTCGGTGCTCGGCCTGTCGTGGTGGGACTGGCTGTCGGGCCCGAGCGTGGCGATGTGCGCGATCATCGCGCTGGTCGTCTGGACCACCGCGGGGACGTTCATGCTGATGTTCCTCGCGGCGCTCCAGGACATCCCGGTCGAGGTCGAGGAGTCCGCCGAGCTCGACGGTGCGACCGGCTGGCAGCGTCTCCGCTTCGTCACGCTGCCGATGCTGCGGCCGACGATGTTCCTGGTGCTGACCCTCGGCCTCATCGGCACCTGGCAGGTGTTCGACCAGATCTACATCATGAGCCAGGGCGACCCAGGCAAGACCACGCTGACCCCTGCGTACCTCTCCTTCACGACCTCCTTCAAGTCCTTCCAGTGGGGGCAGGGGACCGCGATGTCCTTCATCCTGTTCGCGATCATCGTGGCGCTCACGCTGCTCCAGCGGTGGTTCCTCCGCGACCGGAGCGACGAGGCGCCGCGCCGGCGACGGCGGACGCTGGCCCGGGGAGGTACGTCGTGACGACCACCACGCGTACCCCGCCCGTGCCGGCCACAGAGGCACCGCGCCGCCCCCGGCGCGGGACCTCACGCGGCACCGTGCTCTTCTACGCCGTCCTGCTGCTGTTCGCGGTGCTCTACATCTACCCGTTCGTCATCCAGCTCGGCACCGCCTTCAAGACCAACGTCGACTCCACGGCGCACCCGCTCAACCCGTGGCCGTCGCACTGGTCCACGGCCGCCTTCCGCCAGCTCGCGGACGCCGACTTCCCTCGGTGGTTCGCCAACTCGGTCTTCGTGACGCTGTGCGTCACCGCCGGCCGGGTCTTCTTCGACTCGCTGGCGGGGTACGCGTTGGCGCGGCTGCACTTCTTCGGCCGCGACATGCTCTTCGATGCGGTGCTGGCGGTGATGGCCGTGCCGGGCGTGGTGCTGCTCATCCCGAAGTTCCTCGTGCTCAACCAGCTCGGCATGTACAACTCCTACAGCGGGATGATCGTCCCGCTGCTGGTCGACGCGGCCGGCGTCTTCATCATGCGCCAGTTCTTCCTCTCGGTGCCGCTCTCGGTCGAGGAGGCGGCGCGCGTCGACGGTGCGAGCACCTTCCGCACGTTCTGGTCGGTGGTGCTGCCGATGGCGCGACCAGCGCTGATCACGCTGACGATCCTGTCGTTCCAGGGCTCCTGGAACGAGTTGCCGCACTTCATCGTGTCGAGGCAGGACCCGAAGCTGAACACGCTCACCACAGGGGTCGCCTCCCTGGTGACCGGGCAGTACGGCAGCGGCAACCAGTACCCGCTCAAGCTGGCGGCCGCGCTGCTCATGACGATCCCGGTGGCGCTCGTGTTCTTCACGTTCCAGCGGCACTTCACCCGAGGGGGCACCGAGGGGGCGGTGAAGGGGTGAGCGGGCGGCCTGCGACGATGCCGGGATGACGTGGGACGTGTACGCGCTGAGGGCACCCGGGGTCCGGTCGGTCGAGGCGCTGCCCGAGGGCTACGAGCCGCCGGCGGTCGGTCCGTTCGACGAGGTGCTCGCGCTCGTGCGCGAGGCTCTGCCCGACGTCGATGCGAGCAACGAGAGCTGGCTGACCCTGCGCCGGCCGGGGTTCTCGCTCGAGATCGGGCTGGGCAAGAGCGTCTCGGTGCACGACGTCTACTTCTACGTGACGGTCGAGGACGAGGACGCGCACTCCGCGGTCAGCGCGGTCCTCGACGTGTGCCGGGCGCTGCGGATCACGCCCTACGACACCGAGACCGGCGAGGTCCTCACCACGGAGTCAGGCCCGCCGGCCTACCGCCCGCCCACGCCCGACGAGGACGAGGACGAGCCGCGCGGCCTGCGACGGCTGTTCGGGCGGCGCAAGGGCTGACCGCTCGACACCTGCTCAGCGGGTGACGAAGTCCCACACGGCCTCGGTGAGCAGGTCAGGCGTCTCGACCTGCGGCAGGTGGCCGGTGCAGGGCAGCAGCCGGAACTCCGCGCCGGGAACCGCTGCCGCATACGCGCGTCCGTAGTCCGGCGTCACGATGCGGTCCGCCTCGCCCCACACCACCAGAGTGGGGGCGGTGACCCCGCTGAGTCGCCCGGCCAGCGTCGCGTCGGTCATCGCGCGCCCGGCGTAGTCCTCGATCACCGGCCGGTTGGCCGCCATGCGAGCGCGGGCCTCGGGCGGCAGGGCGGCCGGGTCGATGCCGTAGCGCTGGGGGTCGGCGTAGCTGAGCTGGGCCAGCTCCGCCGGGGTCAGCGCGAAGAAGTCGGCGACCGGCTGCCCCGGCACCTCGAGGCCGACGGCGTCGACCAGCACGAACCGCGTCGTCCGCGGCGAGCCGAGCAGGGCCAGCTCGGCCGCCACCCACCCGCCGATCGAGTTGCCGACCACCGTGACGTCGTGCAGGTCGCGGGCGTCGAGCAGCTCGGCGTACGCGGTGGCGAGCCCCGCGATGGTGCTGGTCTCCTCGGGCCGCGGGGTGCCGTCCCAGCCCGGGTGGGTCGGCGTCAGGACGTGCGCGGGCCTGGTGGCGGCCAGGCGCTCGGCCCAGGGGAGGACCGTGGCCGGCCCGCCGCCGCCGTGGAGGAGCAGGACCGGCCGGTCGCCCGGGGTGCCGTGCTCGGTCAGCTGGATCTCAGGAGTGACGATGGGTTTCATATAAGGAACCTTAGGACAGGACCCTGATATCAGCAACCTTGCCCGGCGCTAGGATGGATGCATGGCTCCCTCGCTGCAGCAGGTCGGTCTGGCGGTCAAGCGCCTGCAGTGGCGCCACCACCGCGAGGCGAACCGCCGCCTCGCCGAGCTCGGCCTCTCGCTCGTGCAGTGGGACGTCCTGCGCCACCTGCACGACCAGCCCGACGCCTCGCTGCACGCCATCGCGGTGCTGACCTTCCAGACCGACCAGTCGATGGGCGAGCTGGCCAGGCGCATGGTCGTCCGTGGCCTGGTGGAGCGCGTGCCGGGCCCTGGGCGGCAGGTGCGTCACCGGCTCACCGAGGCGGGGGAGGAGCTGCGTACGCGTGGCGGTGCCGTCCTCGACGGCGTCATGGAAGCCTCGCTCGGCCGGCTCTCGGAGGAGGAGCTGACGACGCTGCACGAGCTGCTCGTCCGTGCCGCGGCGCCCGGCGGCTAGCATGCGCCGGGTGGGACAGGCCTCGCGGCGCCCGGTCGCCCCGGCGGTCGGTGCGACCGCACTGGCCGTGTTCGTCGTCCTCCTGGCGGTCGCTGGCCGCTACGGCTACCACCGTGACGAGCTCTACTTCCTCCAGGCCGGCCGCCACCTCGCGTGGGGCTACCCCGACCAGCCGCCGCTCGTGCCCGCGCTGGCTCGGCTCGCCAGCTGGATCGACGCCGACTCGCTGACGGTCCTGCGCGTGCCGTCGGCCCTGTGCGCCGCTGCCGTCGTGGTCGTCGCCGCCCTGACGGCCCGCGACCTCGGAGCTCGCACCTCCGGCCAAGTGCTCGCCGCGTGCGCAGCTGCCCTCGACGGGACGGCGCTCGGCACCGGTCACCTGCTCAGCACCGCCACCACCAACCTCCTCGGCTGGACGGTCGTCACCTGGCTCGTCGTGCGGCTGGTGAAAGGCGCAGGGCTCGCGACGTGGCTGGCGCTCGGCGCCGCTGCGGGCATCTCGATGCTCGCTCACCCGCTGGCCGCCGTGCTCCTGGTCGGGTGCGCCGCGAGCGTCCTCGCAGTGGGACCCCGTTCGCTGCTCGCGCCACCGGGACCGGTGCTGGCGGCGGGCGTCGCTGCAGTCCTGGCGCTGCCCTACGTGGTGTGGCAGGCGCGGCACGGCTTCCCGCAGCTCGACGTGGCGAGCAGCGTCTCCGGTGGCGGCTCGACCTCGTCCGAGCCGCGCGCGCTGTTCCTGCCGCTGCAGGTGCTGCAGACCGGCCCGTTCCTCGCACCCGTGTGGATCGCCGGACTGGTCGCGCTCTGGCGCGACCGGTCGCTGCGCTTCCTCGCCGTCACGTACGCGCTGCTGGCCGCCGCCTTCCTCGTCCTCGGCGGGAAGCCCTACTACCTCTCGGGCATGTACCCCCTGCTCTTCGCCGCGGGCGCGCAGCCGCTGCTGGACGCGGTCCGCCGCCGCTGGGTGGTGCCCGCCCTGCTCGTCCTGTCGCTCCCCGTCGTCTACCTGACGCTGCCGGTCGTGCCGTTCGGTGCTGCCGGGGTGCCGCTGGCGGTGAACCCTGATGCTGCGGAGACGATCGGCTGGCCGGGCTACGTGCGGGAGGTCGCGGAGGCGTACCACGCCGCGCCACCCGGCACCGTCGTGCTGACGCAGAACTACGGCGAGGCCGGCGCGGTCGACCGCTACGGTGCGGCGCTCGGCCTGCCGCGCGCCTACAGCGGCCACAACGGCTACTGGTACTGGGGTTCGCCTCCCGAGTCGACGTCGTCGGTGCTGGCAGTGGGGTTCGACGCTCCTACGCTGCAGCGCTGGTTCGGCACCGTCCGGCAGGTGGGCGAGCTGCACAACCGGTGGGACGTCGACGGCGAGGAGCAGGGCAAGCCGCTCTGGGTGTGCTCGTCACCGCGGGAGGACTGGCCGTCGCTCTGGCCGCAGATGGCGAGGCTGGCGTAGGCCGCTCAGGCCTTGCCCTCGTAGCGCAGACGGGCGTCGTGCTCGAGGCCGAACTCCCTGCGCAGCGAGGAGAACAGCAGGAAGACGAACCAACCGAACCCGAGCGCCACACCGATGACGAGAAGGCCCGGTGCCCAGCCGACCCCTCCGTAGGCCAGGGACCCGAGGGCCCCGCCGCCGTGTGCCCGCCGTCGGGGCGAGGTCGGTGCCTCAGGGCGCAGCGGCAGCCCCGCACGACGGCGACGCTCGGACTCCCGGAACCTGCGGTGGGGCTGGACGAAGCTGCCCACGAGGGTGACAGAGAGCAGCGTGATGAAGAAGGCCTAGCCCGCGGGCGGGAGGTCGGAGTCGAAGCAACCGGCGTACAGCCCGACCTCGATGCCGACGGCGACAGCGAGCACCATCAGCAGCAGCAGGAAGATGACCGCCCGGCGCGCCCAGTACGAGAGGCCCCGGTCCACCCAGGTCGTGCCCAGGATGCCGAGCGACTCTGCCTGAGCCCGCCGGGTCAGGCTTTCCCCTCATAACGCAGGCGGGCGTCGTGCTCGACGCCGTACTCGCGCTGCAGTGCGAAGAACAGCATGAAGACGAACCAGCCGAAGCCTAGGACCACGGCTAGAGCGAAGAAGCCCTGAGCCAGCCCCACGCCTCCGTAGGCCATTGCCCCGAGCGCTCCACCGCCCGCGCCTCGGGTTCGGTTCTTGCGGTAGTCGGGCCGCAGGGGATCGCCGTCCCTGCGTCGCCGCTCCGCCTCGCGGGTGCGACGGTAGGGCTGGACGAAGCTGCCGATGAGGCACACAGTGACCAGGCCCACGAACACGACCTTGGCCAAGCCGGGCAGGTCCGACGTGAGGAAGGCGTAGTAGACGCCGAACTCGACACCTACGGCGACCGCGAGGGGAACGAGCACGAGGAAGAGGATCAAGGCCCGCCGGAGCCAGTACGACGGACCCCGTTCCACCCACGACGTCCCCAGGAGGGGAAGCGACTCCGGCGCTGGCCGAGAGTCCGAGGGGCGTCGTGGCCGTGGACTGGGGGTCACCCGAACACGCTGTGCCACAGATGTTCTCCCGCGTGTGCGACACCCTTGCCCATCTTGGCGATGTCGTCGCCGACCCGGGCGCCGGTGTGACCGATGCCGTCGAGCGTACCCATGACGACGCCGTCCTTGTGGATGTCCTCGCTCCAGTGCTCGTGGAAGGCCTGGTAGGCGAAGTCGCCGACGCCGATCACCGCCGCGCCAGCCACCAACGTCACTGCGGCCACCGGCACCTCCACGGGAGCCGCCGCGATCGCGGCCACGGTGCCCGCCCCTGCCAGGAGTCCCACAGCAGCCGAGCCGTAGTCGGCACCGATCGCGTGAGCGGGTGACCAGCCCTTGTCGATGTCGTCGTTCACCTGCACCTGCGCGACGAAGGCGGAGGCCGCGATGTCGATGACCGGGATCTCCTTGGCGAACCCGAGGAAGTCAGGCAGCTCGGCCAGCCGGCCGACCCGGGCCAGCTCGGCGGCGTCGCCGAGCTTGTAGTTGAGCGCCTTGCTCAGCGGCAGCTCGCCCTCGTGTGCCTCGGCGGACGCGAGGCTGGTCCTCAGGTCCTTGATCTCGTTCGCGACCCGGCTGTGGGCCACCCGTGCGGGGTCGGACTTCGGCAGGTTCATGCCGCGCGCCTGGTAGGCGGCGCGCGCCGCCTTGAAGTCGGCTCTCGCGCGCTTCATGTCGTCGTGCAGCCTCTGGATCTTGCCGGGGAGCGCCTTGGCCGCCTGGCTGTTGGCCTCGTGCGGGACGACGTAGAGACCCTTGAGGTAGTCGCCCATCGTCGTCCAGTCGGCGGGGTTCGGGTCGGCACCGCCGTCGCTCACGACCTCGAGCACCTTCTGCAGGCCGTCCTCGGCGACCAGCCGAAAGCCCTGCGCCGTCTGCAGGGCGTCGTCGTACTCGCTGGTGTAGGTCCGCAGCGCCGACAGGGCCTTCTGGTCCTCCTCGGAGGGCTCCGACCCTGGTGGCCCCACGAAGGTCAGCGTGCCGGGTACGCCTTCGGCCCCGACCGGCGCGCCGGCGTCCCGGGCGACCGCAGCCGCCTCGTGCAGGGTGTTCTCGACCTTCTGCAGCTGCGAGGCCAGTGTCGTCAGGATGCCGGAGACGTTGGCGACGACCTCGCTCAGCACACCGGCGGTCAGCGAGTCGGCGGTCCAGGCCTTCTCGAAGGACTCCGCCGCCTCGCCCTTCCAGCCGGCGTGCCCGACCAGGCCCTCGACGTCGGCGCTGAGCGCTGAGACGACGCCCTTCATCTTCTCCGGCGCCCGCCCGAGGGTGGTGCCCATGTCGGCGATCCCGGACATGTCGCCGCCGACCCAGCTCTCGGCCACCTCAACCCTCCATCAGGTCGTCGAACAGCCCGTGGACGTCGACGTCGTGCCGCTCGTAGGACTCGCGCGCTGCCTTCAGCTTCTCGCCGTGCTCGCGGATCGTCTCGCCCATCGACGTGTGGAGGATGTCGAGGGCCTCCATCACCGCACGCAGCGTCCCGTCCAGGGAGCCGTCGCCCGTCGCCGCCTGCGCCGGGGTGACGTCGGAGTGGCTCGCGTCGTAGACGTCGGCCTCCTTGGCGAAGCGGCCCGACATGCTCTGCAGGTCGGCGAGCACGAGCTCGAAGCTGTCAGCCACGGCGGTTCCCTCCCAGTCGTTCGAGGTCGTCCTCGGTCCACCCGGGAGAGCCCGGCGGGACGACCGGGTCGACGAGCACTCCGCGCAGGCCAGCGGCCCGAGCCAGCTCAGGCAGCCGGTCGCCAGGCACGGCCACCCACGGCTGCGCCGGGCCCAGCGCCTCGACGAGCCGGGCCGTGCTCGTGAACGCGACCAGCACGGCGGCTCCGGTGCCGTCGAGGCGCGGCTCGATGCGTACGCGGCCCGGCTCCCCGGGATGCGCGGGCACGAGGAGCAGGCCGTCCGGCACTGCGCCCAGCTCCTCGACCTTCGTCTCAGGCACGCCTGCTCCGCCGGAGCAGGAGCGCCGCGCCCAGCGCGGCGAGCACCACGACGGCCCCGCCACCCAGAGCCCAGGCAGGAGCCGACGAGGATCCGTCGGCCGCGCCGCCCGCCGTCGCGCCCGCCGACGCGGCGGCGCCGGGCGGCTGGGTGGCGGCGACCGCTGCGGCAGCGGCCGCTGCTGCGGCGGACGCGGCTGCCACGTCGCTGGCCGGCGCCGCACCCGAGTCGTCCGACGGGCTGGCGGAGGCGCTCGAGGACGGAGCGGGGGAGGCGGACGGTGTCGCGGGTGCCGCAGGCAGCAGCGGGTTGGTGGTGACCGCCGGCACGGTGGCCGTGAGCGCGCGCACCGGGTCGACGATGCCGAAGCCGTACTCCGGGTCGCGCCCCTTCGGCCCCTTGTCGTCCGCGGTCGTGATGAGCCGGTTGATCACACCAGCGGCGTCGAGCTTCGGGTAACGGGCGCGGACGAGCGCGGCGG
Organism: Motilibacter peucedani; assembly: GCF_003634695.1. Lineage (NCBI taxonomy): Bacteria > Bacillati > Actinomycetota > Actinomycetes > Motilibacterales > Motilibacteraceae > Motilibacter > Motilibacter peucedani. The sequence continues at coordinate 272,320 of NZ_RBWV01000013.1, forward strand.
TCGCCGACACGAGGGCGGTCGACGCGCTCGTGCCGGAGCCCTTGAGGTAGCCCGTGCCCTTGCCCGGCCCGATGATGTCGACGCCAGGAGCGGAGAGCACGACGGCCTTCCCGCTGACGGACACCTTCGGTGGGAAGGCGCCCTTCTCGTCGACGGCTGACACGGCGACCACGCCCGGCAACGAGGCGGGGCTCGTCACCTCGTTCTCGCCCTCGTTGGTGTTGCCGGCCGCTGCCACGACGACGACGTCCTTGCTCTGCGCGTAGGCGACGGCCTGGGCGAGGCTGCGCAGCTCGATGGCGTCGCCGAAGGAGAGGTTGATGACACGGGCGCCGTGGTCGGCCGCCCACCGGACGCCGTCAGCCGCCTCGGCGATGTCGAAGTAGGTGCGACCCCCACGGACCGGGAGGATCTTCGCGCCGGGCGCCAGTCCGCGCACCGAGCGGACGCCGTCGCCCGTCCCGGCGATGAGGCCCGCCATCAGTGAGCCGTGGCCGGTGATGTCGCGCTGCCCGTGCGTGCCTGCGGGCGGGAAGTCCGTGCCGTTGAGCACCTGCCCGGCGAGATCAGGGTGGGCGGCGTTCACGCCGGAGTCGACGAGCCCGACCACCACTCCGCGCCCGGTGCTGAGCCGGTTCGCCTGCGCGGCATGGAGGAAGGCCAGCTGCCACCCAGGCCGGCTCGGGCTCGCCGCCTGCGCCGGAGGCGCCGTCAGCGGCAGCAGCCCGAGCAGGGCGGCGCCGACGACCACCGGCCACCGGCGCACCGAGCGCGTCAGCTCCCCGAGAGCGGGCTGGTGCCCGCTCCCTCCGGGCCGAAGACGTCGCGGTCCTCGACCAGCCACGTCGTGCGGCCGCCGGCCTCCTGCCCGCGCCGGCGCTGCTGTCGCCCTGCGACGCGCGAGGTCGCGCCGCCCTGCGCCGCGCCGCTGCGGCCGGCGCCCTGCTGGGCGCCGCCCTGGGCCGAGCTGCGCCGCCCGCTCGTCTGCTCGACGCCGTCCTGCGGCGCTCCGGAAGCAGGGCTGCGGGTCGCGGCTTCCGCCGCCTCGCTCGCGCCGTCGGCGCGGCCGCGCAGGAGCCGGCTCAGCCGACCGGTGCTGCGCCCGGAACCGCCGCCGCTGGAGCCGCCGCGCGTGCTGCCTGTCGCCCGTCCCGCGGAGCTGCGGATGGCGGAGGTGCGGCCCTGCGCCTCGTCTGCGCCCTCGGCCGGGGCGCCCGTCCTGGCGTGCGCCGCCTCCTCCTCGGAGACGCCCGTGCCGCGGACCGCTCGCCGCTGCGACGTCGCGGTGCTGCGGCCGCGGGCCTCGCGCGACAGCGCGCTGCGCGACAGGGAGCCTCCCGCGGAGGGCCGCCCGACGCCGGCGCCGCGCAGCCCCCCGGCGCGCGGCTGACCGTCCTGCGCGACCGGCTCCTCGACGAGCTGCTCGGACGCTGCGCCACGACCGAGCCGCGCGCGGGTGCTGCTCTCGTGGTCGACGGCGCTCGCGACGGAGCCGCGGGAGACGGCACCCCGCCCGAGGGAACCGGCCGTCGGGCGCAGGGTGCCGTCACCGCCGACGACCCCGCCGGCGCGGACGGCGCCGCTGCCGCGGGAGAGCGGCTCCTCGCCACCGAGCACCCCGCGGCCGGTGCCGACGCTTCGCGCCGAGACGTTCTCGTCGGGGCTCCGCAGGACGCCGTCGCGCCCGAGCGCCGCGCTCGTCGTGCCCGCGCGCACGCCGCCGGGCTCGCCCTCGACCAGCGCCCCGCCGGGGGTGCGGATGGAACCGGCGCGGCCGACGGGCTCCTCCACCGGCGTGCCGCCAGGGCGCGCCGGCGCCTCGGCCAGCGAGCTGCCGCTACGCGCACCGCGGACCGGCTCTTCCGGCACGGTGCCGCCCCCGCGCACGCCGCGGACGCCGCGGACGGGCTCGTCGAGCCCGGCCGCCGCACGGGGGCCGGTCGTCGCTGCAGGCGTCGCCCTGCTCCCGCCGGCCGCGCCGCCGAGCAGGCTCGAGACGGCGCCGGGGCGGACCGTCGCGACCAGTCCGGCGGCGACCCCGGCGACCACCGCTGCCGCGGTCGACGACGTCGTGGCGGCCGTCGGTGCCTGGAGGGTGCCCGCCGCCGACGGCGTCGCGGCTGCAGGCTGCGTTGGTGCGGACCCGGGCCCGGTGATGGTGCCGGCCGGCGTGGTCGGAGGCTGCGCCACCGGCGCACCGGCAGGAGCGCCGGGCGCCGTGCCCGTCGGACCGGACCCCGTGCTGGGCGTGGGGGCAGTGGAGGTGGAGCCGTGGGACCCAGGGTGACCGGACCCCGGCGTGCCGGCTGCACCTGGATGGCCGGGGTGAGAAGGCGTCGCGTGGTGGCCACCAGTGCCGGTGCCTGTCCCCGGCACAGCGGGACCGGTGTCCGAGGCGCCACTGCCCGGTGAGCCGGGGGAACCGCCGTAGCCGGGAGCGCCAGCGCCGCTGCCGTCGGGGCCGTACGAGTCCATCGGCATGCTGAGGTCTGCCGGCGGCGGGCCGTAGTAGGCCGGCGCGTCCTGCAGGCTGGATGCCGAGCCCTGGTAGGAGCTGCCGAGGTCGTCCATGACCTTGACGGCCTTCTGCCGCTCCTGCTCCTCGCGGTGGTCGTAGTAGACGTCCGCCGCCTTCTGGGCGGCGAGCACGCCGGCCGGACCGCCGGACGCTCCGGCCGCGCTCGCCGCGGCCTGCCAGTGCGCGGGCCGCTCGTAGGGCGGCGGCATCGTGGACTTGGCCGTCTGCGCCGCGTCGGCGGCGTCGTTCATGGCGTCCTCGTTGGCCTGCGCGGCCTTCGAGGCGCGGGCGCTGGTGTCGGCGAGGTCGCGCATCTGGGCGATGTAGGCGTCGGCCGCCGGGCCCTCCCAGACCTCCGCCAGCTGGCTCGAGGAGTCGTTGAGCGAGTAGCTCCGGTCGGAGGTGGAGCGGTGCACGGCGCCCCAGGCGTCAGCGGTCGCGCGCACGGACTCAGGGTCCAGCGCGTCGGCCATGGCCTTGAGCTGCGGGTGGGAGTAGCCCTCGAAGCCCATCAGCGCACGTCCGCGGGGTGCTCGACGGGCTCGCCCATCAGGTTGGTGACCACGCTGAGCCGGACCTTCGACGCCTGGTCGGCCGTCGTGTAGTTCTGCGCGATCTGCTCGGCCGCGGCCTGGGCCGTCTTGATGCCGCCGCGGATCTTGGTCAGCAGCTCGACCATGCCCTGCAGGACCTCGTCGTGGCGGGTGCGCAGGGCGCTGGCCTCGGCGAAGGTGCCGAAGTCGGGGCTGACGTCGAGCCAGGTCGAGGTGTCCTTGACCGCCGCGATGTCCGCCTCGAGCTCACTGGCGTACTGCTGCAGGTCCTCTATCTGCACTCTGACGATCGTGCCGGCGTCGAGCACCGCAAGCCCCCTTCGGAGTCCTTCTTCGACTGGTCGGCCGGCGCTCGGCTGCGCCGGCCACCGCGCGTCCGGCTCCCCGGAGGGAGCCGGACGCCGCGGCGGGTCAGGCCCAGATGCTGGCGTTCGAGTTCTCCGCCGCCTGGAACTCCTGCCCGGCGTCGCCGAGCGCCTTGCCGATCTGCGCGAGGATCGCGTTGAGCTCGGCAGCGGCTTCGTCCCACTGCTTCTGCTTCGCCTGGTAGTTCTCCGACGCCGCGCCGGTCCAGGTCGACACCATCGGAGCGAGGTAGCTCTTGAGGTCGTCGAGCTGGCCGTTGATGTTCTGCGAGGTCGCGGCGACATCTCCCTCTGCGCCCTGGATGGCGGAGAAGGTCACGAGGATCTCGGACATGGAATACCCCCTCAACCCAGCACGCTGGTGATGTTCGAGAACGACTGGTGCTGGTTCTGGTCGGACGTGTCGTAGGTCGTCCGCGACTCGGCGATGGCTCCGCTGATGGCCAGGAGCGCCTCGTTGAGCTTGGTGGCGTTCTCGTTCCAGCGCTGGTGCAGCACCTGGAAGCTGGTCGCGGACTGACCCTTCCAGGTCGAGGCCAGGGGCTCGAGCTTGGACATCAGGGAGCTGAGCTGCGCCTGGACCTGCTGGTTCACGTCGGCCACGTGGCGCGACGCGGTCTGCATCGTCTCGAGTTGGGTGCCGTACGAGTCAGCCACGGCTTCACCTGCTTTCGTCTCGGCCGCTCTCGCGGGATGGGTCGGCCCTCGACACCTAACCCCTGGGCAACGACCTCAAACAGGTCTCGCGGAACCCGACCGGGTGGTGCTCGTCCGGGCAGGCACTGCGACAGGTGTCAGGCCGACGGCGGACGCCACGCCACCTGCACCAGCTCGGCCCCGGCCCGGCGGCTCACGAGGACTCCCCGGCCGGGCGGCCGCGGCGCAGGGCGCACGTCGCCCAGCAGCGCGCCCTCGTCGCGGCTGCCCGAGAGCACGAGACCCGGGGTGCCCGCCTCGCGCAGCCGGGCGAGCACGGGCTCGAACAGCGCGCGGCCCGCTCCGCCCGTGCGCCGCGCCAGCACGAGGTGCAGGCCCAGGTCGCGCGCCTGGGGCAGCAGGTCGGCCAGCGGCGCGAGGGGGTTGTCGGTCGCGGTCGCCACGAGGTCGTAGTCGTCGACGACGACGAACAGCTCGGGACCGCTCCACCAGGAGCGGTCGCGCAGCTGGTCGGGGCGCACGTCGGGTCCGGGCAGGCGGCGCTCCATGGACGCGCGCACGTCAGCCACCATCGGGCGCAGGGCGGCCGCCGACGTGGCGTAGGACAGCAGGTGCTCGCCCTCGGCCACGTCGAGCAGGCTGCGGCGGTAGTCGACCAGCAGGACGCGCGCCTCGTCGGGCGTGTAGCGCTCCTCGACCCCCTCGAGGAACACCCGCAGCACGTCGGTCTTGCCGCTCTCGACGTCGCCGAAGCACAGGAAGTGCGGGTCGGCGTCCGGGTCGACCGTGACCAGCCCGAGGTCCGCCTCGCGCACGCCCAACCGGATGGCACGCACCGGCGACGCCGGCGCCGGCGGGAGGTCGGCCAGCGGCACCAGCCGGGGGAGCAGGCGCACGGGCGGCGCGACGGGGCCGGACCACGCCTGCGCGACCGCCTCCACGGTGTGGGCAGCAGCCTCGGCGAGCCCGGCGTCGGACGTCTCGCCGTCGGTGCGCGGGAGCGCGGCCAGGAAGGCGAAGCCGTCACGGGTGAGACCGCGCCCCGGCGACGCCGGCACCTGCATCGCCGTGCGGCGGTCGACCTCCGACTCGGAGGGGTCGCCGAGCCGCAGCTCGAACCGGGTGCCGATCAGGTCGCGCATCGCGGGGCGGATGTCGGCCCACCGGGTGGCAGCCAGCACGACGTGGATGCCGAAGCTCAGCCCCCGCGTGGCGAGGTTGGTCACCAGCAGGTCGAGCCCCTCGAAGTCCTGGCGCAGGGCTCCCCAGCCGTCGACGACGAGGAAGACGTCGCCGTGCTCCTCGCCCGCCAGCTCGCCCGCCGCGCGCCGGGCCCGGAACTCGGCGACCGAGGAGATGCCGCGGTCGGTGAAGAGCTGCTCGCGCGCAGCGAGCAGCGAGGTGACCTCGGCGACCGTGCGGCGCACGCGCTCGTCCTCGAGCCGGGGGGCGACGCCGCCGACGTGGGGCAGCCCCGCGATCGCGCTGAGCGCGCCACCGCCGAGGTCGAGCGCGTAGACCTGCACCTCCTGCGGGGTGTGAGTCAGCGCCAGGCTGGTGACGAGGGTGCGCAGGAGCGTGCTCTTGCCCGACTGCGGGCCGCCGACGACCGCGACGTGGCCGGCCGAGCCGGCCAGGTCGGCGACGAGCAGGTCGCGGCGCTGCTCGAGGGGGCGGTCGACGACCCCGACGGGCACGCGCAGCGCACCCGCGTCCTCCCACGCCACCGGCGTCAGGCCCCGATCGGGGTCGACCCCGATCGAGGGCAGCAGGTCGTCGAGGGGGACCGGCTCGGTCAGCGGCGGCAGCCACACCTGGTGGGCCGGCGGGCCCGCCTCGTGCAGCCGCTCGACCACGACGTCGAGCAGGGTCTCGCTGAGCACGTCGCTGGTCTCGGGCTCCTGCGCGACCGGCTCGGCCTCGCTCGCCGGCTCGACCCGGTCGAGCCCCCAGGGCAGCACCGCGCGACCCGAGCCCGTGCCCACGGCGCTGCGCTGCGGCCGCGCGCGCACGGGCCCCGAGACGTAGGCGGCCTTGAAGCGCACGAGCGTGTTCGTGTCGACCTTGAGGTAGCCCGAGCCCGGGACGGAGGGCAGCGTGTAGGCGTCGGGGACGCCGAGCACGACCCGGCTCTCGGCGACCGAGAACGTGCGCAGCGCGATGCGGTAGGACAGGTGGCTGTCGAGCCCGCGCAGGCGGCCCTCCTCGAGCCGCTGCGACGCGAGCAGCAGGTGGATGCCGAGGCTGCGGCCGAGCCGGCCGATGGCGACGAACAGGTCGATGAAGTCGGGCTTGGCCGAGAGCAGCTCGCTGAACTCGTCGCACACGACGAGCAGCGAGGGCAGCGGCGCGAGCGGAGCGCCGGCCTCGCGGGCCCGCTCGTAGTCGCGCACGCTGGCGTAGCGCCCGGCGGTGCGCAGCAGCTCCTGCCGGCGCACCATCTCGCCCTGCAGCGCGTCGCGCATGCGGTCGACCATCGTGAGGTCGTCGGCCAGGTTGGTGATGACCGCGCTGGTGTGCGGCAGGTCGGCCATGCCGGCGAAGGTCGCGCCGCCCTTGAAGTCGATCAGGACGAAGTTCAGCGTCTCCGACGAGTGCGTGATCGCCAGACCCAGCACCAGCGTGCGCAGCAGCTCGCTCTTGCCCGAGCCGGTGGCGCCGATGAGCAGGCCGTGCGGCCCCATGCCCTCGAGGGCCGACTCCTTGAGGTCGAGGTCGACCGGGAGCCGGCTCTCGTCGATGCCGAGGGGCACGCGCAGCCGCTCGCGCACCGCGCGCGGGCGCCAGGTGCGCGACACGTCGACCTGCTCCGGGTCGCCGATGCCCAGCAGCTCGGTGAGCCCCAGGTCGGAGGCGAGCGGCTCCACCTCCTCGGAGCTCGAGGCGAGGCGTACGGGTGCGAGCACCCTGGCGAGGGCCTCTGCCTCCGCGACGCTGAGCGAGTCGGCGCTGCCGAGGCTGTCGACGACCCCGCCGTAGCCGAGGACGCCCAGCGCCACCGGTCCCTCGGGCGCCTCGGTGCGGTCGGCCGGGAGCGGCCCGCCCAGGCGGCGCGACCCGCCGGCGCGCCGCGGCGCCCGCCGGGTCGGGCCCTCGGGCGAGCCGACCACGATGCGCAGCCGCGAGCGGTCGGACTCGACCGAGCGGGCGGCGCCGACGAGGTCGGCCCGGGGCCGCAGCTCCACCACGGTCACGCCCAGCACCCCGTCGAGCGACGCGGTCAGCGCCTCCGCGCCGGTGGCGCCGCCGTCGAGGACGACCACGATGTGCGGCTCGTCCGGGGGGAGCGCGGCGTCGGGGGTGAAGCGGGGCCGCTCGGCCAGCGCCTCGGGCAGCAGCGCCTCGAGCTCGGGCAGGCTGTCGCCCACCATGCGGACCGGCCCGACGGCGTCGACCAGCGTGGGGTGGTGCGCGTGCGGGAGCCACTTGACCCAGTCCCAGTCGCTGCGGCGCTCCGGGGCGGCGCACACCCAGACCGCGAGGTCGTGCGGCGAGTGGAAGGTCGCGAGCTGCGCCACCAGCGCCCGCGCGACCGCGGCGGTCCGGTCGCGCTCCCCGACGAGGTCGACCCGGGTGAAGGCGCGCAGCGCCACCGAGAGCGGGAGGTCCGGCACCTCGGAGTGGGCGCGCACGAAGCGGCGCAGGGCGCTCGACGACAGCGGCTCGAGGTCCTCGAAGGGGGCCGTCTCGGCCGGCACGAGCGGGGTCGAGAGCCGTTGGGGACCCAGCCCCAGGCGTACGACCGCGAAGTCCTCGTCGCCGACCCGGCGCTCCCAGAGCCGCGTCCCGCCGGCGACGGTCCACAGCGTGGACGGGTCGGGGTGGCGCCAGGCGAGGGCCTCGCGCTGGCGCTCGGCCGTGGAGCGCGCCTGGCGGCGCACCTGCGCGAGGTAGCGCATGTAGTCGCGCCGCTCGTCGTCGAGCTCGGCGCGCTTGCCGGCGCCCGGGCGCCCGACGCTGGTGGCGACCATGCCGAGCATGGACACTCCGAACATCCCGCCGACGACGTAGGTCAGCGGGCCGCCGCCGCGCCCGGCGTACATGAACGCCATGGCTCCGGCCCCGGCGAGCAGGGGCAGCATCCCGAGCAGGTGGCCGAAGCCCTGGCGCGCGGCAGGGACCTGCGGCGGCGGCACGAGCGCCACGTCGCCCTGCGGCAAGGAGGGGGCCTCCTGCCGCGGCGGGCGGCGGAACACGGTGGTCGTCATCCTCGGGTCCCCTCCTCGCGCGCCGCCCCGCACGGGGACCGGCCGCACGATCCTGCCCCATGGGACCTACAGGGTGCCGTCGCGGCCGGTCGGCGTCACCCGTCGGGCCCGTCAGTCACAATGTCGCCGCGCGGCCCGTCGGGTCGTGCTGCGCGACGGCGGACGAGCGGACGGAGCTCCGGTGGCGGCGACACAGCAGGCGGGCCTGGCACGGGTGACGGTCGTCGCCCCCCACACCCGGGTGGACCTCGCGCTGCCGCACGCGGCGACGATCGCCGAGCTGCTCTCCTCCCTGCTGCGGGTGACGGGCGAGGAGGCGGCGGGGCCCTACGACGCCGACGGCGGCTGGGTGCTGAGCCGGTTCGCCGCGCCGCCCCTGGACGCCGGCCGCACCGTGGAGTCGCTGGCGATCCGTGACGGCGAGGTGCTCTACCTCTCGCCGAGGGAGCGCGCCCAGCCCTCGCCGGTCTTCGACGACATCGTCGACGCGGTGGCGACGACGGCCGGCGACCCGCAGCGCCGCTGGACCCCCGCCACGACGCGCACCGCCGGCCTGCTCGCCGGCCTGCTGGGCCTGCTCGCCGCCACGGCGGCTGCCGGCTCCGCCCTCGACGCTGCCGGGGTGTCCCGCACCACCGCCGTCGCGGTGCTCGCGGCGACCGGCGGCAGCGCCCTGGCCCTGGTGGCGGTCGCGGGCGTGCTGTCCCGGGCGTTCGGCGACGCGGTCGCCGGCGCCGTCGCCGCGGCAGGCGCCGTCGCGCTGGCGACCGTCGCCGGTGTCGCCGCCGTGGTCGTGTCCGGCTCCTCCGCCACTGGGCGGGAGGCCCTGGCGGCTGCCGGCGGCACGGGCCTCGTCGCGGTCCTGCTGGGACTGCTCGCGGTGGGGGACTTCCTGCCGGTGTTCGTCGGAGCCGGCTCCTCTGCGCTGGTGGCGGCGCTGGCCGGGCTGGGCGCCAGCGCCACCGGCTGCCAGCCGCAGAACCTCGCCGCGGTGACCGGCGCGCTGGCTCTCGGGCTCCAGGCAGCGCTCCCGGTGCTCTCCCTGCGGCTCGCCCGGATGCCGCTGCCGCGGCTCCCCGCGGACCTCACCGGTCAGGCGCGCGACGACGAGGCGCTCGCCGGCGTCGACACGCTGCGCCGGGGCCGGGCGGCGGCCGACGTGCTGACCGCCCTGCTCGCGGCGGACGCGCTGGTGGTCGCTGCCTCGGGCGTCGTCCTCGCGGTGGCCGGCGGCACCGCGGCGCGCTGGCTCGCCGGGATCCTGGCGCTCGCCCTCGTCATGCGCGCGCGCACGCACCCCGCCCGCGGCGAGCGCGGCGTCCTGCTCCTGGCGGGGCTGACCGTGGCCGGCGTGCTCGTCGCGGTCCTGACCGCGGACGCCGGGGCGCCAGGGCGTGCAGCAGCCGCCTTCCCCGCTCTCGCGATCGCCGGTCTGGTGGTGCTGCTCGCGACGGTGGCGGGCGTGGGCAGGGAGCCCTCCCCCTACTGGTGGCGCCTGCTCGACCTGGTCGAGATCGCCGCGCTCGTCGCGGTGGTGCCGGTCGCGCTGGCGGTGCCCGGCGCCTACGGCTACATGCACGGGCTGGGCGGCTGATGCCCCGGAGCCCAGCGGGTCGGTGACGGCCCTCAGCGCATCCTTCGCTCGATCTCGGTCGGCGCCACCTGCACCCGGGTGACCGGCCCGCGCCGGGCCAGCAGCAGATGCGTGTGGGCCGGCCCCTCGTCCTGCCCGGCCACAGCGGCGGCCGGCTCGGGAAGCATCCGCCGAGCCGCCGCCGGGTCGAGCCCGAGCCCGTCGCAGAACGCCTCCAGCAGCGGGGTGGAGCCGTTCGCCAACAGGGCGACGTGGGCCCGACCGAGCGCCAGCGACGCCGCCGGGTCGACCGCGCTCACCGACCGGGTGACGGTGACGAGGCAGCGCCACGGCCCGGCGGCCGCCGCCTCGACGGCGATGAGGTCGTTCTGGGCCTGGCGGGCACCCGGCACCCGGCGGGGGTCGCTGATGCGGTCGCGCACGAGCAGCACCGGCGACTGCGCGGAGGCGAGGCCGCTGCCGCGCGAGATGCCCTCGCCGACGGTGATGCGGTGGGCCGCCTCGCCAGCGACGCGCACCAGCGGCTGCCAGGCCGCCGGTCGCGTGGTGCCGACCGCCACCCGGGCGCCGAGGGCCAGCGCCCGCAGCGCGATGATCCGCCCGAGCTCGACGTCGTCGACCACCAGGCGGGTCGGCGTCCAGCTGAAGGCGCTGATCGCCACTGGCGCGCTCCCGGACTCCGAGCGGGTCGTGCCGAGCAGCAGCCCGCCGGCGGCCGTCGGGACGACCGCCCGGGCCATCGCCTCGGGAGTGGCGGGGAACACGGGCGCTTCGAGCGGTGCACGCGCGCTCACGACGCACCGCCGGGCGCGAGCGGCAGGGTCGCCAGCACAGCGGGCGCCTGCGCCCCGTCGAGCCGCCTCAGGCGGATGCCCGCCTGGCCGGCAGTGGCTGCCACCTGGGCCAGGGCGTCGGTCAGGACGGGCAGCGGGGCGGCCACGCGGACGAACGCGCGCACGAGCACCTCCGAGGTCTCCGTGGGCAGGAAGGTCACCGAGTGCGCGACGACGGAGGCCCGGGTGGCCTGCACGTCGGCGAGCCGCTGGGCCGACGCGTCGCCCGGCCGGCCGAACTGGCGGACCGCCCAGCTCACGTGGGCGACGCCGCCGGACTCCCAGTGGTCCCACCGCTCCTCGCCGGACTCCGGCGGTGTGGGCACGGCGTCCTGGCCGGGCGTCTCCCGCGACGTTCCTTCGGCCGCAGCCGCCTCGAGCAGAGCGGCGACGACGGCGGGCGCGTCGAGGGCCGAGGTCGCCACGCCGGCCGCGTCGAGGCGCGCGACGAGCTGGGCGGTGGCGCCGAGCAGGGTGCGCCGGGCTCCCTCCGCACCCCCGCCGCGACGTTCCACGGCCTCGGGACAGCGCTGGGGCTCCAGCCGGAGCGCGACCCAGGTGCCGCGGTGGGAGACGAGGCCGGTGGCGTCGGCGTCGGCGAGCAGGGAGGCGTAGGAGAAGGCCGCGGGGTCCTCGGACACCGGCAGCCTGGCGGCGGGCGACGGGACGGCCACGGTGACCAGCTGCACGGCCGCGACCCGCTGCTCGGGGTCGTCGAGGACCCCGCGCAGCAGCTCCACCGGCACCCCGGCGTCCGCCGCCTCGGCGCCGACGACGACACCCGTCGGCTCCACCGCGATCACCGTGCTCCAGGCGCGACCGTCGAAGAGCACGGCGATCCGGGCACCCGAGCGGTCGAGCGCCTCCTGCACCTCGACCTCCGGGAGCAGGCCTGCGAGGCCGGCCAACCGCTGGTCCCGGACCTCGCCGGTGCGCGAGGCGGAGCGGCGGCGGAAGCGCCGACGCGTACGCAGGTGCAGGTAGGCCCAGCTGCCCGACACGCGACCGAGGCTGAGCAGGACCACCACGAGGGCGAGCAGCGCGACGACGGCACCCAGCCAGACCGAGCGCACGAACGCGAGCAGCGCGGCAGCCACGGCGACCTCGACAGCCACGAGCTGGGCGGCTCCGAGGCCGAGCGGGCTGGCACCCCTCGGGCGGACCGAGGTGCGCGGCGCACGGCGTGCCCCGAGCGCCCGGCGTCGCCGCGAGGACTCCGACCGGCGTACGCGCTCCGTCCTGGTCGCCACTGCTACCGCACCCCCGGGACCTGGCCGCCGCGGTGCGGCTGGCAGAGCGTGGCCACCGCGGGAGCGGCAGCGCGGACCGCGCTTATGCTAGGCCCCGCTCTGGGCCGGCAAGGAGGTACGCATGCGCTCGCGGCGCGACCAGTTGCAGGCCTACCAGTTCCTCGCCCGGCGCACGACCGACGCCCTGGTGGCAGGCAGCGCCGACCCCGTCGGCCCGCACGTGGCACGCGTGACGCGCACAGCCCTGGCCGGGACGATGGTCGGCGTGCTCGCGCTCGCCGGCTTCGGCGTGGCCGGCCTGGTGAGCCCGGGCAGCGCCAAGGGCTGGAAGCGCAGCGACACCGTGGTGATCGAGAAGGACACGGGAGCGCGATACGCGTGGTACGCCGGCGCCCTCCACCCGGCGCTCAACTACACCTCCGCGCGGCTCGCCGTCGGCGGCCAGGCGGGCACGTCGAAGGTCTCGCGCGCCTCGCTGCACGGCGTGCCCCGCGTTCCTTCGACGATGGGCATCCAGGACGCGCCGGACTCGCTGCCCAGCGCCAAGAAGCTCACGACCGGGCCCTGGTCGGTGTGCACGGCGCCCGTGCTCGACGTCGCCGGCCGGGTGCAGCAGCAGCGCCGGACCGTGGTGCTGGCGGGGCAGGCGCCGACGGGGACAGCGGCCACCGAGGACCAGGGCCTGCTCGTCAGCGCCGGCGGGCGCGACACCTCGCTGTGGGTCGTGTGGGCGGGCGCCCGGCACCGCATCGCCGACCTGCGCGCCGCTGCGGCGCTGGGGCTGGCCGACGAGCCGGCCCGCGTGGTCGGGGCCGCGTGGCTCGACAGCGTGCCGCAGGGCGCCGACCTGGTCTTCCCGGCGCTGGCCCGGCGCGGTGCGCCCGGCCCGGCGGTCGCCGGTGCGGCCACCGTCGTCGGTGACGTGGTCGTCGCGCAGCTCGCCGACGGCGCCCAGTACGCCGTGGTGACCTCCAGCGGGCTGGCCCTCGTCTCGCCCGTCGCCGCCGAGCTCGCCCTGAGCCGCAGCGCCGGCGCCCGGGCCCGGTCGATACCGGCCTCGGCCTTGCCGTCGGTGGCGCGCTCGGCGACGGTGCCCGGGATCGACGCGCTGCCCGCGCAACGGCTGCACCCCGCCGACGCCTCGCCGAGCCACCGGGTGGTGTGCGTCGTGCGCCGGGTGCAGGCCTCCGGCGCGGGGCCGGCGGTCTTGCGGCTCACCGGGTCGGTGCCGGCCGGCCAGCCCCTGGCCGCCCCTGCCGGGAGCGCCACGCCCACGGGCGACGCGCTGGTGATGTCGCCCGGAGCGGTCGCCTACGTGCGCGCCGAGCCGGCCGCAGGAGTGTCGTCCGGCACCCGCTACCTGGTCACCGACCGAGGCCTGCGCTACCCCCTGGCCGACGACGAGGCCGTGGCCGCCCTCGGCTACTCCTCGGTCCAGCCGCTGCGGGTGCCGCCGCTGGTGCTGGGCCTCATCCCGGCGGGGCCGCTGCTCAGCCGCGCGGCGGCCCTGACGACTGCTGGGTCGACCACCGGACAGTAGACGTCCGCGCGCGTCAGCCTCAGCCCGCTGAGGCGGACGGGCTCGCAGTCGCGCTGCCGAAGACCGGGATGTCGAACGAGAAGCTGTAGGTGGCCGACGCGGACCCGGCCTCCGCGCCCTCGCGCACGTCGACGTCGAGGATCAGCACTCCCTCGTGGAGCCCCTTCACGACTCCGAGCGCGGTGGCGGGGGCCGCGCTGTCGGTCGACCCGGGCTTCGGTCCGACCGTTCGGGTCAGATCGTCGGTCGACAGGCGCAGCACGCCCTGCTGGTCCCAGAGGGCCTCCGAGAGCTTCTCGACCGAGGGGTACTTGACGTTCACGTAGACGACGCTCGGGGGGGACTCGGGGTCGCTCGTCTGAGTTGAGGTCGCGACCCGGTAGGCCGTGATGTGCGTGGAGGCGCCGCCGGGCAGCAGCACGGTGACGTCGATGCCCTTCTTGTCGTCCTTGGCCGCGAACCCTGAGCCACCGGCTCCCTCGGGGATGTGCAGGGTCGCCCGTGTCGGCGTCTGCCTGAGGTCGAGGGTGGTCTTGTCGTCCTTGACCAGGGGGTCCTTGTCGGCGGTGCTGCTGCCGACGCTGATGGTGCAGGCGCCGGTGGTGACGACGACGAGCGCGTACGCGGCGGCGGTGCACACCTGGCGGCGAAGGGTCCGGCGCCACCTGGGGGACCTCACGTCCTTGATGACCGCCACTCCTACCGCGGTCCCTGCGAGGTGCGGATCCCGGCGAGCACGTCGGCGCCCTCGGCCCGAGGCGCCGCGAGCGTGCCGGCGGCGCTCGGAGCGGTCACCCGGCCCGGCGCCCAGCCGCGACGGCGACCGCGCGGCAGGACCAGCGCCACCACTGCCAGCAGGGCCGCTGCGCCCAGGCCGGCGGCGGCGAGCACCACGCCGATCAGCGACGTGCGGTGTGCGTGCCTCGGGACGGGCAGTGCAGCGGCGGCCACCGGGGGAGCACTGTGCACCCCCGCCGCGCCCTCGGCGGGCAGGACCGCGGTCACCGCCGCGTACGGGTCGACGACGCCGGCGCCCACCCCGGCGTCCCGGCCCGCGGGCGGTGCGTCGGCGGTCGCCTCGATGCGGGCGACGACCTGGGCCGCGGTGAGCTGCGGGAGGTAGGCGCGCACGAGGGCGACGGTGCCGGCGACCAGGGGAGTCGCGAAGCTCGTCCCGGTCACGACGGCGTAGCGGCCGGGACCGTTCGCGCCCGCCACCACGACCTGCTGGCCCGGCGCCGCGACGTCGACGTAGTCCGCGGCGTGCGAGGTGTCGGCCCGCGCGTCCGCTGAGTCGGTCGCGGCGACGGCCAGGACCTCGGGGTAGGCCGCCGGGTAGTAGGTCGGGGGCGTCGAGCCGTCGTCGCCCGCCGGGCGGGTGCCGTCGTCGTTGCCGGCCGCCGCGACCACCACGACGTCGTGCGCGACGGCGTAGTCGACGGCGGCCTTCAGCGCCGGAGTGCTGCCTTCCGCGGTCGCGGAGATGTTGATGACCCGAGCTCCGGCGGCGACCGCCGCCCGGATCGCGGTCGCCATGCCGTTGGTCGTGCCGCGCGGCTGGCCCTGCTCCAGCCGCTCGGTCTGGCGGATCGAGAGCACGCGGGCCTCGGGCGCGATGCCGGCGAACGGCGTACCGGCCAGGACCCGGCCGGCGACCAGGCTCGCGACCTCGGTGCCGTGCCCGCTGCAGTCGACGCCGGACCCGCCACCGGGACGGCCGAGCACGTCAGGTCCGACGTCGACGGCGCCCCGCAGGTGGGGCGACGTGGCGTCGACGCCGCTGTCGATCACCGCCACCGTCACGCCCGCTCCGCGCGTCAGCGGCCACACCCGCCCGGGCTGGAGGCGGCTCTGCTGCCAGGGGCGCGCGACCTGCTGGTCCGGCGTGGTGGCGCACCTGCTGGTGGCGGCTCGTGCGGGAGCGAGAGGCACGCCGCCTACCACGGGCACTGCGGCCGCCGCCAGCAGTGCAGCAGCGCGGAGCAGGGCTCGCACGGGAACTCGTCCTCCGGCCAGGGTGCTCAACCCGTCGAGGCGGACGGGGTCGCGCTGCCGGAGAGGGGCAGGTCGAAGGCGAAGTCGTAGTTCGCCAGGATCGTGCCGCTCTCGGCGCCGTCGCGCACGTCGACGTCCAGGGTGAGGAAGTCCTGCTGGAGACCTTGCACGACCCCGAGCCCAGAGCCGGGGCCGGCGCCGTCCGTCGATCCGGGCTCCGGTCCGGCGGTCCGCGTCAGGGCGTCCTGGTCCAGGCGCAGCACTGACTGCTGCGCCCACAGTGCCTTGCCGAGCTCTTCCCGAGAGTGGAACTTGGCGTTCACGACGAGCTCGCTGGGCTCGGCTTTGGGCCCGCCGGCCGCGAGGATGGCCAGCCGGTACGCCGTGATGCGGGTCGACCCCCCGCCAGGCAGCAGGACCGTGACGTCGATGCCCTTGCTCGAGTCGGCCGCCGCGGCGCTCGAGCCCTGCTCGCCGTCACGCAGGTGCAGGCTCGCCCGTGTAGGCCGCTGCGTGAGGTCGAGGGTCACCTTGTCGTCCTTGACCAGGGGATCCTTGTCGGCGGTGCTGCTACCCACGCTCACGCTGCATGCTCCAGTGGTGACGACGACGGCGGACAAGGCTGCCGCGCACAGCGCGCGGCGGGAGGTGTGGCGACTCATCCGATGGTCACGTCGAAGCCGCCGTGCAGGTGCCAGTCGGTGAAGAACCTACGCAGGATGTCGTCCCACTGCGACGCGAGCCGCTGCTGGTCGACACGGGTGCCGACGTCAGAGGCCACCAGGTCCCTCACCTCCTGCGGGTGCTCGCGGAGCAGAGTCGTGTAGGCCGGCAGCGTATCGTTGATGATCATGTCCCAGCGCGGGTCCTTCGACGAGATGTTGAAGTCGGGCAGCGGGGTGTCGAGGGTGACGGTCGCGTCTGCGTGCCCGACGAACGGGATGTCGATGACCGGCACCTTGGCGCTGACCGACAGCGGGCTCACCTCGGCAGGCGTGTGGGCCCCCGGGATCGAGGGCGCCCCGACCATCGTGAGCAGGTAGGTGAAGGCCTGCCCGGTGACCGGGTGGTTGCGCATCGCGTCGTACTGGTCCGGGATGATGATGTTCTGCTCGCGGCTCAGCAGCGTCGTGTTGCCGGCGTCGAGCAGGGCGGTGTTGCCGGTCGCGGCACCGTCGTGGATCTGCTGCCACGCGTTGGTCGTGGCACGGTCGGTGATGCCGGCGTCCTGGAGCTCCTTGATGGCGTCCATGCCGCCGTCGAGGTAGGCCTCGTGCATGCCGCCCTGGTCGAAGAAGATCTTCTTCTGCATGGCCAGGAAGGTGTTCTCGTAGAACGCCACCTCGTCACCGCCGGCGTTCGCCAGCGCGGCCATCTGCTTGAGCTCCTCGGGCAGGGCGTCGCGCACCGGGCCGGGCAGCTTGTCGATGCGCTTCTGCAGCTCGCGGGCGAGGTTCTGCACCATGTCGAGGTCGAGGAACCCGCCGGCGAACGACGGCCCGATGAGGTTGGCCATCCCCGCCCACTGCAGCTCGGGGTGCTGCAGGAACAGGTTGCCGTAGTAGCGGTAGACCGCCAGGATCGCGTCGGGGTTGCCGGACGCGCCCTTCGTCGGGTCCCAGGCCTCGAGGTCGATGCCGGCTTTCTGCGCCGCGACCGCTGCCCAGTACTGCCGCAGCAGCCCGGAGTAGTCCGCCGGCGACATCCCGGACGAGCGGGCGAGGTCGAGGAGCCGCTTGAGAGCCGCGGGGTCGGTGGGGAGGTCGGGCACCGGGCCGCCCGCCTTGGCGCCGTCGCCGTTGGTGACGGCGTCGTTGCCGAAGGGTGAGGACGGCACCTGCATGACAGCGGAGGTCGGCGCGACCTCGGCTGCGGCGCGTACGGCTGTGGCGGCGTTCGCGCCCGCTTGCTCCACCGCGTCGCGGGCGGAGGAGAGCGACGAGAGGGCCGCGGTGCGCTTCCCCTCGCCAGGGTCGGTGAAGGGTCCGGTCTGGGTGCCGGCGCTGACCGCCGAGTTGTAGTCGTTGACCGCCTTGTTGGTGTCGGCGACGGCGTCGTTGTAGCTCGACAGGGCCGTGGCGGCCTTCTTCTGGGCCGACTCGAGCGCGTCGGCGTAGTGGTCCACCGCGGTCGAGGCCTTCGACATCGCGGAGCTGGCGTCCTCCCACGCGGTGGCGATCCGCTGCTGGGTGGCGCGCCACGCCTGCTCGGCCGCGCCCTCCCACGGGCCGGTCGACGCCTTGCGCACCGCGGCCGCGGTGTCGCCCATGGCGGTGCCGGCGCCGCGGAGCTCCTGCGCGTAGCCGCGGAGGGCGCCGGGGTCGCCGGGGACCGAGAAGTCAGGACCGCTCACTCGGGCAGCCCCCGCCGGATCCGGTCGACCTGCTCCTGCAGCTTGAGGTCGGTCTCGACGTAGCGCAGCGCGTTGGCGCGCAGCCCGTCGCCGGCGCGGGTCGTGTCGGTGTCGAGGGCCGTCACGCCCTGCTTCCAGGCCGCGGACATCGCGGACAGCGCCCCAGCCAGGTCGGCGTGCCCGACCGCGCCCTCTCCCGGCGCCGCGCCGCCCGCTGCCTGCACGCCTGGTGCGGGCGCGTCGCGCACGGCGCTGGCGGCGTCGAGGAGCACGTCGCTGTCGACACGAAGATCAGACACGACGGCTCCCTACCCACTCGCCGGCCGGTGACTCCGCCCGTTCGTGGCAACCCCAATCGAGCCGGACGCTGTCAGGCCGGCACCGGGCTGGGCCGGCGCAGGCTCGCCACCGCGCCCAGGGCCAGGCCGACGGCGACGAGAATCAGACCGCGTACCCACACCTCGCCCTCGATCTGCGTGAACAGCACGATGCACGAGGCGATGGCCAGGAAGGGGAGCACCGTCGGCGTGCGGTAGTGGTCCGCAACGGCGTCGGGCCCGGGCTTGCGGCGCAGCACGAGCACGGCCGAGTTCACGGCGACGAAGACGATGAGCAGCATCAGCACGAGCGTGGAGGCGAGCGTGCCGACGTCACCCGTCACGGCGAGGATGATCGAGAGTCCGCTCGTCGCCGCGATGGCGACCCACGGCGTACCCCGACCGGGCAACACCCGCGCCAGGGGCGAGGGCAGCAGGCCGTCGCGCGCCATGCCGTAGGTCAGCCGGGAGGACATGATCCCCGTGAGCAGCGCGCCGTTGGCGACGGCGACCAGGGCGATCGCGCTGAAGAGCTTGTCGGGCACGCCGCCGGCCTCGCGCACGACCTCGAGCAGCGGCCCGCTGGACTTGACCAGGGTGTCGGTCGGCACGACGGAGCTGGCGGCCAGGCCGACGAGCAGGTAGATGACGCCCGCCACCACCAGGGCGCCGAAGAGCGCCCGCGGGTAGGAGCGCCGCGGGTCCTTGGTCTCCTCCGCGATGTTGACCGAGGTCTCGAAGCCGACGAAGGAGTAGAACGCGAGCACCGAGCCGCTCAGCAGCGCGGCCGCCGCGCCGTGCTGGGGCGTGCCCACGTCGGTGAGTCGGCTGTAGTCGGCGTCGCCGCGCAGCGCGACCCAGGCGCCGAGGACGACCACGAGGACGAGACCGCTCACCTCGATCAGGGTGGCGACGGTGTTGGCGCGCAGCGACTCCTTGATGCCGCGCGCGTTGAGCAGCGCCAGGAGGAGCAGGAAGACCACGGCGACCGCTGCCACCGGGAGGTCGACGAACTCGTTGAGGTAGTCGCCGCCGAAGCCGCGCGCGAGCGCCGCGACCGACACGATGCCCGCGGCGAGCATGCAGAAGCCGACGACGAAGCCGGCGAAGGAGCCGTAGGCGAGGTTCGCGTAGTGGGAGGCCCCGCCGGCTCGCGGGTACTTCGTCGCCAGCTCGGCGTAGGAGCTGGCTGTGAGCAGCGCGAGGAGCAGGGCGATGACCAGCGGGAGCCACACCGCCCCGCCGGACTCCTGGGCGATCTGACCGACCAGCACGTAGACGCCGGCGCCGAGGACGTCCCCGAGGATGAACAGGAAGAGCAACGGGGTCGTCACCGCGCGCTTGAGGCTGGGCTGGCTCATGGATCGAGGTGTGCCTCCCGGGCGCTGCCGCGAAACTGTGCCGTCGGCGTGGAGGCCGGCCGGTGGCGGCGCTCAGCGCAGGTTGGTGAGGGTCGCCTGCGCCACTGCCAGCAGGGCTGTGGTGCCCTCGGGTGTCACATCGACCTTGGCGGCGGGCCAGTGGAACTCACGGATGAAGCCGTTGAGATGGCTGATCTCGGCCTTGACGTTGTCACGGGACTCGTCGCGCTGCATCTGGCTGACGCGGTGGCGCAGGGCGAGCAGGGTCCCTCCTGACGCATGCCCGGCCGCCACCTGGGAGGCGAGGGCGTTGTGCAGCGCCGCTGCCGCGCCGGGTACGACATGCCCTCGGGAGGCCGTCTCGGTGCAGGCGGTGCCTGACAGGGTCACGGAGCGCGGACTGCCGTCGACGCCGGAAGCGACGAACCCGATGGTCAGCTGCTTGCCTGCCGCGATGGTGCGGTTGGCTGCGGTCGGGTGGACGGTCACCCGGTGGCCGAGCTGGCTGAAGGTCCCGTCCCAGAGGCGGGTGACGCGCTGACCGGCCCCGGAGAAGGTGAACACGAGCGTCCAGTCGGTCACGGACGCCGTGGTGGTGTTGTAGACGCGCAGGGTCGACGTGAAGCCGGTGGCTCGGCCCGTCCACGTCCCGTTCAGCGAGTAGACGGCCTTGCACGACTCGACGGTCGTCGTCGGCGCAGGCCTCGACGAAGCGCTGGCCGGAGTTCCGACTGGCGTAGCGATGCTCGCGGTCAGGGTGGCGACGGCCAGGACGGCGGGGCCGGTCTTCACGCGCACTGGGTCTCCTGGGCTCGATGACTGGAGGCGACCTGCACTTCCTGACCGACGCCGACGGCGCCGTCGACAGACCCTCCCCACGGCCATCGGACTGGTCCCTCTGTTTCGACCGACGACGAAAGGCGTGCAGTCGGGTCACCCTTGCTGTGACCGTCTGGTGCGCCACGGGGGTGCCGTGGTCGGTCGCTCCGCCGACCGACCACGACCCGGTGCATCCGTCAAGTCCCGGACAAGACGCCGCCGCTCGCGGCCACCAGCGCGTGCCCCGTGGGAGTGCGGTGGTACGTGACGGACCGGCCGTCGCGCCGGCCCTCGACCAGGCCCGCCGCCCGCAGACGCGACAGGTGGCCGCCGACGCTCCCGAGCGGGAGGCCGAGCGCCTGGACGAGCTCGCTCGTCGAGGCGGGGGAGGCGAGCTCGACGAGCAGCCTCGCGCGCGTCGCGCCCATGAGCCGTGCGAGCGCCTGCGAAGGGCCCGGTGGCCTGCCGAGCAGCAGTGCAGCCGCACCGCGCGCCGGGTAGGCGAGGGTGGGTGCCCAGGCCGGCTCCATGTAGGCGGCCACGCCGGGGTGGACGAAGATCGAGGGCACGAAGAGGATGCCCTCGCCGTTCAGCTCCCGCGTCTGGGTGACGCCGCGCGTGATCTCCACGGCTCCCGCCCGCCACCGCACGGTGTCGTGCATCTGGTCGAGGACGCCGGCCCATCCGCGGTCGGCGAGCAGCGCGGACCTGTGGTGGATGTCGAGCTCCAGCAGCAGTCGCAGGTGCGGCCAGTGCTGGGCCAGCAGCGCTTGCCAGGCGGCCTCGAGGGTGTGGCGAGCACCTGCACGACGTCTCGGCGCTGGAGCATGTCGCGCACGGCAGGATGGACGACAGGCTCGAGCTCGAGGGCACGGCGGATCTCCTGCCGGGCGAGTCGCGTGGGCGTCTCGCGCACCGCGGCGATGTCGTCCTCGATCGTCTGCTGAGCACCGCGTGGCGGTGGCGCGATGAAGTTGGCGCTCATGGCCATGTGCTGCAGAGCGAGCACCGCATCCACGGGCACCCGCGTGCGCAGCTCGACGAACGCGGGCCGCAGCTCGCTCACCCAGGGCTGGCCGAGACGGCGGCGGGTGCGGCCTGACAGCAGGCGCAGCAGGTTGTCGAGCTCGAAGACGGGGGAGATGGCCAACCTGCTCGACAGGACGTCGCGCTCCCCGACGACGAAGCGCATCACCGACGTGGACTCCTTCGCACGCCGCCGAAACTACCGCGCAGCCCGGCGCGTAGCCGTTGGTCGACGCTCCGTGCCGATCTTCGCGCAGGTGGAGGTCATCCACAGTTCGATCGGGTGAGCGCCCACGCGTACCGGCTTTCGGCCTACTTTCTCCACCGCACCCTGTACGTCGTCCGGGGAGCCCCGGTGTCCGTTCGGCTGGAGGGTGGGTCAGGTGCACGCGTCGAGCGTCGTCGAGGACGAGGTCCGCGAGCTGGTCCGCCGCCGCGGCATCGACCCGGCGAGCGAGCAGGCGGCCGTTCGCCGCCTGGTCGACGACGTGATCGCCGACTACGACGAGCGCAGCCTCGACGGCTCGCTGCCGGCCCTCCTCGACGCCCGCGGCACCGCACGGGACGTGTTCGACGCGGTGGCGGGGCTCGGCCCGATCCAGCGCTACCTCGACGACCCGACGGTCGAGGAGATCTGGATCAACGAGCCGAACAAGGTGTTCATCGCCCGGCACGGGGTGGCGGAGCTGACCACGACGATCCTGACCGCCGAGGACGTGCGTGACCTGGTCGAGCGGATGCTCAAGCCGTCGGGCAGGCGCATCGACGTGAGCTCCCCGTTCGTCGACGCATCGCTGCCCTCGGGCGCCCGCGTGCACGTCGCGATCCCCGACATCACGCGGGCGCACTGGTCGGTCAACATCCGCAAGTTCGTGGTGCGCGCGACGCACCTCGACGACCTGGTGGGCCTCGGCTCGTTGACCGCGCCGGCCGCGCGGTTCCTGGAGGCGGCGGTCGCGAGCGGGCTCAACATCCTGGTCGCGGGCGGCACGCAGGCGGGCAAGACGACGCTGCTGAACTGCTTGCTGGCAGCGGTCCCTCCGCGCGAGCGGGTCATCACCTGCGAGGAGACCTTCGAGCTGAAGGCTCCGTTGAACGACATCGTGGCGATGCAGTGCCGGCAGCCGAGTCTCGAGGGCACCGGCGAGATCAAGCTGCGCCGCCTGGTCAAGGAGGCGCTGCGCATGCGCCCGAGCCGCATCGTCGTGGGCGAGGTGCGCCAGGAGGAGAGCCTCGACCTGCTCATCGCCCTCAACAGCGGCCTTCCCGGCATGTGCACGATCCACGCGAACAGCGCCCGCGAGGCCGTGCAGAAGCTGTGCACCCTGCCGCTGCTCGCCGGCGAGAACGTGACCCACCAGTTCGTCGTCCCCACGGTCGCGTCCTGCGTCGACCTCGTCGTGCACGCGGCCACCGAGGCCGACGGCACCCGGCGGGTGCGGGAGATCGTCGCGGTGCCTGGCCGGGTCGAGGGCGACGTCGTCGAGACGGCCGACATCTTCACGACCCGCGACGGCCGGCTCGTGCGTGCCGAGGGCTGGCCGCCGCACCAGGAGCGATTCGCCCGCAGCGGCTTCGACCTCGCCCGACTACTGCAGGCGGCCTGAGCCATGGGTGCCCTGATCGGTCTCGCGTTCGGCGCGGGCCTGCTGCTGGTGTGGCTGTCGTTCGGCCCGCCCCGGGAGCCGAAGCCGCGCACGACCCCGCGCCTGTCCGAGCGGATGTCCGACATGCTCGCCCAGGCGGGCGTCGAGTCGGTGACGCCGCTCGCCCTGGTCGGCGCGTGCGCCGGCACCGGCGTCGTCGTCCTGCTGGTGATGGCGCTGGTGTCGCACTCACCCGTGGTGGCGACCGCGTTCGCCAGCATGGCCGCCTACGCGCCGCTCGGGCTCGTCCGGATGCGCCAGCGCAAGCGCCGTGCCGACCTGCGCGAGCTGTGGCCCGAGGTCGTCGACAATCTGGCCAGCGGCGTACGCGCCGGGCTCTCGCTGCCCGAAGCCCTGACCCAGGTGGGCGCGCGAGGCCCGGAGCAGCTGCGCAGCCACTTCGTACGCTTCGGCGAGGACTACCGCGCCACCGGGCGCTTCGGCCCGTGCCTCGACCGGCTCAAGGCCTCGCTGGCCGACCCGGTCGGCGACCGCATCGTCGAGTCGCTGCGCCTCGCGCGCGAGGTCGGCGGCTCGGACCTCGGGCGGCTGCTGCGTACGCTGTCCGGCTTCCTGCGCGAGGAGGCGCGGGCCCGCGCCGAGCTGCAGGCCCGCCAGAGCTGGACCGTCAACGGTGCCCGGCTCGCCGTTGCAGCACCCTGGCTCGTCCTCGGCCTGCTCGCCTTCAACCCCGACGGTGTCGCGGCGTTCAACTCGGCGGCCGGGGCGGTCGTGCTGCTCGTGGGCGGTGGCGTCTGCCTGCTGGCCTACCGGCTGATGCTGCAGATCGCACGCCTGCCCGAAGAAGAGCGGGTGCTGCGATGAGCCGCAGCCTGCTCGGGGCACTGCTCGGCCTGGTCGCCGGCTTCGGCGCGGTGACCGCGTTCTGGCGGCTGCCGGTGTTCCGCCGTCCGCGGCTGGACGACCGGCTCGCCCCCTACCTGCGCGACACGCCACGGGTGTCCCGGCTGCTGCAGGAGTCGCGCTCTCTCACGCCGTTCCCGACTCTCGAGCGCATCGTCGGTCCGGCGGTGCGCGACGCCGCTCGCGTGCTCGAGAACGTGCTCGGTGGCAGTGCTTCCGTGCGCCGCAAGCTCGAGCAGTCGGCGAGTCCGCTGAGCCTCGAGCAGTTCCGTGCCGAGCAGGTGCTGTGGGGTGCCGCCGGTCTGGGTGGCGGGCTCGCTCTCTCGCTCGCGATGCTCAGCAGCGGCAAGGGTCGACCTGTCCCGCTGGCGCTGCTCTGCCTCGTCGCAGCAGCCGGGGGAGTGCTCGCGCGCGACTACTGGCTCGGGGCCCAGGTGACCAAGCGCGAGCAGCGCATGGTGCAGGAGTTCCCGACCGTCGCAGAGATGCTGGCGCTCGCCGTCAGCGCCGGTGAAGGGGCGGCCGGAGCGCTCGAGCGCGTCTGCGGCCTGAGCTCCGGCGAGCTGACCCGCGAGCTCTCGCGTGCGCTCGCCGACGCGCGAGCCGGCGCGTCGCTCGTGACCGCGCTGCAGGGCGTCGCTGCCCGCACGTCGCTCGCCCCGCTCGCCCGCTTCGTCGACGGCGTCGCCGTCGCCGTCGACCGGGGAACGCCGCTGGCCGACGTGCTGCGCGCGCAGGCCACGGACGTGCGCGAGCTCGGCAAGCGCGACCTGCTCGAAGCCGGTGGCCGCAAGGAGATCGGGATGATGATGCCTGTCGTCTTCCTCGTGCTCCCGGTCACGATCGTCTTCGCCCTCTACCCCGGCGTCGTCTCGCTCGACATCGCCGGCTGATCACCGCAAACCGCAACCACGAAGGAAGACCTCTTCATGTCCGCCTCCCTCGCCCTGACCAGGGCAGTCCACTCGCTCGCCGCCCGAGCGGCTGCGGCCGCCGACTCCGACGACCGCGGCGACGTCCCGGCCTGGGTCTTGATCACCGTCATGACCGCGGGCATCGTCGGCGTGCTGTGGACCTTCGCCCAGGACCAGCTCCACGACCTCCTGGACGACGCCTTCACCTCGGCCACCTCGAAGCACTGACCCGTGCGGCCGCCGGCACTGCGACGCGCGCTCCACGACGACTCGGGCGCGGCGGTCGTCGAGTTCTGCCTGGTCGTCGCGGTGGTCGTGCCGATGGTGCTGGCGATCCTGCAGTTCGGCCTCGTCCTGCACGTGCGCAACACGCTGCAGGCCGAGGCGGCCGAGGGCGCGCGCGTGGCCGCGGCCGCTGACCGCACGCCGGTCGACGGCCGCGTCGCCACCGCCTCGCTGGTGAGCGGCTCCTTCGGCAGCGGGCTCGGCCAGCACGTCACCGCGGGCACCTCGTCCGACGACGGGCTGCCGACGGTCTGGGTGCGGGTGCAGGCCGACCTGCCGCTGGTCGGCTGGCTCGCCGGCGTCGACGGCGGCATCGACGTCACGGCGCACGCCGTGGACGAGGGTGCATGACCCCCGTCGACGAGCCGGTGACCACCGACGGCGGCAGCGCGCTGATCGAGACGGTGTTCCTGGCCGTGCTGCTGCTGGTGCCGCTGACGTGGGTGATGCTGGCGGCGTTCTCGGCGCAGAACGCCTCCTACGCGGCGGCCGCCGCCGCTCGCGAGGGCAGTCGCGCCTACGTCACGACGCAGGGCGACGCGGACGCCGCCGCTGAAGCCCGGGCACGCGCCGCTGCCCACCTCGTCATGACGGACTTCGACGCCTCGTCGAGCCGCGAGCGCATCGCCGTCTCGGGCAGCCTGGCGCCCGGCAGCTTCGTCACCGTCACCGTCCGCACCCGCGTGCCGCTGCCGTTCCTGCCGGGCTTCCTCTCCCACGCCGCCGTGCCCGTGCGTGCACAGGCGCTCGCCGTCGTGGACGAGTACCGGTGAGGCGGCTGCGCGGCGACGACGGCTCGATCACGCCGCTGCTCCTGGGCTTCGTCGCCATCCTCGTGGGGCTGGTCGCGGTGATCACCGACTCGTCGGCCGCCTTCCTGGCCCGTCGCTCGCTGGTCGCCGCCAGCGACGGCGCGGCGCTCTACGCTGCCGGCGCCCTCGACCGCGACCGCCTCTACGACGAGTCGCTGACCCGGCTGCCGATCGAGGCGAGGAGCGCGCGGTCGCGCGCCACCGCGTACCTCGCCCGCACCGACCTCGACGAGCACTACCGCTCCGTACGCGTGCGCTCCGTCGACCTGGACCCGGGCGCCACCAGCGTCACGGTCGAGCTCACGGCTACCGTCGCGCTGCCGTTCGTCGGCCGCATCAGCGGCGGGCGCCGCACCCTACGCATCACTGCGTCGTCGACCGCGCACTCACCGCTGCGCTGACGCCCCCGCAGGGCGTCCGGCACGGGCCTGAGGGAGGATCGGGAGGTGAACCTGGACCCGGTCGACGCAGCCACCTTCCGGGCGGCCTTCCGTCGCCACCCGGCCGGCGTGGTCGTCGTCACGGCCGACGCGGGCGACGGGCCCGCCGGGCTCACCGCCACCTCCCTGGCCTCCGTCTCGCTCGAGCCGCCGATGGTCTCGTTCGCCCTCGCGTCCGGCGCGTCGACGGCGCCGACGCTGCTGAGCGCCTCGACCTTCGTCGTCAACCTGCTCGCCGACGAGCACGCCGCCGTGGCCCAGCGCTTCGCCACCACGGGCGTGGACCGGTTCGCGCCTCCCACGCGGTGGACCCGGCTGCCCACGGGCGAGCCGCTGCTGCTCGACGCGGCGTCGTGGCTGCGCTGCGAGACGGCCCAGCGGGTGCCCGTCGGCGACCACACCCTGCTGGTCGGGCGCGTGCTCGAGGCCCGCGTCGACGGCGACGCCGCACCGCTCGTCTACCACGACCGCCGCTACCACGGGCTCGGGGACCACACAGCGCTCGAACCGTGATCTTCCGCGTTCAAGTCCGCGTCGCAGGTGCCGAAGAGAACTCCGCGTCCCCGGTAGGCGGGGTCCGTGGTTCCTGGAGGATCTCGTGCGGTCTAGTTCACTTCGGTACGCGGTGGCGGGCGTCGCCCTCGCGTGCAGCCTCGCCGGCTGCTCCGGCTCAGGGTCCGGCGCGGCCGCCGAGGCGCCCGCCGTCACCGTCGGCGTCGCCATGCCGCAGGGCGACTCGCGCTGGGCGAGCGACGCGGACAACATGGTCAAGCAGCTCACCGCGCTGGGCTACAAGACCGAGGTGACCAACGCCGACAAGGCGCCGGCGACCCAGGTGACGCAGATCCAGGCCATGATCGACCACGGGGACAAGGCGCTCATCGTCGGCTCCGTCGACGGCGGTGCCCTCAAGGACGTCCTCGCCAAGGCTGCGGCGAAGAAGATCCCGGTCATCGCGTACGACCGCCTCATCACCGGCACCAGCGACGTCGACTACTACGCGACCTTCGACAACGCGAAGGTCGGCGTCCTGCAGGGCCAGGCGCTGCTCGACGGGCTGAACGTGGCGAAGGCGACGCGCCCGCTCAACATCGAGGTCTTCGCAGGCGACCCCAAGGACAACAACGCCGGCTTCTTCTTCGACGGCGCGATGAGCGTGCTCAAGCCTTACATCGCCTCCGGCAAGATCAAGGTCGTCAGCGGCGAGACCGAGTTCGCCAAGGTCGCGACGCCCAACTGGGACGGCAAGACTGCCCAGGCCCGCATGGAGAAGCTGCTCGCCGGCCCTGACGCGGGCGTGACGCTCGACGGCGTGCTGGCCCCCAACGAC